>PMUM01000352.1 GCA_003166855.1 Acidobacteriaceae bacterium | reverse complement strand
CCAGCGGTAGCAACTGATGCGGGCCAGCCTGGCGCCCGGCAATTCCGGCCACGCTATTCTGTCGTGCCCGCGATGCGGGCATGTGGAGTTCGTCGCGGACTCGAGCCCTCTGCTGCAGAGCCTGGAACTGATCACGGTCGATACCGGAGACGGCGACTAACCGGGTCGTGAAGCCCTCTCATGGGTTTAACAGCCGTTTCTCGGCGGCCGCTCTCTGTTGCTTCATTCCAAGGGTTCGCCCATTGTGCGCGTTTGCGTGATGCGTTGACTGTCCTATGCGCCTCCTTCTAATTGGTGGAAATGGCTTCATCGGACGGTTTGTTGTTGCCGCATTAAAGCAGCAAGGGCACACCGTTGCGGTGTTTCATCGGGGCACGACGGCAGCGCCCGCCGGGGTCGATGAGATCCGGGGTGACCATAACCAGCTGAATGCCAGTGCTGAGGAACTGAAACGCTATGCTCCCGACGTAGTCATTGATCTGGTCCTCAGTTCGTGTGCGCAGGCGGAAGCGCTGATGAGTGTGTTCCGAGGCGCGATCCGGCGCGTTGTCATGCTGAGTAGCATGGACGTCTACCGCGCGGTGGGCATTTTCCAGGGCAGGGAAGATGGCCCGCTGATGGAAGTGCCTCTCACCGAGGACTCGGAGCTGCGCCGCAGTCTGCATCCGTACCCACCGGAGGTCTTGCAGGTGCTGCGCAAGATTTTCCCCTGGGCGACGGACGACTACGACAAAATCCCAGCGGAACGCATAGTGATGAACGACCCCGAACTTCCTGGCACGGTGCTCCGGTTGCCCATGGTGTATGGGCCGGGAGATCCGTTGCATCGGTTTTATCCTGTGGTGAAGCGTGTCGCCGATCGACGGCGCCACATCATCTTTCCCGAAACTCTGGCCGCCTGGCACTCGCCGCGAGGCTACGTGGAGAATGTGGCCGCAGCCATCGCGCTGGCTGCCACGGATGATCGGGCTGCCGGACGAATTTATAACGTGTGTGAGGAGCCCGCGTTCAGCGAACTGGAGTGGGCACGGAAAATCGCCTGCGAGATGAAGTGGGATGGGGAGTTCGTCGTCCTGCCGGTGGAGGGTACGCCGCGCCACCTGCTGAAGCCCGGCAATGCGGCGCAGCATTGGACAGCGAGTTCAGCGCGTATCCGCCGCGAACTGGGATACAAAGAGCCCGTAGCAATTGAGGAAGCGATCCGCCGGACGATTGGCTGGCAGCTGGAAAATTCCCCGGCCTTCGAGTTCCTGGCGCAGTTCGATTATCCGGCGGAGGATGCGGCGATAGCAGGCGACCGACAACAAACGTGACAGCAGCCTGCTAGAACGGAATGTCGTCGTCCGTGATCGGGCCGGATGCTGCCGGCTCGGGCTCAGGAGTGCGCTGGTCGAAGTTGTTGCCGCCGCCCGCCGACGATGAAGATCCGCGCGAGCTTCCGGCGAAATCGCCGCCACCACCACCCTCGCCGCGTCCACCCAGCAGGATGATGTCGCTGGCAACGACTTCGGTCATGTACTTCTTCTGGCCGGAGGTCTTGTCGTCCCAGGAGCGAGTTTGCAGGCGGCCCTCGATGTAGACCTTGCCGCCCTTCTTCAGATACTCGCCGGCAATCTCGGCCAGCCGCTGCCAGAGGACGACATTATGCCACTCCGTGCGATCCTGCCACTCGCCGGCCTTGTCCTTGAAGCGCTCGTTGGTGGCGATGGTCAGCTTAGCCACGGGCGTGCCCTGCGGCGTGTATTTGATTTCGGGGTCTTTCCCTAAATTTCCGATCAGTTGAACCCGGTTCAGACTCTTGCCAGCCATGTCGGTGCTCCTTTGCAGGGGTTCACTATAACAGAACGGGGCCGGTGGGAATCGTGCTGCCTGTCACAAACCCCTGCCCCGAGTGTCATTTTGGGTCAAGATTCTCCGATTTCCCCAGACGAATGTTCACGCGGAAGTAAGGGTCATTACTGGAGTAGTTTCAGGTTATAATCTCGCGCATGCCTCCTGTACCCGGCGCCACCAGAGCCGTTGGGATGGTTCCCGACGAACTTAAGTTTGAACCGAAGTCCAAAGGCCTCGCCACCCCGCGCAAGAAGAAACCCAAGGAATTGGCGGTCATCACCGAGTGCTGCACTGGATGCGCCGGCTCGCCCGCGTGCGTCGAATACTGCCCGGTGGAAGACTGCATGTTCTGGGTGCCCGACGAGGACAATCCGCCGTTCGGCCGAATTCAGATCGATCCTATCCTCTGCATCGGCTGCAAGAAATGCCTCAGCAAAGGCCCGGACGGCTGCTTCCTCGATGGCTGCCCGTGGGACGCCATTGTCATGGTTGACACGGCGGAAGTTGAAAAGGAAGTTGGGCCGATGGCGATCTAGAAAGCTGTCAGCTTTCAGTTCTCATCAAAACGGAACCTGTCATCCTGAGCGGAGTTGCAGAATTCACGAAGGGAATTCTGCAACGCAGTCGAAGGATCCCTACCCACTTCGCAGCACCCACCCATAGCGGGGAATTCGCACCACACGATTCACTTAACCAGCGTGCGAGTCCTTCAGTTCCAGCAAGTCCCACTTGTTGCCGTAGAGATCCTCGAAAACAGCTACCGTTCCGTATGATTCCTCGCTTGGCGGACGCACGAACTTCACGCCGCGTTCTGTCATCGCGCGATAGTCGCGCCAGAAATCGTCGGTGTGGAGAAACAGGAAGACGCGGCCGCCGGTCTGCTTGCCGATGCGGCTGGCCTGTTCGGGATTGACTGCTTTGGCGAGCAGTAGGGCGGTCCCGGTGGATCCCTGCGGTCTGACTCGTACCCAGCGCTTTCCGTCCCCGAGGTCGGTGTCCTCGATCAGTTGGAAGCCCAGCGACTGCGTGTAGAAGTTGATGGCCTCGTTGTATTCGCGGACTATCAGAGATATATAGCCTAGTTTCTGCGTCATTTTCGTAATCGGAATCCTGGGGTCTTTTGAGTAGCTCCCCGACATCGAGGGCGAGACGCCCTCTAGACAGCCGGCAGGATGCCGCCGCTACTTGTTAGCGCTTCTGTCGCGGATTGCTTTTTCTGTCTCTTGCGCTTGCTGGCGCACATCGTTCGAGATGTCCGGCAAGTCGCGTTCGTAGGGGCGGACCGCCGCGAGATCGTCGATTTGTCCGACCAGATACAGTGCCCGCAGGGCTTCCCATACCTGCTCGGTTCCAGGATCCACCACGGCCACTTCTGAGCCTGCTGAGACATTTGCGCCGGGCTGCGAAACCGAGCGGATGCGCCCGGGAATCGGCGAGCGAATCTCGACTGGCGCTGAAGATCCCGAAGGTGCGATCTTCGCGAGCAGTCCGCCCTGATGGACAGCGGTGCCGGGGCGGTCGGAGTCGACGACGCGGCCATCTGCGGGAGAGCTGATCAGGGCGGGTTGCAGCAGCGCCACGATCTGCGGACGCCCAGTCGCATCTCCGAAGCGCACCAGCGACAGCGCCGCGTTGCCACGGACCATCGGCGAAGGATCGGACAGCATCCTCAGCAGCGTCTCGTGAAAGCCCGTACCAGAGGTGTCAAGGCCCATGACCCAGGCGTCGGTGTTGCGAACTTCGTCCACCGGATCACCCGCCAGCCGTATCAGGTCGGGATACCACTGTCTGGCCGCGGGATCGGGAACTGGTTTGCCCGCCTTGTCCTGACGGCCCATGCGCTCGCCCATCTGCACCAGCGCGTGCTGAATGTGGCGCGGCTTCTTGTCGTCGTGCAGATACTCGGTCAACCGCTGGTCGGACAGATGGCGCCCGAACCATGTGTTCCACCAGAACAGAAAGGGCATCAGGACGATCAGCCATCCGGTGGCGAAGAAGAGAATCTTCTGGGTCCGTGACATCGAACGCTTGGGCTTGTGCTCCTGTACCACAGAGCCATCTGGAGTAGGAATTGGAACGGGCGTTTCTGATTTGACGGACATGGAATCCCGGAAAGGAACTATAGCAGAATCTGCTTACTCGACATCGGCATCGAGCACGCGCTCTTGCTCGAGATAATGTGACATGGCGTACTGGGCCAGAAGCGGCGTCTGGAGCCGGATTTCGGCGCCGATCCACTCGCCTTTGGCGTGGGGAGCATCGGGCGGATGATTGCAGCGGCCGCCCCTACCGAATTGTGGTCCGAAGTCTGCACTCTGAATCTGATCAAACTGCTGGATCTCGCGCCACGCGGCGTCGCCGACGGTGCCGGAGACATCAATCTTGAGCTTTAGGACACTCATAGAAGATCACTCACCACGGAGTCACTGAGACACGGAGAAAACTATGAAAGAAAGCCCGAAATCAACACCAAACCCTGTCGACCTTGTTTTCTCCGTGGCTCCGTGGCTCCGTGCCTCCGTGGTGAGTCCTAGCTATGCGGGAACCACTGGTACAGCATGAAATACACGATCACGCCGGTGACGGATACGTACATCCACAATGGCCAGGTCCAGCGGGCGATGGCGCGATGCTGCGGATATCGGGCCTTGAGTCCGCGACTCAAAGTGATAATCGCAAGAGGCACGATGACGATGGCCAGCGTGACATGCGAAGTGAGAATCGCAAAATAGACGGGTCGCGCCCATCCCTGGCCGAGAAAACGGATGTTGCCGACCTCGAAGTGGAAGAAGAGATAGCATCCCAGAAACAACGCCGACGCCACTACGGCGGCGATCATGCAGGCGCGATGGGCAGCCATGCGACCGCGCGCAATCAGGATGCGTCCGGCCAGCAGCAGCACGGCGCTGGTTCCGTTCAGGGTGGCGTTGAGGGCAGGGAAGTAGGCGTACTGTTCGGCGATCATAGGGTTGGGATCACGCGGCGGGTTTCGTGGTGCGACGATTAGCCATGAGCAGGGCCAGTCCGAACATGACCAGGGAAAACAGAAGTAGAGTTGCCATGGCGGACGGAAGCGGAAACGTAGTTTCCGCGCCCGGATAGAGAAGGCCGCGCAGGGCCTCGACTCCGTAAGTCAGCGGGTTGAGGCGCATGATGACCCGGATCCATCCCGAGGCGCCCTCAAGAGGGAACAGCGAGCCAGACAACAGCCAGAGCGGAATCAGAAACAAGTTCACGATGCCGTGAAAGGCCTGGGACGAATCCATAGGCCAAGCAATGGCAAACCCAAGCGCGGTCAGTGCGAACGACACCAGGAACACCACCACGGCGGCGAGCAGCACCTGAACCAGTGCGAGATGCACTCCGGCGAAAGGTGCGAAGATCAGAAAGATCATGCCTTGGATGGCCGACAGCGTTGTCCCGCCGAGCACTTTGCCGAGCACGATTGCGGTGCGCGGGACGGGAGCGACGAGCACGGAAAGCAGGAAGCCTTCCTTACGGTCTTCGATCACCGACATCATGGTGAAAATCGAAGTGAAGAGCACGATCATGATCAGCGCGCCGGGATAAAAATAATCGAGATAATGCTGCTGGCCGGGTCCGCCGCCGGAGCGAAACGACGTCCCGAAGCCCGAACCAATGACCAGCCAGAACACCAGTGGCGACGCGAGCACGCCGACCACGCGCGTGGGTTGGCGGTAAAAGCGAACGATTTCGCGCCACCACAGTGTGAACGCGGGCAGCATCACGCCCGCGGATGCGGGCGTCATCGGTCGCGCCAGAGTTGTTGCCTGAGTTGCCATTTCTCTAACTCGCTTTCGCCGCAGGGGTCTTAGCGGGCGGCGCTGCCTTCTTGCCAAGCATCCCGCGGTCGCGCATTTCCCAGAATGCGTTTAGCAGGAAGCATGCCGAGAGCGTGAGCAGGATCAGCGTCATGAACAGGCCGTCCATTGTGACTGAAAACGGAGAGAGTACGATCATTCCGCTCACGAAAATCCATACGACGCCCACCAGGGGCACTAGACCGAGCACCAGAGAAAGCACCAGGATCATTGGACGCAAGCTACCTCCTCTTCTTCTTTTTGTCTTTCTTTTCGTCTGCTGAATTTGCTTCGCGCTCTTCACTCCAAAACTTGTGGCCCGTCCGGTGGATGAACACGTCTTCCAGCGCGGGCTTGCTCACCGAAATTGCCTGAATCTCGCCGGGGAACGCTTCAACGACGTCGGGAACGAAGCGGTGGCCGCCTTCGCGTTCGATACGCACCTGGTTGCCCATGACCGTCGCTTCCACGTGGAAGCGTGCCTGGATGTGTTCGGCCAGCAATCCGGCGTCGTGCGCGGCGTCCAGCAGGATCACGTCGCCGCCGATTTCGCTTTTCAATTCTGTAGGCGTTCCCAAGGCCACCAGATTTCCTTCGTTCATGATGGCCAGGCGGTCGCAGCGTTCGGCCTCTTCCATCAGGTGCGTCGTGACCAGCACGGAAACGTGTTCTTCATCGCGCAGCATCTGCAGGTATTGCCACAAGTCGCGGCGAGCGCCCGGGTCGAGGCCCGTGGTGGGTTCATCGAGCAACAAGACACCGGGATGATGCAGTAGGCCTTTGGCCAGTTCGATGCGGCGCTGCATTCCGCCGGAGAAGGTTTCCACGCGTTCTTTCGCACGGTCCGCCAGTCCGACGCGGGCCAGGATCTCTCCTACGCGTTGTTTCAGTGTTGATCCACGCAAGCCATACAGATGTCCCTGATGCCAGAGGTTCTCGTAGGCCGTCAATTTTGCGTCCACACTTTGCGCCTGAAACACGACTCCAATCTGCCGCCTCAAACTCGCGGGATCCTGCGCTGCGTCGCATCCCATGACGACCGCACGGCCGCCGGTCGGGATCATCAGAGTCGAGAGAATACGGAAGAGCGTCGTCTTCCCGCTGCCGTTGGGCCCGAGCAACCCAAACAGTTCCGCCGGACGCACGTCGAAGGAAACGCCGTTCAAAGCTGTGCGGGTCTCGTAGCGGTGGACCAGATTTTGTACGGAAATAACGGGCGCGGCTGCTTGCTCTAGTTCGGGACCGGGCTCAGCGAGCGCAGATACTTTCGAAACCAAAGTCGACTCCGGGGACTGTATCCAGTTTACGACATCATGCTGACAATTGCGGCTAGGAACAGCAGTGACACGTCGAATACTTGCAGGCGGTGAGAACGTTGTGGCTCGCCCCATCCCCGGGGGAAAAACGGCCCTATGCTGCTGAGGCATCGCGTTGCGCTTCCGGCAGTGTCTCTTCGAAAGCGACCGGAACATGCCGCCATACCTGGATTGCCAGGATTACCGTGGTCGCGAGCAGAAGTGCTCCCACCGCGACGTGAGCCACGGTAGCCAGTACCATGGGTAGCTCCGGTTGCACCGCGTCTCGTCCCCACGACACGCGAGTCAGGAATGCGGTAAAGCCGAGGCATAGCTGGGCGATGACCAGTGACAGCATTAGAACTGCCGGACGACGAACCGCTTCGATTTGCGGATAGACTGTGAGCGCCCGCACGGCCGTCCATGCCAGCACGAACGAGACGAGAACGGCGTGTACGACGTGGGGCCACCAGCTCAATCCGTGGTGACGGAACATCGCTCCCAGAATCAACTGCACGTAGAGCACTAAAATGGAAAGCAGGGTGAGGGTGAGTAAGCTCGGACGCCGCTGGTCGAACTCCACGCGAGGGTGCTCCTCCACCCACTTACGGCCAGTGAACAACGCCATCGCGACCGCAATGCAGAAAAAGGTTTGAGCCAGTGCCGCATGCGCGGACGAAACCGGTGGAGGCAGAAAAAATAGGACGGTGAGACCGCCCAGAACTCCCTGGGCAATCACAGTTCCCAAGGCGGCAAGGCCCAGAATTCGCATCCAGCGCCGCTTTTCGACGACCCAGGTCCACCAAGCCAGGATAATGGTTAGAAGTCCTGCGCCTTGCCCGATCATGCGGTGCGTGTGCTCGAACTTTACTCCACCCACCAGTTTCGGGATCTTGTACAAGGAACCGAACGAGGTCGGCCAGTCTGGCACGGAGAGTCCAGCGTCATTGCTGGTGACCAACGCGCCCGCGATGATGAGAAGGAAAGTCCAGCAGGCAAGAATGACAGCGAGCCGGTGATGCCCGCGATTGTAGGTTGTCGCGATGGCTTTCAGAGTAGTGCCCCTTGGGTCGGGCGTCCGGAGCCGGAAACGAGACCGCTCTTGGCTTAGGAGGGCGGAGCAGGTCGCACGCTGAGCGCAACCTGCTCTGTCCAACCCGGTATTTTACCACCGGCGCCTCTATTCGGCGGCTGGTTTGAAGCTCTGGTCCACGGTTTTTGTATCTTTCGCGGCGACTGTCACCTTTTGATCTTGTTCGCCGAGTTTCTCTTGGACGAACGCGATGGTATAGTCGCCCGGCGGCAGGCCTTTGATCTCATACTTTCCATCCTTGCCGGTCACAGCGAAGAATGGGCTCTTCACCACGTTGATGTACATCTTCATCCACGGGTGCTGGTTGCACTTCACGGGCAGCATGATCTCTTCACGCGCGAAATTCTTTTCGATCGCTGGAGAAGAGGGCGGCTGCGACTCGTTCCACTCCCGGTTGTCCTTCGGCGTGGGATGGATATTGTGCGTCGTAGGATCGTCGTTCTTGATCTGCACGGTCTGGCCGGCTATCACGCCCAACACGTGGGGATGGTACTGGCAGCCCTTTTGGTCAAGCACGACCGGATCCCTGGGCACATCGAAGGTGCGGTTGCCAAGGCCGTCTTTCACGTAGACGAAGACATTGGCGAGATCGCCGCCGGTGACGACGACATTTTCGGCTTCGTTTGTGCCCTTGCAGCCGGGATCCTGGCTCATGTCGATCTTGGAGGCCTTGGGAGCCGTGCCATCAAACTTCACCGTTCCGTTCACGGTGGCTACCGTTGCCGGGTCGATCGGCGTGGCTGGCTGCGCAGGGGCCGCCGACTCCGCAGGAGCGTTGCTCGATTGCTCTGTATTCTCCTTCTTGCTGCAACCTGCCAGGATCAGCAGCGCACACAATGCCAGCGCGCTGACCGTCAGTCTTGTCCAACCTGTCTTCTTATTCATGATGTCGCCTTTCTTTGAAGTGGTAGCACCGGCGTCTCACCGGCTGTCGCGCGGGCGTCCCGCCCGCGCCGTAGAGACTTACAAATGCAGGAGCATTTACCAAACCGGACATTCTACCGCGAACCACCGCTCGCCGTATGATGCGATTCCACGGCCGCCTGTTTACGAGTACTCGAAGGCTGCACCGCCGCCTTCGCCCGCGGCATGGACGACGCGACTCGCCGCTGCTCCTCCGGAGTCAATTGGAAGATGTAATCCGTCAGCAGCTTGCGGTGATCGCCCGTATAGCCATTAAACGTTGGCGGGGTCGGCCCCGCAAAGACGTACTGGGTACCCTGCTGCTTGAACAAGCCAGACGGCATCGACGTACCCGGGCTGACCGCTTGTGGATCGGTAATCCAGCGCTCGACCCAGTCCGGCTTCAGGCGCTCTTTCGCCAACAGGAAGTTCGGCGCGGTAGCAATCTTGTCGTGTGACGGATCGCCTGTAGCGTGGCATTTCAGGCATGGCGCTGCCGTACTTGAGAACAAGCTCCGAGCCATGTCCGTTTCTTTGGCGGTGAGCGCTGGCACTTCCTCCGGAATGTAGGGAAGAGGCTGCTGCGACAAAGCTTCGAAGAAGCGCACGAGTTTCCGAAGCTCGTTGTCTGAGAACGAGAACGTTGGCATGCGAACTTTCAGATACGGGCGCACGCCGTTTCGGTTCGTGTCCGTGGTGCTGAGTGCCGGATTCGACAGGAACTTGCGCAGCCATTCGGGATCGACGCGGGCGCCTTCGGTGAGCAACTTCGGTGGCAATTGCTCCTGTACGTCCTGATATTGCTTGAGGCCCATCAGAATTGTGCGCTGGCCGGGGATGAACTGGTGGCATCCCATGCAGTTGTACTTCTTGACGATCCACCAGCCTTCCTGAATGTCGTGGCGCGCGTCACCCGGCTTGTACTGATAGCTCTGGGGCAGGGAAGTCTCCTGGCTGCCCAACAGGAAGGTCGTGAGGTCGAGGACTTGGTCTTTCGTGAGGTGCAGGTTCGGCATGCGGAGAGCTTCGGTCTCGCCCTTCACCTTGCCTTGATCGTAGATATTCGGTTCGGCGAGTTTATGCTCGAAGAATCCTTTGTGGTCGTACCATGGCTCAGTCGCCGGACCATCCGGGAGACGGGCCAGATCTTCCTTGTCCTTAATTGGCTCCGAGCCCTTGCCGCCGCGTTGCGCGACTTCGGTGAAGAGAGCGAAGTCGAGGCGCTCAATCGGCTTACTGCCTTCGAACGTCAACTCAGTGCCGATGCGACCTTCGTCTTCGAAGCCCGCGATCTCGTGGCATCCAGCGCAGCCGTAGTGCCGTACCCATTTCTTGCCTTCTTCTTTGAGTGCCGGATCATCCATGAACGACGCAGCCGCGTAGGACGACGGTTCCTGCTTTTTCTGTGTCATCAGGTACGTGGCGATGTCCTCTGCATCCTCGGGACTCAGGCGCAGGCTCGGCATCACCGTCATATTCTGGACTTGCAGTTCATGGCCGTCGTTCGGGCAGCGGCTGTGATCCAGGTCGAATACGTAGGGGAGTCCCTTCTTGGCGTAATCTTCGGGACCAATGTCTTTTTTCTCGTACGGGCAGTACGGTCGAGTCCGCTGCCGCGCGTTGTGGATCCAGCGCACGAGATAGTCGTAGTTTGCTTTTTCGCCAACGCGGGTCAAGTTCGCTGAAAACACGCCGCCCTGCATCTGGTCGCCTTCGCCGATCGAGTGGCAAGCAAGGCATCCACGCTCTTCAAATAGTTCTTTGCCATGAGCGGCGTTGCCGGGCTTGTGTTTGGGAAGTTCGTCGGTGAATCCGGATTGCCAGATGTACGCCGAGATGGCCTGAATCTGATGGTCGGTGAGGCGGAAGTTCGGCATCTTCGTCGTCGGCCGGAAGTCGGACGGTTTCTTCAGCCACACTGGAATCCAGTTCTTGTTCAGTTTCAGCCGGACATCTTTCAGATTGGGGCCGACCTTTTTCTGGTCCTGCATCAGGCTGTGCGACTGAAAGTCGAGCTGCTGCAAACGCGCGTCCAGCTTGCTGTTGGCCACTTTCAGATCGACGGCCTTGACGTTGAGCGCGTTGGCTTCGTCGTTCGATTCGGCGGCGTCGGCCTGCTTCATCAAATCGGCGGAGTTCTTAACGTTCTCCTTCTTCTGCGTCTCGATTTGCTTGATCTGCTGCCCGACGGAGTTCAGGTCTTCGGGCTCCTTGTCATAGCCCTCGTAGCGATGGCATCCCATGCAGCCGCGCTGCCGGAACAAATCCTTGCCGTTATTGATCGTGTTGAACTGAACGTCGCCGCTGGCTAGGACCATGTCGGCAGAGTGGCAACTCTGGCACCCTGCCTGCGAATTCTCTTTGGGATAAAGCGGCCACAGCCAGTGTTCATAATTTCCGTGTGCCTTCTCGATGCTGGTCGTGGCGCGGCCGTTACCCTGGTGGCAGGGCGAGCAGCCAAACTTCTCGGGATCGTGGATCGAGAGCAACTCAGGCTCAGGATGGCTTACAAACGCATTGGCATACTCGTCCGGCCGCTTTGCGCCTTTGGCCGTCATCGCCGCGACCGTGACCTTCAGCGGCTCGCGCGTATTCATGTGGCAGGACTCGCAACGGTCGACGATATTGGCGTCGGCGACATTGATCTGCACGATCGCCGGATCCCACTCTGTGGCCCGTCTCTTCAGTCCCTGAATCTGTTGCGGAGTCAGGTCGACCATGTGGTCCGAGATGTAATCGTCCATCTTGGCCTTCGCCGCAGTCACCGGCTTGAGGACGTCGCCTAATTCGAGACTGAGCTTGGTCCGCTCGTCGCGGATTTCGTTGTACTTCTCCTCCAATTGCGGGAATGTAAATTTCTGCTTGGTACCGTCGGGAAACTCGACCGTTGCTTGTTCAGCTTTGTAGGAATCGATGTCTTTCTTCTTGCTGGCTTTCGCGGAGTCGCTGGCGCTCGTTTCCAACTCGTAGGTCAGGGCATTTACATAGGCACGGCGGTCGGTAAAGACGCTTTGCACGGCCAGCAAGCGAGCGCTGGCGTCGTCGAGCTTTTTGCGCGCTTCCTCCGCTTGCGGTTTCGAATCCTGATAGGCCTTTTCGTACGCTTGTTTCAGAACAGCGTATTGAGGATCCTGCTCGACCGATTGCTCTGACTTGGACGACTTGGACGTGGCTGTGTTCAGGAAGGCGCTGTAGCGGTCCTTCCACTGATCCTGGAAGGCCTTCCACGGTCGCTGTCCCCATGCTTCGTCGTACAAAGCCCAGAACAGCGTACCTATCAGAATCACCGTCGCGATCAAGTAGTGGATCGCGTACGATTTTCCGGTGATCGGATCCTGCTCGGGAATCGGTTTTTCAGGCACCAGTTCCTCCGAACTTACTTCTACATGTCATTCAGAGCGAAACGTACCTACCTCGGCAATCCTGCTCGGGTAGGGATGCTTCGACTGCGCTGGAATCTCGTTTCGCGAAATTCCAGCTCCGCTCAGCATGACAATCAAACGTTAAACCACGGCGTAATCCACACATACTTGATGTGCCACAGAAGGCGCAGGGCCATCTTCAGCGGCAAAGCCAGCATGGTCAGCCACAAAAATGCCATGAGCGAAAACTGCAGCAGGCTCATGCGCTGGAAATCTTTCTGCATTTTCCGACGGAACAGCGAGTACACTGCTCCGCCGCCGACCACATAAAATCCGCCGACTACGATCGCTCCGAAAACAGCTTTCGCCATGTTGGACGTGAGACCGAATATATCGGGCAGGTCGCGGTTCACTTCATAAATCAAGCGGTTGTGATCCCAAGTCTGCCCCGGCCAAAACCATTGCCAGCCCGGCCCGCGAATAAACGTCCCGATGATGATCATCGCGACCCACAAAATTACAAAACCAAACATGAACGTGGAAATCGAAAACTTACGCTGCTTCCACGTGTAATACCCGCTGCCCAGAGGATTCGTATCGATGTAGGGAATGACCATCAGTCCAATGATGATCATCGTCGGCATGACCACGCCGGCAATCCACGGATCGAAATAGACGAGCATCTCCTGCAGTCCGAGGAAGTACCACGGAGCTTTTGCAGGATTCATCGTAAGGTTGGGATTCGCCGGTTCCTCGAGTGGTGCATTCAGGGTGATGGACCAGACCATCAGGATGATCGTGATGATGATGGCAGCGAGAAATTCAATGCGCAGCAGAAATGGCCAAACGTGCACTTCCTTCGCCCAGCCGGGCTTGAAGGGCCAAGTCTTGCGATGATGGGTCTTGGCCATCGCGGGGTCGGCTTCGAGTTGTTCGATCAACTGGTCGTTGGCGCGCGCCTGTTTCACCGCGAGATAAATGTAGAACGCAAGCAGTGGAATCAAGCCCACGATCGGCACGTTGTCGGGCGCCGAACAAATCTCCCAGAGTTGTCGCCAATCCATAGTCTCTCCACGACCCGTGCTTCTGAATCATGTGGGGACGGCCGCCTTCGACCGTCCGTCGAGCACTAACTCGAAGCGTTTCCGTTAACCACTCCCGGGCTTCGCCCGGCGGACAGCCGATGGGGCTGTCCCCACATAAACCTCTCTTACTCTCCCGCTGCTTTCGGGCCGCGCCGCGGTTTGTCTGCTTCTGCTTCGAGCATCACTGGAGCCGGACCAGAAATCCCGCCGTCTTTTCGCACGCGCCAGAAGTGCACAATCATCAGCACCGACGCAACGATCGGAATGCCGATGCAATGCCAGATGTAGGAGCGAAGTAGCGCATTCGCATCGACGATCGATCCGCCCAGCAATCCGAAGCGCACATCGTTGTAGGGCGTCATACCGAGCATCGAGCCGAACGGGCCTTCATGCCCCAAGAGTGGCGTGGCGCGGGCCATGTTCGTGCCCACGGTGACGGCCCAGAATCCCAGTTGATCGTCAGGTAGCAGATATCCCGTGAATGACAGCAGCAAAGTAAACACCAGCAGCAGCACGCCGATATTCCAGTTAAATTCGCGCGGCTTCTTATAGGACCCGGTTAAGAAAACACGGAACATGTGCAGCCACACGCCAATGACCATCAGGTGGGCCGCCCAGCGGTGCATGTTGCGCAATATCTTGCCGAAGGGAACGTCGTGCTCGAGATAGAGCACGTCCCGAAACGCCTGCACCTTGCTGGGATGGTAATAGAACATCAGCAAGACGCCGGTGTAGGTCAGGATGATGAACAGATAGAAGGTAATCCCGCCCATGCCCCAGGTGTAGCTGTAGCGCACGGAATCGCGGTTGATCTTCGCCGGATGCAGATGCAGGAACACGTTGGAAAGCACGCCCAGCGCCCGGTTGCGGGGCGTATCGTCGTGCTTGTGGCGGAAGATCGACGTGTAGACCTGGGTCTTCGTCGGATCTTTCAGCCCCTCGATCTGTTCCTTCGTCTTGGTCGGGATATCCGTTTTGAGGGCTTGGATATCCTCTTTAACGCCGGTCGTGACCCGCTCCACCAGTCCGACTTTCCCGTTCTTTCCGTTGGAGCCGCCGTTAGAGCCGCCGTTGCCGCTGTTCGGATTGTTTTCGTCAGCCATAAGAGTTCTTCTTGTAGCGCCGGCGTCCCGCCGNNCCCGCCGGCTGTCGCGAGGGCGCCTCGCCCTCGCTTGTTTACACGCCCGTCAAGAACGCTCCCGGATCGTTAAAGTGCGAGGGCTGTCCCTTGGGCCACTGATAAAGGCGCGAAGTGTCTACGATGATCTGTCCATCGGGCGCCAGTTCGATTTTCGCGCGGTCCATCGGTCTGGGCGCCGGCCCTTCGAAGTTGATCCCTTCGCTGTCGTAGCCGCTGCCGTGGCACGGACACTTGAATTTGTTTTCGCTGGGTTTCCAATCAGGCGTGCAGCCCAGGTGCGTGCACCGTGCGTAGATCACGAACAGCCGGTCTGGTGTGCGATCGACCCAGATGCGATATTTCTGCTGGAACTTCGTGTCCACTCCGAGGGCGAATTCGGATGGGTAGCCAATCTTGAAAACGGAGTTAGGTTCAAACAGAGTGCGCGGCAGGAAGAAGCGAAAGAACGCCAGGAACCACGCCATCAGGAAGCCAGTGACCATCGTCCAAACGAAACGGCGGCGGTGGCGGTCGATCTCGGTGGACGGAGCGGTGCCAGCCACGCCAGCGGCCGCCGCCGCCTTCGAGGTTCCCACGGCCGGTGTGCCTACATATTTGGTGGCATCCTGCGCCCCCGGCGTCGCGGATTTCGCGACAGGTTTCGCAACCTCGGGATTCGGGTTGACCTTCCCGGTCTCCTCCGCCATGAACTTCCTCCTGTAACTCGATGACTTGGCCCTAATCCAAACCAGCGGCTGCCGCGTACTGCGGCTCCGCCAACGTCCTCCCTGCATTGCGAATCGGAACCAAGGTGTGGACTGGCTGCCCTAGCGCCTCGGTCACGAGCTGCGCCAGGGCGCGGATGAATTTTGCAGAATCGTTTAATCCGGCGCTCATCTCAAACTGCGTAATCCCAAGCCTGAGTGCTTCCGCGCGAGCGTCGTGATCGATTTCACCGAGAGTTTCGACGTGATCGGAAACGAACGCCACCGGGACGACACACATCTCGCGCACGCGCTCCTCCGCCAATTGCCGCAGAGTCTGGTGCAGGGAAGGTTGCAGCCATCGGCTGGCTCCGACCTTGCTCTGGTAGCAGAGCCGCTGCGGGTTAGTCCAGCCCCCGCGTTCGGTCAGGAGGCGCACCGTCTCCTCGATCTGCCGTTGGTAAGGGTCGCCTTTTTCAATCACCGACATCGGTATGCTGTGCGCGCTGAACACAATTTCCGGCCGCCCGGGCTCAGGGAAGCGGGATAGGGCTTCGTTCACCTTCTCTGCCACCGCATCCAGATACATCGTATTACGATAGAAAGTCTCTACGCATCGGACCGGCATATCGCCGTGGAAGAGCCGCCGCCATTCGTTCAAGCTCGATCCGGTGGTCGTGGACGAATACTGGGGATACAACGGCAGGAGCACGACCTCGTCACATTGGGCTGCTCGCAGTTGCTCGATTGCCTCACGGGTAAACGGGTGCCAGTACCGCATGGCCACGAAGCAGTGAGCGTCGATGCCCTGACCGCGTAGTTCCGTCTCAAGGGCCCGGGCCTGCCGTTCCGTGTGGCGCCGGATGGGCGAGCCTCCGCCAATCGTCGCGTAGTGATGCTGAACCTTGCGGGCGCGGGTGGTCGAGATCAGCTTGGCCAGGGGCTTGCGCCCGATGCGGGCAAAAGGGAAATCAATGATATCGGGGTCGCAAAAGAGGTTGTACAAAAAAGGTTCGATCGCTTCCAGCGTGTCGGGTCCACCGAGCTGAAAGAGAACTATCCCCACACGCCGTGATGTGCGCGTCATTTTCCCCAGAATCCCCAGAACGCCAAGGACTGTACTCCGAACCGAGCGCGCGAGTCAATGGCGGAAATGATGCCAGCAACTCAGCTGCGATTTTTGAGGATCAAAATATCGATTTCACGGGAGAATGCGGAACACTTCTCCACATCCGATATTCTGCCCCGACCGGCTGGTCCCGCAGTCCCCTGCCTCCACACCTCCCATGGTCGTTCCATAGAGCCAGCCGCCCTGGCCAAGTGTGAGTCCGGCCACTGGGTATGCGCGAGAGTTGAACTGGTAGAGTGACGTTTCGGTCCACGGATCGCCGGACACGGCAGGTGGGGTGAGTTGAAAAACGTTCCCTTCGTCGTTACCGCCGTAAATCGTCATGCCATAGATCGAACCATCGCTGCCCAACGCCGGTGCCCCGAACGGGCCGGATCCGTCACTGCCGCTGAAGGAATACAGGACGCTTTCGCTCCAACTGCCTCCGGATGAGGTAGGCGCGGTTAATTGATACACTGTCCCGCGGCCTGCTGTTCCTCCCTCCTCGGTGACGCCATAGAAGACTCCTGGCTTGGCGAATACCAGTCCCGAGCGCGCTCCAATACCGTCGAACGGCTGACTGCCGAACGAGTATAGGACCATCTCGGTCCACGAACCGCCCGATGTGGACGGAGGCGTGAGTTGGAAGATCGTTCCGCATCCCGTATTCGAGCCGCAGTTCCCCCCCTCGATCGTCGCTCCGTAGAGTTTGCCGGTGGCATCGAACACAGGAGTAGATTGAGGCTGTGCGCCGTCGGGAGTCTGGAGGAATGTGTAAAGGACGGACTCGGTCCAGGGACCTCCCGCTACCGTTGGGGGAGACAGTTCATACACGACGCCGCCGCAACCGTACGAAAGATTGCAGATACCACCCCCGCTCGCGGCTCCGTACAGGTTTCCAGCTTTATCGAAGGTGAGTCCGGACTCCGGATACCCACCGTCCGCTCCGCACAAGAACTTGTATAGGATCTTCTTGGTCCAGGGCCCACTGCCCGAAGCCGGCGGGGTGAGCTGAAATACGCTTCCACAAGCCGGTATCGAGCCGCCGCCAAAGTAAGTGGTGCCGTAGAGATTTCCCGCCTTATCAAAAACCAGGCCACCGACAGGATATTCGCCGTCGGCGAGGTTCCGGAACTGGTAGAGCAGTGTCTCCTTCCATTGCTGGCTGGCGCTGGAAGGGGGCGAAAGCCGATAGACCGTGCCGCAGCCTACCGTCCACTTTCCGATTGAGCACTTGCCGTTTCCGCCTTCGGATGTTGCGCCGTAGAGGTTTCCTGTCTGATCTACAATGGGCGCTTGCTCAGGCTGGCCTCCATTCTTGGCGCCGGTGAAAATCAGCAAGCGCTCGAGGGTCGCCGTGCTGCCTGTTTGCGCGAAGCCGACAAAAGTGGAGAGAATCACGAAGCTCAAAGTGACGACGACAGACCGAGCGGGACGTGGCATAGTGCGGTCTCCTTCAGAAGAGGTTTGTTGCGAAGTGGTTGTGCGGAGCACCCGCTTGCTGGGGGAGCCGGGATAATACATCGATTCGGCGAAGGGCAACAAGATGAAGAGATTTGCAACATCGACATCCTCCCGGTGGATTGCCAGACGCTAGTGCAGACAGGCAAGCTAGATAGAGATGCCCGAATTACCTGACATCACGGCATACATAGTGGCGCTGGAGGCACGCATCGTCGGCCAGCGACTGGAGCACATACGAGTGGCCAGCCCGTTTCTGCTGCGGACGGCGCAGCCGCCGCTTGCGAGTGCGGAGGGACGGATTGTGGAAAGCTTGCGCCGAACCGGCAAGCGCATCGCGATCGGCGTAGAAGGAGATCTGTGGCTGGTGCTGCACCTGATGATTGCCGGACGTTTGCACTGGAGAGCCCCGGACGCCAAACTCGCAGGGCGGCAGAATCTGGCTGCATTCGACTTTCCTGAAGGTTCTCTGGTTCTGACGGAAGCCGGTAGCAAGCGTCGAGCGGCGCTGCATCTGGTCAGCGGCGAGGAGGGGCTGCGCTCCCTGGATGCCGGAGGGATTGACGTCTTGACTGCAGATCTGAATTCGTTTCGCGCAGTTATGACGGCTGAGAATCATACGTTGAAGCGCGCGCTAACCGATCCACGCTTACTGAGCGGCATCGGCAACGCATATTCCGACGAGATTCTGCATGCGGCGCAGCTCTCCCCGATCCTGCTCACCAACAAGCTTTCGCCGGACGACTGGCAGCGGCTGTTCGCGGCAACACGACAGACGCTGGAGCTGTGGATGAATCGCCTGCGCATCGAGGCAGAAAAGACTTTTCCAGAAAAGGTCACGGCGTTTCGTCCCGACATGGCAGCCCACGGGCGTTATGGACTTCCTTGTCCGAGGTGCGGCGATAAGATTTTGAGAATTCGCTATGCCGACAAAGAGACCAATTACTGCGCGCGCTGCCAGACGGGTGGAAAAGTACTGGCCGACCGGAGCCTCTCTCGCCTGCTGGGATCGGACTGGCCGCGAACTTTGGAAGAACTGGAAGCGTTGAAGCGCCGGTAAACGTTTGGGCACTCTAGACTGGCGCCGGTTCGGCCTTGCTGCTCTGCATTTCATCAATGACGGCGTCGGCGAATTCTGACGTCCCAGACTTTCCGCCGATATCGCGAGTCAGTTTTTCGGGGTGCCGATAGACCCGCTCTAGTGCATTCCGAATCTGCGTGGAAGCGGCGTGCTCCCCGAGATGCCGCACCATCAGCAGGGCCGAGCGCAGCAGTGCCGTGGGGTTGGCCACATTCTTTCCCGCAATATCGGGAGCGGAGCCGTGTACGGCTTCAAACACGGCGCAGTCGTCACCTAGGTTTGCGCTGGGGACGAACCCCAGTCCGCCGACAAAGGCAGCACACAAATCCGAGAGAATGTCGCCGTACAGATTTTCCATCACCAGCATGTCGTACTGGTAAGGGTTCATGACCAGTTGCATGCAGGTGTTGTCCACAATGTGTTCGCCGTAAGTGATTTCGGGATAGTCCTTTGCGACATTGCGAGTGCAACGCAGGAATAGTCCGTCCGACAATTTCATGATGTTGGCTTTGTGGATGCAGTGAATCTTCTTGCGGTTATTTTTGCGGGCGTATTCGAAAGCAAATTTGGCGATGCGCGTCGACGCTTTCTCGGTGATGATCTTCAGACTTTCCACCACGCCGGGTACTACCTCATGCTCCAACCCTGAATAGAGCCCTTCGGTGTTCTCGCGCACGATGATCAGATCGACGTCCGGATACCGTGTCGGAATATGCGGTAGATTGCGGATCGGCCGGAAGTTTGCGTAGAGTTCGAATCTCTTCCGCAGAGCGACGTTGATGCTGGGAAAGCCGCCACCGACCGGCGTCGTTACGGGACCCTTCAAACCGACGTGCGTGCGCTCCAGCGACTCGATCAAATCTTTGGGAATGTACTCGCCTGACTTTTCAAATGCCTCCGCCCCCACGGCGAAGGTTTCCCAGTCGAACTTCACCCCGGTCGCTTCCAGGATGCGCACCGTTGCATTCATCACTTCGGGACCGATCCCGTCTCCGGGGATCAGAGTTACTTTATGACTCATGACTCGATTGTCCTTGAGGTTAGCCGTTATGCAGGCTTAACTTTGACCAGATCCTTCAACTCATTCATGAACTCTTTGACGTCCTTGAAATCCAGATATACGGAGGCAAAGCGCACGTAAGCCACCTTGTCATAGCGCCGCAGCCGGTTCATGATCAGTTCTCCCAGTTCGCTGGTCTTGCGCTCGCGTTCCGCTGACTCCATGACGAACGACTCCGACTCATTCACGATCTGTTCCAATTTGCTGATGGGAACAGGGCGTTTTTCGCAGGCCCGCAGCAATCCGTTGAGGACCTTCTGGCGGTCGAATTTTTCACGACGCCCGTCTTTTTTCACCACCATGTAGGGAATTTCATCGATGCGTTCGTACGTGGTGAAGCGCTTGCCGCACTTGAGGCACTCACGCCTCCGCCGGATGGACTCCGCTTCCTTGCTCTCGCGCGAGTCGACGACCTTGTCATTCGCAAATCCGCAAAAAGGACATTTCATGGCGCTTGATTGGTTCAGCCAGCGACTTGGCCGATCACTCAAAATTGTAACAGTTGAAAATGGATCGCGAAGCTAACAGGCTGCGAGCCCAGTGCTTAGCCAAGCACCTGCGGGACTCGGCGGAAGCGCAAAACGCAAAACTGGCGCTCCCACCCCCTGCGGTGAGAGCACCAGTTTCTCCCCATGCCTTCCCGGTGACGGAAGGCTTGAAGCTTACGATCCGACCAAGGGGCGGTAGAGGGTCCGCCTCCTGCGTAGGACCTGCTTAGAGAGTGACTTACCGTGAGCCTTATTGTGTCAACACGGTGTCTACATTTTGTAAAAAGTCGCGATAGCCCTCGGTCTGCCGTGATGCCATTGGTAATAAGCTGCGGTGGGCATGGCTGGTATCATGAGGATTCCCCCCTTTCACAATCTTGCGCCTGCTTCCTCATCTCGGAATTGTGCTGCTGGCCCTGCCGCTGTTTGGACAGAGCAACACGGGAGAACTCCGCCTCAGAGTTTCCGATCCTCAGGGTCTCGGCGTGAAGACTACCGTCGAGCTGGTGAGTCAGGCCAACGCGTACCACAACACCCTGGTCACCGACGACGCTGGCGTGCTCGTAGCCCGGCGACTTCGCTATGGCTTGTATCGCGTCGAGATCCATCAGTCGGGATTCGCCGACGTTTCCGCGTCCGTCGAGATCCGGTCCGCCATTCCCACTGAATATTCGGTCCGGCTCAGCCTGGCGCCAGTTACCGCCTCGGTCACCGTCCAGGACTCCGATACTCTCATCGACCCCTACCGTGCGGGCTCAGCGAATGAAATCGGCGCGCAGACCATCCAAACTCGAAGCACGTCGCTGCCCGGCCGCTCGCTGCAGGACCTGGTCAATTCGCAGCCGGGATGGCTCTATGAAGGGAATGCGGTGCTGCACCCGCGCGGCTCCGAATATCAAACTCAATTCGTGGTGGATGGAATCCCGCTGACCGAGAACCGCTCTCCCAGTTTCGGTCCTGAGATCGAAGCGGATGATGTCGATTCTCTCAATGTGTATACCGCAGGAATTCCCGCCGAATTTGGCCGCAAGATGGGCGGGGTCATCGAGGTCAATACCCTCAAAGATACCCAGGCCGGGCTGCACGGGCAGACGGTGCTCTCGGGCGGCAGTTTTGACACCGCGGGTGCCTTCGCGCAGGGACAGTACATGTGGAAGGGGAACACACTCGGTGGCAGCGCAGCAGGCAGCATGACCAGCCACTATCTGAACCCCGTGGTTCCCGAAAATTACACCAACCACGGAACGACCGGCGATTTCTCCGTCAACTACGAGCGCGACTTCACAACCCGGGACCGTCTCGGTCTAATCGTCCGCCACGGCCTCTCCCGGTACGAGATTCCCAACGAACAGGTGCAGCAGGCCGCAGGACAGCGCCAGGATGGCAATAACTTCGAAACGATGGGCATAGTGTCCTATCAGCACGTGTTCTCTTCGAACGCGCTGGGCAGCCTTCGCGGCATGGTCAGGGACAATTCCGACGACCTCACCTCCAATCCCGAGTCCACTCCCGTCATTGTCTTCCTCCACAATCACTTTACGGAGGGATACTTCAACGGCTCCATCTCGATCCATCACGGACGGCAGGAGTTCAAGGCCGGCGTCGAATCGGACACGATGTTCCTGCGCGAAAACTTCAGCGACATCGTTACCGATCCCAGCCAGTTTGACCCGGGGACACCCCAGACCTTCACTTTCACCGGAAACCGTCCCGACCTGGAGCAGTCCGCTTACGTCCAGGACCTCATTCGTCTCCGCAACTGGACGATCAGCGCGGGAATGCGTTGGGACCACTATCAGCTCCTGGTCAACCAGAACGCCGTCAGTCCGCGTCTTTCGATAGCTCGTTACTTCCCCTCAGCCGGGCTCGTGATCCACGCTTCCTACGACCGCATCTTCCAGACGCCATCTTCAGACAACATTTTGCTGTCGAGTTCTGCGCAGGTGATTTCGCTGAATCCTAGTGTGTTGCGCCTGCCGGTCGAGCCGTCTCATGGCAACTACTTCGAAGTTGGGGGCACCAAGAGCTTTTTTGGCCAACTCCGTTTCGATGCCAACTATTTCCGGCGCTACGTCAACAACTACGCGGACGACGATCAGATTCTCAGCACCGCGGTCAGCTTTCCCATCGCCTTCGAAAAGGCTGTCATCTACGGAGCCGAAGCTAAAGTAGAGATCCCGAAGTGGGGACGATTCTCAGGCCTCGCCAGCTACTCCTACATCGTCGGCAACTCATGGTTTCCAGTGACCGGCGGCCTTTTCCTTGGTGACGATGCCACCGATGCGACCACGCAACTCACAGGCCACTTTCCCGATTCGCAAGATCAGCGCAACAGTTTGCGAGCTCGCGTGCGCTATCAGCTGATTTCGCGTATGTGGATTGCGGGCTCGGCGGAGTACGGTAGTGGACTGCCCTTCGACTTTACCGGAACCTATCAGGAAGCTCTCGCCCAGTATGGTCAGACCGTGGTCGACCGCATCAACTTCGATCGGGGCCGAGTGAAGCCGTCACTTGCCGTGGGTGCGTCGGTGGGCGCGGACGTCTGGAAGAATGACAAAGTGTCCATGCGCCTTCAGGCCGATCTTCTGAATATCAACAATCGCCTGAACGTGATCGATTTTGGAGGACTATTCTCTGGCAACGCGATTGCCCCGCCTCGGAGTTACGCCCTGCGGTTGCAAACTTCCTTCTAGCAGTACGCATCCCTATTGCTTCTTGAAGAACTGCACTGCGCGCTCATGCTTCTTGGCCGCAGTCAGCGAAGAAAAGGTCCCCAGATTCCGCCGCTTTCCCGTCTTCGCATCTTTCTTTCGCGAATACAAACGGAATTCTCCCGATTTCAATTTGCGAATCATGCAAGAAAGATGCGCTTCGCCGTCAACCGGTTGGCGAGAAAGCGTACGATGGCACTCTTACACCACGAAGTACTTCGCACCCGGGTGATGCACCACAATCGCGGAAGTCGACTGCTCCGGCTCCAACAAGAATCCAGAAGTCAGCCGCACGCCCACGTTCTCCTCGGGCTTGAGAAGGGCGAACAACTTAGTCTGATCCTCCAGATTTGGGCAGGCCGGATAGCCAAACGAATACCGCGACCCGCGATACTTCTGATGAAACAGATCACGAATCTCCGCGGCGTCCTCCCCGGCAATCCCCAGTTCCTCGCGCATCTTCTTGTGATGGAACTCGGCCAGGGCCTCGGCGGTTTCGACGCTCAACCCGTGCAGGTAGAGATACTTTGTGTACTCTCCGCCCTCGAACAGACGCTGCGTCTCCAAACTCGCCTTCGGCCCAATCGTGACCAGTGAGAGCCCAATCACATCCATCTTCCCGGACGACTTCGGCGCGAAGAAGTCCGAGATGCAAAGCCGGCGCCCTTCACGCTGCCGGGGGAATGTAAAGCGCAAGAACTCGGTCGCAGCTGCACTCGGGAGTGGCGATTCGGTACTCGGCGCCTGGTAGACAACCACGTCGTTGCCGTCGGCCTGGGCAGGGAAGTAGCCATACACGACTTTGGGTTCGAACAAGCCCGAACTGATCACTTCTTCTTCCAGTTTGTGCAAAATCGGCCGAAACTTCTCTTCGACCAGACGGAGATAATCCGACTGCGAAGCCGTTTTCAATTGCCACTGATTCTTGAACAGAGCTGTCTCATTGATGTAGGGAAACAGTTCGCGCAAATCGTAATCCTTGCGCACGCGCACTCCCCAGAATGGAGGCGTCGGAATATTCGGAGCATCTCCTACAACCGGACTCCGCTCCGCGAACACCGGTCCCGTTTCTTCATCAACGGCGGTGGCCTTGGCGTACTCCTTCACCGTCTTGCCCTCGGTGAGCCGCGTCTGTTTCGCGCCGTTCTCGGTCGCGAGGTCTTCCATGATGTGCAGGCCCGCGAACGCATCGTCGGCGTAGAAGACGGCGTTGGCGTACTCGCGGCGCAGGTCGTCCTCTACATACTTGCGCGTAAGGGCGGCTCCGCCACAGATGACGGGGAACGCAAGCTTCTGCCTCTCCAGATCCTGAATGACGTACTTCATTTCGAGTGTCGACTTGACCAGCAGTCCGCTCAGTCCGATCGCGTCGGCCTGATGTTCCTGCGCCGACCGGATGATCGTATCGCCCGGCTGCTTGATGCCGAGGTTCACGACCTTGAATCCGTTGTTCGACAGAATAATGTCGACCAGATTCTTGCCGATGTCGTGCACATCGCCCTTGACCGTCGCCAGAATGATCTTTCCCTGCGCCTTGACAATCTCGCCGGCCGCCGACATTGCGGCCTTTTCGGCCTCCATGAACGNNAAGGCAACTGCATCTTGCGCGCACCAAACAGGTCGCCGACGGTCTTCATGCCATCGAGCAGGACGGTGTTGATCAGCTCCAGGGCTGAGTAGTTCAGGAGTGCTTCTTCAAGCAATTCTTCCAACGATTTCTTGTGCGCGCCCTCGCCCACGGATTTCTCGCCGTTGATGATGGCGAACTTCA
>PMUM01000273.1 GCA_003166855.1 Acidobacteriaceae bacterium | reverse complement strand
GCTTCATCTCTTCGGGCGTGAAATCTTGGCGGCGTTGACTAGAGTGCAAGCCGGTTACAGCGTAGGCGTCCACCAGTAAAGTTTGCCACTTCTGGTGGGTGGTCGACCAGTAGCGCACGCCCGCGAGTTCGGAAATGGCTCCGATATGGCGTAGCAAACCCTTAGCTTCCGAAGTTTGACGGAATCGTGCTCCGGTCGTTACCAACGTTGTAAAGCCCACCGCATCCCAACCGGTGCACGCGGGCGGTTTCCAGTCGCGCCCAAATTCAGACCTGCTCCATGACTTCGCGATGACCGAATCGTCCAGCCCCGGATAGGGCGGCATGGGGTCTTTTCCGCATGGCGGCTGTGGCCCTGATTGCGAATAGCCGCTCGCCGGGCAAACCAGCATTGCCAACAACAAAAACAAAACACGGCGCCATGCCCCAGTTCGGATCGGCATCTCATCATACCGATTTGCGCTCATCTGACCTGCATAGTTGTTGGCCGGGACTCGAGTTCGCTCAGAAAATGCATTCGAGTAAGACTCGATTCGGCAACCGATCACGTCGTGTCCCCAAGAACAAGCGATCTCGTCTCCCTGGATACCTCAAGAGGGCAGGTAGGCTGTCTGGTTTGGCGGGCCAACTGTCCTCTTGAGACGAGAATAGGTTCGCTCATTTGCTCTGACAGTACTGTGCAGAATCGCTCAGGTCGTGAGCCCTGGCACTCGTGACTGGATTGAGGCGTTTCCCAGCAGAGGTAGTTGTCCATGAGGCAGTGCTGCGGTGTCCCCACCTACGGACTGGCTCAACTCTGCCCAGATTCAGTCTGGACGGGTTTAACCAGTTTTCTTTAATCCCGCCAGGTGTTCTTTCAAGTTTGCGACGTCCTCTTTAGCATCGCCTATCCGCTGTTGGACTTTGCCTTCTTTCTTCTCGACTTTCCCTTCTTCTTTCAAATTGCGGTTATTCGTTATCTTTCCGACCTCCTCTTTGAATGTTCCCTTCACTTCGTGGAAGTTGCCCTCGATCTTATCTTTCGTACTTGTTTTCATAATTCACCTTGGCCCTCCTGAAGCGCGGATCGTGGATTTTTCTGAGTCCGCTTGAGGGCTACCCCGTTTGTAATCTCATGGCGTTCTGTGGTCTGAGCAGAATTGAACATCTCTGGAGTGCCGTCGGCTTTCATTAGAATCGGGCAACGGTACATGCAGCTTGTGGCAGTGTGAACTGTGAGACTACTCACTCGAGTCGACACCAACAGGATGAATTTCTTGGCGAATTCTGAGGGTGATTCCCTGCGGTGGTGGGCCCAAGCTAAAGGCCTGATCGTGGCTGAACGCCCCACTTCATTTAAACTAGGTTTTGAGTCCAGTTCTGCCAAGAGTTCTCGGGGCCGAGGAGAAAGCGGTTGAACGCAAATAAAGATGCGCTTTGGTACAAGGACGCGATCATATATCAAGTTCATGTCCGCACATTCCACGACAGTAACGGCGATGGAATTGGTGATTTCCCCGGGCTTGAACAGAAGCTCGATTACCTCCAGGAACTGGGGATCAGCGCGATATGGCTCATGCCATTTTTTCCATCGCCCCTTCGCGATGATGGCTACGACATCGCGGATTATGACTCGGTCCATCCCAGCTACGGGACACTGGAGGATTTCCGCAAGGTTCTCGACTCGGCTCATCGGCGCGGTATCCGGGTCATCATCGAAATGGTGTTGAACCACACCTCCGATCAACACCCATGGTTTCAGGAGGCGCGAAGTTCACAGGATAATCCCCGCCGCGACTGGTACGTGTGGGGTGACACTGACACCCGGTATAAGGACGCCCGAATCATCTTTCTCGATACCGAGAAGTCCAACTGGGCATGGGATCCAACTTCGAAATCCTTTTATTGGCATCGCTTTTTCAGTCACCAGCCTGATCTCAACTATGACAATCCTGCAGTGCGGGAGCAGATGTGGAGTGTGATGAAGTTCTGGCTGGAGATGGGCGTGGACGGCTTCCGGCTTGATGCCGTGCCGTATCTGGTCGAACGCGAGGGCACAAATTGTGAGAACCTGCCGGAGACCCACGACATTCTCAAAGAATTGCGGCGAAGACTGGATGAACACTTCCCCGGAAGAATGCTTCTAGCGGAAGCCAACCAGTGGCCTGCGGACCTGCGTCCATATTTCGGGAACTCCGACGAATTTCATATGGCGTTTCATTTCCCGCTGATGCCGCGGATGTTCATGGGGCTTAAGCTCGAAGATCGCAAGCCGATCACAGAAATCCTGCAGCAAACTCCAGAGATACCACCCTCCTGCCAGTGGTCTCTCTTTCTGCGCAATCACGACGAGTTGACCCTGGAAATGGTCACCGACATTGAACGCGACTACATGTACGACATGTACGCCCATGACAAAACGATGCGGCTGAACCTGGGAATTCGGAGGAGACTCGCTCCATTATTGAATAATGACCGCAGGCGGATCGAGTTGATGAACGCCATGCTGATGTCGCTGCCAGGCACTCCGATCATCTATTACGGAGATGAAATTGGAATGGGCGACAACATGAGCCTGGGCGACCGCAACGGAGTTAGGACTCCCATGCAGTGGAGTGGAGGATGGAACGCTGGTTTTTCAACCGCGGAACCGGAAAGGCTGTATGCTCCGATTATTCATGATCCGGTATATGGGTATCCCGCCGTAAATGTTGCATCTCAAAAAGAGAGTGAACATTCCCTCTTTCACTGGATGCGGCGCATCATCGCGGTCCGGAAATCCAGTGCCGTGTTCGGAAGGGGGTCGATTGAGTTTCTCTATCCCGCCAATCACAGAATACTGGCATACTTGCGCCGACTCGGCAATGAAACCGTCCTGATCGTCAACAATCTTTCGAGTGCCGCACAAGCTGTCGAACTGGATTTGCGGCGTTACAAGGGAAATGTTCTGATCGAAATGTTCGGCAATAATCTTTTCCCCCGCATCGGCGACCTGCCTTATCTGCTGACGCTGGGGCCTTACCAGTCGTACTGGTTTCGGCTGCGACGAGTCTAGGCGAACGCGAACGATGAACCACCGTCGAATGCCCAAGACTCACCAAAGCCACACGGAATCTTGAAGTGGAAGACGGAAACTTTCTTACCGATGATTTTCTCCGCCAGCTCATCAATGTTGGCGAGGTCGATATCCTTGTGGGCCTGCCCACTCATAACAATGCCAAGTCTATCGACGCAATCGTCCACACGATTCGAAACGGCATCCTCCGCGGTTTTCCCCGTGAGCGGGCGGTTATCATCAATGCCGACGGCGGATCACGCGATGGCACGCCCGAACTGATCACCGGCGTTTCCATCGATGATGTGCGTCCGGCTTCCAGTGTGTACGCGCTCCGCACGCTGCACGCGATAAGTACAAAATATGCCAGCACCCCGCACAGCGGAGTTGCGTTGCGGACGATTCTGGCGGCCGCCGAGCTGCTTCGAGCCAAGGCGTGCATCGTGATCTCCCCCGAATCCGAAAGTATCACTCCTGAATGGATCTCCAATCTTCTCCGACCCGTTTATTACGACGGCTTCGATCTCGTCTCCCCAACCTATCGCAGACACAAGTTTGATGGACTCTTGATGACGAACCTGTTGTACCCGATGGTTCGCGCGCTCTATGGCGTCAGGATCCGCGAATCCTACATGTCCGTGTTCGGATTCTCTGGCCGTCTCGGAAGCCAATTCCTTGGCCAGAATCGATGGAACGATGGAATCGGCGAAAACGGGATAGAACTCCGCTTGACCCTGACTGCCGTCACAAGCGGATTCCGCATCTGCCAGTCCTTTCTCGGAAAGAAGGATCTGGTCGAACGGCGCGCCGCTGATCTGGTCCCGACATTGCGGCAATCCGTTGGTGTGTTGTTCTCCGCGTTGGAGTCCGACTTCCAGGTGTGGAGCGGAGTTTCTGGTTCTCAGGAGGTGCCTACAAACGGGGGTGACCAGGAGTTAGTCCTGGACCCCTTGCGGGTCAATCGGAAACGCCTGCGGGAGATGTTCGTTACCGGAGTATCAGAATTGGAATCTGTCTTTCAGTCGATTCTCTCTCCTTCCACTCTGGCGGAGCTCAAGCGGATCGCCGGCTTGGGCGAAGAGGAGTTTCATTACCCTGCGGAACTATGGGTCAAGACGGTATATGAGTTTGCTGCGGCTTATCAGAAGTCTGTGATCAATCGGGATCACATTATTCAGGCACTCGCGCCGCTCTTTCGCGGGAGAGTGTTCACGTTCGTGGTTGAGAACCGCAACAGTTCAGCGAATGACGTCGCGCACAACATCGAAGGCTTATGCCTTGAGTTCGAGCGATTGAAACCATATCTGATCGAGATGTGGAAATCGAAAGAGTGAGGCAAATATGCGGGAAATGATTATCAGCGAACTGACTCAGGCTCTGCACGACCTCGCCAGAGGTTTCGCCCACTACCTTCCTCGTCTCATCGTAATGCTCATCCTCGCATTCGTGGGATGGCTGATTGCATACGTGGTTAAGGTAATTCTGCGCAGCATTCTCCGGCTCATCAAGTTCGACCGGCTGTCAGAGAATGCCGGCGCTTCTCAACTGCTTGCCAAAGCGGCTCTCCCTTCGGCGACGGAGATGTTGAGCCGGTTTGTTTTCTGGGTCACCTGGTTTGGCTTCATTCTGCTTGGGGTGAGCGTGCTGGGAATCCTGGGCCTGCAGGAGCAAATCGCGAGATTTTTCCTGTTCCTGCCGCGTTTGTTCGTGGCGGTGCTGATCCTATTTTTCGGCATGCTTGCCGCGAGCTTTTCCGCTCGCGCTGCTCTGCTGGCTGCAGTGAATGCGAATGTTCCGTCTCCTCGCCTTCTGAGCCTTGCCGTCCGCAGCATTATTATGGTTTTTGTATTGTCTGTGGTCTTTGAAGAACTGGGTTTAGCGGAACAGACCATGCTGGTTGCCTTCGGAATTGCTTTCGGAGCCCTCATGCTTGGTTTAGCCATCGCATTTGGAATTGGCGGCAGGGATCTGGCCCGCCGTTTCCTGGAAGAGAAGTTCGTTCGTGTCAAGAAAGAGCAGGACGAAGATGAACTTTCGCCGCTTTAGCACATTGTGCTGCTCCTACCGCGGGCCAAGCGTTCCTAGCGAAGGTCAGGCTTCTTCTTGAGGAGACTCGACAGGGAGGTCCGGGTCGACCACACCACTTGTGTTCTTCCTTGTTGAAAACCAGATTCACAGACTTCAACGGTCGTACAGAACGGTTAGAGCTAGTAATCTTTCACAAACTTCCTTTGTAAGACTATCCGCCTTGTAGCGCCACCTCCAGTTTCCGCTCACAGTACCAGGCAGATTCATTCGAGCTTCGCTGCCCAAGCCTAATACGTCCTGCAAGGGAACCATGGCGGTATTCGCTACGGAGGCCAGGACGGCGCGAATGAATACCCAATTGACCTCCTCATTTTGAAATCCCAGATATTTACGAGTGAAGTCGTGTTCCTCGCGGATATCCTCTTCCGTTCGCGTGCTTTCGCCCACTCCTGCACTCGTCCACCACCCTACAGTAGTGTCGTTGTCGTGTCCGCCCGTATACGCGACCAGTTCACGAGAATAATTGTGCGGGCGGAAGCTGGGACCTTGTGGATCTTTTCCGAAAGCAAACAGCAGAAGGCTCATCCCCGGGAAACCAAAACTGTGGCGGAGAGCTTCTACCCCGGGAGTAATCACACCGAGATTTTCGGCAACAAATGGCAGTTCTTTCAATTCAGCTTGCAGAACTCTGAAAAACTCTGCACCTGGGCCCTCTACCCACTTCCCTTCAGCGGCCGTTGAAGCCGTAGCCGGAACCTCCCAATAAGCTTCGAAACCGCGAAAGTGATCCAGTCTCACAAAATCAAACATCCCAAGGGATGCCCGGCAGCGATCAATCCACCAACGGTGACCGGACGACGCACAGACATCCCAGCGATAAAGAGGGTTACCCCAAAGTTGACCTGTGGCGCTGAAATAATCGGGTGGAACGCCCGCAACGGCAGTGGGCTGCCCTCGTTCATCCAGGCGAAACAACTCCGGATGAGCCCACACATCAGCGCTATCGTGAGCGACGTAGATTGGAATGTCGCCCATGATGCTAATGCCGTGGCGCCTGCAGAGACTTCTCACCTTTTCCCATTGCCGAAAGAATTCGAACTGGGCAAACCGGTGAAACTCCAACTCGGACGACAATTCGTTCTGCCATTCCCTCAGAACGGCGGGATTGCGTTGACATAATCCAGCGTCCCAATGGACCCAGGCCGCATCATTGTGGACTTTTTTGCATGCCATGAAGAGCGCATAGTCCTCCAGCCATTCCCTGCCCTTCTGGCAAAAAGTATCGAAGGCCCGACGATCGGCCTCAGTTCTGTCTGCAAAGAAAGTGCGGGCAGCTTTGCGAAGGAGTTCCTGTTTGAAGGCGATTACTCGATCGTACGCCACATGCTCGTCCGGAAAAGTCGGTGCACTGGCCAGGTCCACGGCCGACAAAAGTCCTTCCTCACGAAGAGCTCCCAGATTTATGAACAGGGGATTCCCGGCAAATGCAGAGAAGCATTGATAGGGAGAATCGCCGTATCCGGTAGGGTTCAGCGGCAAGACCTGCCAGATTTTCTGTCCTGACCCGGCTAGGAATTCGATGAACTCATAAGCGGATTCTCCGAAATCACCTATACCGTGGCCGCCGGGCAAAGACGTGACATGGAGAAGGATTCCACTGCGCCGAGGGAAGATCACCCGATTAAAGTAATGCTTCCGATGTAGCCACGCAATAGGGAGCAATGCGCGCGTATCGCTTCCAGCGGCCGGCTCGCGGCGAGACTTTCTCGGGGATAACCTGCGGGCGGCTGGCCCAACGACGACTCAGGGTAGAATGCAGCCTGGCCTTGCAGCAAATCTGCGGATCTCGGTGCGACAAGCCTATTATTTTATGGAGCCGGTCGCACTTCAAACCCTCGGCCCGAGGGGCACCGCGCGCACAATGTAGCGCAACGGCGAACCCGCGCTATGCCCAAAGGGGTAACAGGTGATGAGCGTAAGAGCTTCTTCAGACGTGGGCGCCAGCAAGGTCACATCCTGCGGATCGACCATGCGAATCTCACCCACCTCGAAGCTCCGGCGATGCAATTCGCCACCGTGCGGATCAAACCACTCGAGTTCAATCCTGTCGCCTTGGGCGATCGCTTGAAGGGGCCGGAACCAACTGGTGCGATGACCTGCGACCAGAAGGTTCCCCGGCTCTCCCAGACGGGCTCCGCTGAACATGCGCGCCGGTCCGAAGGCCAGAGTACGTGGGGTCGCGCCCTCGAGAACGATCTCGTCGTAGCCCAGACGTGGAATGCGTAGCCGGGCGATTGGGTGAGTATCGGCCCAGGCCCACGGCGTGCGGAACTCTCCGGTGCGCACGCTTTGGTCCCATGCCCGGTGAATGAGCACTCCCGCGAGTTCCGCCTTGGCGCGCATGTAGAGCGCTCGAGCTGTGAGGCAGCTTCCCGCCAACAGGAGCAGCGCGCACAGGACCCGCAACGTCTTCCTCATAAGAGTGCTCCCGCTCTGACTCTCTTTAACAGGAACAGCAGCAGGATTCCTCCGCACAAAGACGCGAGGCCTAACGCTTCAAGAAAGTCATCGGCGGTACCCGTGGCAGGAGCGCCGAAAACTTTGTCCATTTGCCACCCTGCCGGCAGTTCGGTCGGGACGGCTGCCGCGTTGGATTGTCCACCGGGGTTCACGATCACTTCTTCAACCGCCACCAGTGAAGTGAAGCGCGTGACCAGGCGATAGCGAATCGCGTGTGAAATCACGCTACCGCGAATCTCCGCTTGCCCCTTTTCGTCGGAGTTCCGCCAATGATCCATCAGATCTTCAACACGCCGGCGCGCCCAGAGCGTGGTGATACCGGGATGAAATGCCGCCTTCGACGCATCGAACGCGATCACTGCCTCATACGGCTCGTTTCCGGCGCGAGCGGTCAGGTGCACCGTCCCCACGCGGCCGTTGGAGATCCGCCCAAAGATCAGCAGCGGCTGACGCAGGAAAAGATCGGGAATATGCTCCGGATATACCTCCGCCATTTCTACACCGGAGAACGTCACGTTCACATCAGTCAGCACTGGACTTTCGATGCTTTCAATGAGCCTTCCCATCTGCTCTTGAATCTCGCCGATGTCAGCGATGTGAGTGAAGGTTCCGCGTCCGAACTGCGCCATCTTGGTAGCAAGAAAAAGATTTGGTGCACTTCCAATCGCGACCGTGTAGAGGCGAGCTTTGCCCAGATCAGAGCGCAGCGCCGCAAAAATCTGTTCTTCGTTGCCGAGGTCTCCGTCGGTCAAAAGGATGATGTGTCGCAGATAGTCGGGAGTGGTGGGTTTTCTCATCAGGTGCAGCAGGGCCGGGAGCATCTCGGTTCCGCCGCCCGCCTGGAGACCCTGGACATACCGGCGCGCTGCCGCCAGATTCTCCGCCGACGCAGGCAACGGTTCCGGCGAGAACTCACGATAGTCGCTGCTGAACGCGAGGATTCCAAAACGATCATTCGGCTGGAGTCTGTCGAGGGCCTCGAGTAAAGCTCCGCGAGCCTGCTGCATCGAAGTGCCCTCCATCGAGCCGGACACGTCAATCATGTAGAGCATCTCCACTGGCATGCGGGCCTTGGATTGTACTGCGGGCGGGAAGGCGGCCAACAAGAAATGGGTTTCCCCGGAGTCGCTCGCGGGGGAGAGAAACAGGGCTGTCTTTGGCTGTGAGCTGTCGGCGTGCTTTATCTCGAGGATGAAATCTTTGTTTGGTAGGGTGGCTCCAGTGGCGAGTTCCACATGCTGCCGCCCGTCGGACAGACGGCGCACGCTAATCTCGTGAGAAACCGATTTGATCGGTTGAGCCTCGAAGCCGGAATCCAGATCAACAGCAACCGAGATGTCGTGACCAGAGCGGCTTTCCGGATGGCGTACCGGGGGAGTAATCCGCGATGCGTCGGAAACGGCGTTCGTATCGGAAGCCCAGCCAGTTCCGGTATGCCCAACGGCCTGCGTGCCGGGAATGTAGCGCGGACCGACGACCATCGGGAATACCAGCCGCAGGCTATCCCCTTCCCAGCGCAATGGCTCGACATAGCGCAACTGCACATCAATGTGGTCGCCGGGCATGATGTTGGCAATCGAAGTGGTGAAGATATTGGGGCGCTCCTCCTCCAATAAGGCGGCACGCTTTCCTGCGGCCTTCGCCGCGTCGTAAACGCGCTTCGCCTCTTGACGTTCGCGGATCTCGCTCCGGATTACGCGGTTCCCGATGTGGATCTCCATGTCATACACGGCGGCGGCGTGCGGGAGAGGAAAGACGTAGACGGCCTCAATCGGTTCGGCGCTGGAGTTTGCGTATTGCTGTGTGACGGTCGCCGCGGCTACCAGACCGCGTACATCGATTGCGGCGTCCGTATGAAGAAGGGGCACCGACTCATAGCGGCCGGAGACGGGCGAGCGGTAGAGCAACGATCCTTCGCCGACCTGCGGCGGGCCATCATCGGCCTGCGCGCCGCGCGCCCACCCCGACTGGATCGTAGTCAGTACCAGAAGAATTAGAACAACGTGCGTAAGCACCTTCCGTTCGAACCTGCGCTGCGCGAACCGCGTCATGATGCCTCCAAACAGCGAAAGCTACGCGCAAGGAGGTGCAACAGAAGTGCCAAGCCGTTTGGCGGTTGACGCCGGCTCAAAACTGTCGAGTACTCAGTAAGTTAGGCGGATGGCGAGTCGGAAACCCCGAATTCAAGTCCGTGTTGCGACAACCACACCGTGGCCGCGCGGCCACACCTGTGAACAACGCCTCTCACAAAACGACGCGAAACCTTTACTACTGCGTTATTGCGATGCAACGAGACGATCACAACTCCTGAATGACGCCCCGCAACTAGATAAGTGGTACAAAAAGACTCACTTTAATCGGGCCGCGCAGTCCGACTCCTGACAGTCAGGAAACATGCCCCACGATCAGCATTGTGCAAGTGGACCGTGCCAGGGGCGCTTCCCGCAGAGAGCAATTCGACGCGAAGAGTCTGGCAGCACGGGCAAGGCGTTATGTGAAACTTGGCTTGGGCGGCGCGCACACCGAGTCAAACCAGCGACTGATGTATACCTCGGCATGAGCTTCACCGCAGTAATGCCGGGCTCCGGCCGCGTTCGCGGTTTCAGAATTCCAACGGTACACGGTGAGATCGGAATCTCCACATCGAATCACGAACCAGTGGATAGGATTGGTGGCCACGAGTCCACAGACTTCACATCTGAATTCCTGCAGCGTTGTCATGCGCTCAGTTCCATTTATCGGCAGTTGGTCGTGCTCACTTCGTGATCGAGGCTGGTCGCAGATTTGGTGTCAGAATCGTGAGTTCGCCAACTTGTTCCCTCTTCACGGCACCGCGAAGGTGGGCAGCATGTTCCATCATCCAAACCTCGGGAATGATTTCACCGACTAGTTGTCCATGACAGAAGAGCCGCACCACCGAGCTCTCAGAAACCACAATGCCCACCGCCTTGGTAACAGCACTCATGTTGGCGGCGGCAATGTGACGGCTGCCAAGTCCCAGCGGCACGTCCACTTGTGCGGCCACAGCATCGAGGTAGCGGCAGGCGGAGAGGACGATCCCTTCGCGACTTACGACGAATCCACCGTCCAGTTGCGCCAATTCCTTGATGGTTCCGCGGAGATTGAGATTCGTGACACGTCGCGAAGCCTCAGGATGTCCCAACAACGGATCCAAAATCAACGGCCTGGATCTCGCGAGCACGGCATTCTCATCCCCAAGTGTGAATAGGGTCCCAACGCGTCTTCCCTCTCGACCCTCGCGAGCAATTTCGACTGCGAGCCCGATCAGAGACTCAAGAACGTCAGGATCATATTCTGTTATTTGGCAGAGAATACTCTCAAACATCCATCAACTCCTTGCCTCGGGTACAGAGCGACCGCTTCATGCCCGCTTTGCCGATCGGTTTCTACGCGGCTTAAGGTTTCAGAAGTGACTTCCCGTAACCAACAGGAATGGCGAAATTCGAGCCGCCGAACTCACGCACCATGGCAAAGTTAATTCCTATGACTTTGCCCTCGTTGTTGAAAAGCGGCCCGCCAGACCCTCCAGAAGTGGTTTGAGCATCATAAACAATCTTGTCGGGCAGTACGTCGCCGATGTGCCCCTGAGTGGTGACAGGCCTGATCAGGTTGCGGCGTGCGAGCTCTTCCATTACCTGCCGAGGATCACCTTTGGATGCCGTCGCGATGGACTGGAGCGTCTCTGCGCCCGCCCGAGCCAGAATTGCATCAAGAGCAGTAGGATATCCAAGTAGCACGACGGGGCCCCCGCTGACGGCTGAACCGCGGCCATCCGCAAGGGCTATCTTTTTGATTCCCAGCTCTGAAATATTCCCTCTCACAACAGCAACGTCTGCGGCAGCGGAGATCTTCTCGGTGTTAATAGTAATGCCATGAGGAACGCCGGGGAAATATGCCGTCATCTCGGCAATCACTGGCTCAAGACCTTGATCGAGCATTTCCTTCAAATCATCGTTCTGCCACCAGGGTTCGGCCACGTGATGATTCGTGAGAATTTGTCCGCTGGCGGAGGCTAGGAAGCCAGTGCCAAACGCATCCAGGTGTAGCTCCGGACCGTTCCCAGTGACGCTCACGAGTGGGTTGTTGTGTTCGTCGGTCGTTGGCTCGCCACTGGCGGTCATCCCAGCGTAGTGCAATCTCAACCCAGTCGTGTGGTCCCGGAAGGCAAGCACAACATGAATGAGGCAGACACTCGGCTCGTACGACTGGATGATTGTCTGCGCAACCTTGCCCTCGGTCTCAAGCTTCTGCAGGCGGCCTTCTACTACGGTTAATTGATTTTGCAACGCAGAAGCGTTCTCTGGCCCGCTGGTTGCAATTTGCGATCTCAGGTCTTCGCTCTTCTTCTGAAGTTGCAGCTTTTGTGGATCGCTCGCCTGGGATGGGCTATGGTCCCGGTCTTCAAGGGCCCGACGCGAGCGCTCCATCAACTGTTGTTGCGTCAGCACGCCCGTCTGCAATCGAGCGATGGCCGCATAGACCCGGGTATTCTGTTCCTGGCTGCGACGGTAGAAGAAGAAAAAGACCAGGGAAGCAACGATGAGCACGGCAACAGTCGCCAGTCCGCCGACCCGCAGCGTCCGCCGTTCTTCGTTGACTGCGGTCACCACCTGCCGAGTAGCGCTTCGACTTTCCTCGGCGACGCGTAGTCGCTCTCGAAACTCGTCGGCGATGGATTTATTCCTTAGTTGCGAACGCACCCGCGACCGCAACTCCTGTGAGTCGAAAGGCAGTGAGAGCACATCGTCGGTCCCGAGATCCAGCCCCCGAGTACGCTCGGCTGAACCTCCCGGAGATAGCATCACAACGCGTATGTTGCGAGTGTGCTCAGAACCTTTGATTTCAGAAAGAAGGTCACAGCAATCGAGCCGGGGCGGATCAGCACCGAGCACCACTGCGTCGGGAATGAAGGCGAGGACCGCCTTCATTCCTTCGCGGCTGTCTGTCGAAACCTCATATCCCGCATCGCTCAGCCCCGCAACGATGTGCTCTCTGAGACTATCGTCAGACTCCACCACCAAAACTTTCCCAGCTTTGTCGTTCATAACGCTCGTCTCTTAAGATGGTGCGAGACTGTCACAGGATTCAATTCAGGCTGGATCGATGTCGGTGCTTCCCCACGATCTTCACCTCAGACGGGTTGCCACAAATCAGAATCATGGTCTTGGAACGCTCACCGCATAGCCAGAAGTGTTCCAGTCGCTTGCTACCGGCCTTCGCAGACAAAACGAACTGATAGATCTTGCCATCACGCAAGTAGTGAAGTTCCAGTCTGCCGTCGGGATTGGCGCATTGGCGGACCATAATGTTCTCTGTTCCCATTTGCGATTAAGCCACAAGGAGAGCGACGAATCTATTGGACAATGGTATTGGCAATACCTTGGTATCAGTCGACGGGCGGAGCAGCGTTATGGGTAGCGGCGTTTCAAGTTCGTTTGACGATAAACACAGTTTTGTCGTCGATCAAGACCTCGTCGCCGTTCTGTCGGAGCCGGTCATCTTGCGTTACCGCGTGATCCAGCAATGCATTACAGATGTCCCTAGCCGGTTGGAGGTAGTGCTTGCGCACAACCGCTTCAAGTTGCTCGCGCGCTTCTTCGTCGCTGCCATCGTAGACTCCATCGGTATAGAGAACAAGAATATCTCCCGGACTCATCAGAGTGATCTCGGCGACATCGAAAGAGTCGAACTCTTTTTGGCGGAAGTTCAGGGAGTAGTATCTCTTACGATCCGGATGATCTGCGGGGATCTGCAAGCCGAGCGCGAGGAATTGCACCATGCGGCTTTCATCTATGTTCATGAACTTGCGATACTCTGCCGAGAACACCAGCGGTGGAGGATGCCCGAAATTTGCGAAGCGAAAGTGACCGCCAGGTCGGACTTCGCCATATAACATAGTCGCGATTTCGCGCGCATTTTCTTTTTCATTTGTTCCCAACGCATTGCGGGCGGTGACCGATTGCGCCAGTCGCAGGTTGAGGTTTTCTAAGAGCTCCGGCGTGGCTTTTCCGTACCGATCCAGTTCGGTGAGCATCAAAGCATGGAATGTGTCATGAACCGTAGACGCAATCTTTGCTGAGATGATTCCGTGCCCCTGCGCGTCTACCAGCAGAACACCCGCCGTCGAACAGAGGTCGCGTAAGTCTTCCGCAACTCGCACCTGCTCGGAGCTCCTCGCGAATCTATACTCGGTTTCCATCTCGGACCGGTAGCCGGGCGCTCCTTGCAGCCATTGCACGTGATCGTCAACCGAATTGCGCACCGGGACGCCTGGAGGAAGCGGCTCTAAGAACTCTTTTGATAGGCGCTGAGCCCGCTGAATGCGTGCATTCACGTCGTAACGCTGTTGAAAATTGATGTACTCAAAAAGGTCACCACCAACAGTTCCCGCAGGAATCGAATTCCCAAACATCTCGATGCCGGGAATGTGCGGAATTGCACCTTCCACTGGCATCAACCGGTCACGCAAGTATTCATCGATATTCGGAACTGTGTACGCCTTCCGCATAGGAGAATCTAGCTCCGGTGGACTCCCAGATTTCAGCATTCCATCCAGCGTTGCCTAGTATAGTTTGATCTGATCCAGGTCACAGCGGATAACTGCCCCTTTGGCAATGCTCTTGCGGAATCTCTGATTGGAACTCTGCCGATTATCTGGTGATCAGTGCCCGTAGCGTCAGCCGGCGCCGCACACTCCTCGCACGACCGACTGCAACGTTTGGAAAGACTATAGACCCAAGTCGCTGAGGCCGGGATGGTCATCTGGGCGGCGACCAAGCGGCCAGTGATATTTGCGGTCTGATTCCGAGATGGGAAGGTCGTTGATGGACGCAAACCGTGACGCCATGAGGCCGTCGTCATTGAACTCCCAGTTCTCATTGCCATAGGACCGATACCAGTGACCCGAATCGTCGTGCCACTCATAAGCGAAGCGCACTGCGATGCGATTCCCCGTGAATGCCCACAGTTCCTTGGTGAGCCGGTAATCCAACTCCCTGGACCACTTTCGTGAAAGGAAAGCAATGATTTCATTTCGTCCGTTGATGAACTCCGAGCGGTTCCTCCATCGTGAATCGGTCGCGTAGGCCAGAGCGACTTTCCCGGGATCGCGAGTGTTCCAGCCATCTTCGGCGAGTCGCACCTTTTGAATCGCACTTTCGCGGGTGAACGGAGGCACAGGAGGTCGGATTGCACTTGTTGCAGTCGTCATTCGTCTTCCCCTTCTACCACTTCAACCGGTAAACGCAACGCTCACCAGGATCAGCCGAAGCTCAATGGGTGCATTGATCTCGCTGAAAAGCTCGATTCGACTAGGGTGTTGTCTTCCATGTTTAGTTTTCCAGCCAACCGGCACGTCATGGCAATAAACAGGATCTGCCGAGCGTCGAAGCGCTCGGCAGAATCCGGTTGCAGTCCTGTCTATTAAGCGGCCTCGCGCTCTGCTCCGCCGGCCTCCTCCCCAAGGAGACTCTCTCGGAGCGATCTGAACCCCGCGCGGACCTCCTCAGAGAAAAGTTTTGGCTGTTCCCACGCCGCAAAGTGACCGCCCTTCTCAACCTTGTTGTAATGAATCAGTTTGGGATAGGCCCGCTCTGCCCAGGTCCGCGGGGCTGGATAGAGTTCGTCAGGGAATACGCTCACGGCAACCGGGATAGAGACGCCTTTGGCATTGAAATACCCGAGTTTGCCCCAATTCTCCCAATAGAGACGGGCGCCAGAAAGCGCCGTGTTCGTCAACCAGGCGATCGTGATGTTGTCGAGGATGTCGTCGCGCGTGAGGCCTTCGGATTTTTCCTCAAAGACGCGTGAAATCAGCTCGTAGCTACGCGCGTCGTGATCGAGGAAATAAGCCGCCAAGCCGACGGGTGAGTCCGCGATTCCGTATAACGTCTGCGGCCGCAGCCCCATCTGGAACCCGTAGGCGATTCCCTTTTGATAGACGAACTGCAAACGCTCGTAAGCGACCTTCTCATGGGCTGACAGACCGGATGGAGCCGGTGCCCCGGAAAAAGCCGCCTTGTCAATTTCGTTTGGAAAGATGCCAGGCATGTTGGTGTGAATGCCGAGTAACTCCGGAGGCGCATCCACGCCCATTTGTTCGGTGATGACTGCGCCCCAATCGCCGCCTTGCGCCACGAATTTCGTGTACCCGAGGCGCTGCATCAGCACGACCCAGGCACGCGCGATGTGGGCAACATCCCACCCGGTGGTGGTCGGTTTTCCTGAGTACCCGTAGCCCGGCATTGACGGGATCACCAGATGGAATGCATCGGATGCGCTGCCGCCATGCGCCGTTGGATTGGTCAGCGGATCGATGATCTTCATCTGTTCGATGATCGAGCCGGGCCATCCATGCGTAACGATGAGCGGCAACGCATTTTCGTGTTTTGAACGGACGTGAAGGAAGTGAATGTCCAGCCCGTCGATCTCGGTGATGAACTGCGGCAGGGCGTTCAGCCTTGCTTCAACCTTGCGCCAGTCATACTCTGTCGCCCAATAGCGCGCGAGCGCCTGAGTGGTCGCTAGCTGCACGCCTTGTGATGCATCCGTGACCGTTTCTCGTTCAGGCCACTTTGTCGCGTTAATGCGCCTGCGCAATTCGGTCACTTCTGCTTCCGGAAAATTCACCTGAAACGGACGAATTGCGGTTGCCTCCACCACATCTGTGAGCTTTGTCATAGCGAACTCCTTTCTGAAGACCGTTGGGTGATGCTCATATTCTGTTTCTTCTTGGTAGCAAAGTTGCCCTATTACCCATTTCGTTCGGGGATGGTGGGATTAAGCCACAAGCAGAGGAACGAATCTATTGGACGAAGGTATCGATCAATACCTTGGTATGGGAGGCGGTTCGGCACATTGTGGCCGCAATCCTCCGTTCAAAGAACCCAAGTAAAGATTCTCACGCGCACTATTCGTGGTTCGGTATGATGTCGAAACGGGTACGTCGGTTCTGGACTGCCGAATGGGGAGTGGCGTCCCGAATCTCTTGCGAACTGCCGAGCTTTCGGGGGTCCTATCCGCTTAATGGGGGAAAGAGAAAGTGGTTCCGCGAACGCTTGCTGCTGCCATAGGCGAAGAGCAATTGGGCATCGTGCGCATACTTGCGCTTCTGGCAATTCTCTTCGTCCCTTCTGCGGATCGGACCTTCGCGCTCGACCAAACTAGTCACGTCTCGCAATATGGTCACAGTGTTTGGCGGATCCAGGACGGAGCGTTCAGGGGTGCGCCAAACGCTATCGTCCAGACGAAAGATGGGTATCTCTGGATAGGAACGGACGGAGGACTCGTGCGCTTTGACGGTGTGCGCTTTGTTCCATGGAGTCCTCCGCCGGGCGAACGCCTGTTAGACCCCAGAGTCTTCACCCTCCTCGGAGCGCGGGATGGCAGTTTGTGGATCGGGACGGGGTACAGCATCTCCCATTGGCGAACGGGCGAACTGATCAACTATCAACAATTAAGTGGCCGAATTGAGGCCATCGCCGAGGACAGTGATGGCGCGGTCTGGTTCGTTCGCACACAGATAACCGACGGCATGGGCCCCGTATGCCGGATAAAGAGCGAACAATTGCAGTGCTACGGAAAAGCTGAAGGAATTCCGTTTCCCATGGCTACGCAATTGAGTGTGGGGAATTCTGGAGAACTATGGATCGGCGGTTATTCCGAACTCTGTCGCTGGAAACCAGGATCGTCGTCCAGTAGCTACTTTGCGAATGGGTCTCATCGTCCGGAAACGTTTGCCTCGCTTAAAGCGATTGCCACTGCGCCCGATGGAACCGTCTGGGCCTCGCTTGCGCGATCCGGACCGTTCGTGCAACTTGAGCATTTTGAACAGCAGAAATGGACGACTCGCACCTTTCCCAAGATTGCCGTCAATAACTCAGATGTTACGACCCTGTTTGTCGACCGCGATAATTCCCTTTGGATCGGGACGGCAAATCACGGAGTGTTCCGCGTTGTAGGCACCGCCGTCGATAACTACGGACGTGCCGATGGTCTGTCGAGCGATGCCGTCGGGCGTTTTTACCAGGACACGGAGGGTACCGTATGGGTCGTGACTTCCGGCGGAATCGACAACTTCCGCGACGTGAAAGTGGTTAGCTATTCCATGCGCGAAGGTTTGTCGGCGGCAGGCGCGGGCTCGGTGCTGGCGACGCGAGACGGCATCGTATGGATTGGAAACTTCCATACCTTGGATCTCCTGCGAGCGGGCAAACTCTCGGCGATTCGGGCTGGGAATGGCCTGCCGGGGCTGTATGTCACGACCTTCTTCGAAGACCACGCGGGGAGGCTATGGCTTGGTATTGACAATGGGCTGTGGGTGTATCACGACGGGGTATTTCGCGCTGTCCGCCATGCCGACGGAAGTGCTCTCGGAATAGTTTTCGGAATCACCGAGGACACTCGTCACAGCATCTGGGTGCGCGCCGGACGCAATCTCGATCGCATTTACGATTCGCGGCTGCAAGAGGAGGCCACGTCCCCGCAGATCGCCACTGCGTATGCGCTGGCTGCCAATCCACGGGGCGGAATATTTCTTGGGCTCGTCGATGGGGACCTGATCGAATACGAGGATCGAAAAACGCGAATCTACCCGTCTAACGAGGTGGGGAACAGTCGCCAAATCCGCGACCTTCTGGTGGAAGCGGACGGATCGGTATGGGGGACAACACTGGATGAGGTAGCTCGCTGGAAAAACGGAGTGCGAAAAAACCTGACTACACGAAACGGCCTTCCTTGCGATGGAATCTTCGCGTTGGTGGAAGATGACCGCGGCTCGTTGTGGCTCGATTCGAAATGCGGCCTTATCGAGATCGAAAGATCACAGCTCGATCATTGGTGGGAGCATCCCGAGAGCCTGCTGAAGTTTAAGCTGCTCGATGCTTTCGACGGGGTGGAAGCGGGCCTGACTCCATTGAAACCTCAAGCGACAAGGTCGCAGGACGGACGATTGTGGTTTGTAAATGGTCGAACTCTGCAAATGATGGATCCCGCTCATCTGCACAAAAACCCGGTTCCGCCGCCGGTACAGATTGAAGAAGTTCTTGCGGACCATAGGAGTTACTCGCCGCGCGCTGGGCTCCGTTTGCCCGCCCTCACTCGCGATCTCGAAATTGATTACACGGCTCTCAGCTACGTCGCACCGCAGAAAGTTCTATTTCGTTATATGCTCGAGGGCCATGACGCTGGCTGGCAGCAGCCGGGGGCACGGCGCCAGGCCTTTTATAACGATCTCCGCCCCGGCCCTTACCGTTTCCGTGTATTAGCATGCAATAACGACGGCGTCTGGAGCGAGGCCGGCGCCTCTCTGGACTTCTCCATTCTTCCGGCATACTACCAAACGGCCTGGTTCCGTGCGTGCTGTGCGGCCGCATTCCTGCTCTTGCTGTGGGGTGGCTATCAGTTTCGTGTTCAGCAATTGCAGCGGCAGTTCGCGATCGGGTTGGAAGCGCGCGTAAATGAGCGCACACGCATTGCGCGCGAACTTCACGATACATTGCTGCAGACCCTGCACGGACTCATGTTTCAATTTCAGGCGGTTCGCAATCTTCTGCCTCGACGGACCGAGGAGGCGACAAGATCTCTGGAGGATGCGATCCATGAGACCGAGAAAGCACTCGCCGAGAGTCGGGATGCAATTCAGGGCTTACGCTCCGAGCCAATCGCGAAGGGGACTCTCGTTGAGACACTCATGGCTGCGAGCAAAGATTTAGCGAATCCTGGAGCCGCCAACCGTGAATTGCCGACTTTCGACTTATTCGAAGAGGGAGAGCGGCGAAACCTATCTCCGACTGCCAATAATGAGGTTTGCCGAATTGCGCTCGAGCTCCTGAGAAATGCTTTTCGGCATGCGCATGCCACTCGGATAGAAGCAGAGATCCGATACGATGACCAGGTGCTTCGGGTTCGGATTCGTGACAACGGCAGAGGCATCGACCCGAAAGTGCTGAAGGAAGGCGGAATCGCCGGACATTGGGGATTGCGCGGGGTTCGAGAACGAGCCGAGCGGACTGGAGCCCAACTGGAATTTTGGAGCGAGGCTGGCGCCGGGACTGAGGTTCAGCTGACGGTCCCCGCCTCGGTCGCTTACGAGAATTCGCACGACGGTGTGAGGTCAAGATTGCTTCGTAAGGTAAGAAATCATGGACAGCACTCATAACCTAATTCGAATCCTTACCGTCGATGACCACCCTCTTTTGCGGAAGGGCATTGCGGCATTGGTGAATGCTGAACCTGACCTGAAATTGGTCGCAGAGGCATCGAATGGGCAAGAGGCCATTGATGCGTTCCGATCTCACCAGCCGGACGTAACGTTGATGGATCTCCAGATGCCGGGAGTGGGTGGACTCGAAGCCATCAACCATATTCGGAGTGAGTTTCCTGACGCCAGAATCATCGTCCTGACCACTTACACCGGCGACGTCCAAGTGTTGCATGCTCTAAAAGCGGGTGCACGAGCGTACATCCTTAAGGGAGACGTGCATAAAGAACTCCTGGATGCGATCCGCGCCGTCCATGCGGGACAAAAGCGGATTCCGCCAGAAATTGCCGCGGAGCTAGCGGATCACGCCGCTGATGACCTCTTGACCGAACGCGAAATTGACGTACTGAGGTTAATTGCTGCCGGCAACTCGAATAAGCAGATCGCCGATCAGCTCTCGATCGGTGAGGCAACCGTGAAAAGCCACGTTACAAACATACTGTCCAAGTTAAGCGCCAACGACCGCACCCACGCCGTGACCATCGGCCTGAAGCGCGGCATCATCGAACTGGATCTCCCCAAAAAGTAGGATTGCCACCTCCGACTCTTAGGCGTTTCGATCCCATTGCAACTTCCCTACGATTTGATCGGAGGGAGTTTTGCAACGACTGTTTTCGACCTTCGCCAATGGGTGGCCCGGGGCGGGCCTTCTGCTTCAG
>PMUM01000326.1 GCA_003166855.1 Acidobacteriaceae bacterium | reverse complement strand
CGCTGCCAGCACTTCAGCTTTCGCGCCGTCAAGTTCGATGCCATCGTTGCCCAGTTACGCGACCTCGTTACCCGCGAAAACATCGAGGCCGACGACGATGCCCTCGCCCTGCTCGCCGAAGCCGGCGACGGCTCCATGCGCGACGCGCTTTCCATTCTCGACCAGGCCATCGCCTCCGCCAGCGGACGCGTCACCGCCGACTCCGTCCGCAACCTGGTCGGCGCCGCCCCCGCTCACATCCTCGAACAAGTGATGCAAGCTGTGTCCGAAGGCCGGAGTGAGGAAATCCTCCGCCAGGTCGACCACCTTATTAGTGAAGGGCACAGCCCAACGCACTTCGCGCGCCAGTTGGTTCGCTTCCTGCGCAACGCCACGGTAGCGAAAATCGCAGGCAAAGACTCATCCCTGCTGCAGGTTTCCAGCGAGGAACGCGAGCGCGTTGCCCGCGTCGCCGAATGGTTCGGCGAAGAAGATCTCACTCGCCACCTCCAGATCATGCTCCGCACCCACGGCGAGCTGGGATACAAGCAGGAACAACGCTTTCACCTGGAACTCGGCCTGCTCAAAATGGCGCACGCGCAAAAGCTGCTGCCCATCGAACAGTTGCTCAGCGACGTCGCGGCCGCACCGGCCGCCAGTTCGCAGCGACCGCCAGCCAGACCTGCCATAGTCGGTAGCTCGTCGAGCTCTGAAACGCGCCGTCCAGAGCCGACTCAGGCGCCGCGTCAGAATTTCGTTTCTCCCTTCGCCGCCGACTCTGCCCGCAAGGGCACTCCGCGGCAGGAAGCCTCATCCGATGCGGCACCCGCACCCGGCCCCCGAATCGTAGGCGCCGCCAGCGTCCCCGAGCCAGTAATCATGGGATCCGCTGCGCCCGCTACGATGCGTGAGCCGGTCCCTAATCCGACGACAGATCGTAGAGACGTAGCTAGCTACGTCTCTGGCGGCGCAACTAAACCCTCGGCACCCGAACCGCAGCGGGAAGCAGAGCAGGAAATTGCACCGACGCAGTCGAGCGCCACCACGCCGGCACCATCGCAACTGGAGCACCTCCAGAACGCCGTCCTGCAAGCCCTCACCGACGGCAACCAGCGCATCCTGGTCTCCATGCTTTCCGCCGGCGAGTGGAGTGTTCAAGGCAACGAACTAATAATCAAGATCGCCGAATCGCAGACAGTAGTCGACATGTCGCTTGGGCCTGATGCGAAACGCCTGGCCATCGCCTCAGCCAGCGGAGTCCTTGGCCGCCCAATAAAATTGAAGGTGGTTCCCGGCGCCACCGTGGCCCCGCAGGAAAAACGCAACGGCAGCGCCCCGCGCCCCTCCGGCCCCGGCGGCCGAGGCCGCGCCGAGCAAGACCCGGTCGTCCGCCGCATGCAAGATAAGTTCAACGCCGAAATTCGCACCGTGATCGACTACAGGGAAAAGCGTTAAGCCGAGGTTTCAAAGTTCCAGGGTTTCAAGGTTTCGAGTACCTATATCGAAGCCGCCGGCCTTTGCCACAACACACTCGAGTCTTTGAAACCTTGAAACTCTGAAACCTTGAAACTTTGAAACGTGAGGTTCTATGGGTGGATTCAACCTGCAAGAGCTGATGTCCAAAGCCAAATCGCAATACGAAGACCTGCAGAAAAAAATGCAGGCAACCGTCGTCGAAGCCACGTCCGGGGGCGGCACCGTCACCGCCAAAATGGACGGCCGCAAGCAACTCCTCAGCCTGCGCATCGATCCCGAAGCCGTGAAATCCGGTGACGTCGAAATGCTGCAAGACCTGGTGCTCGCTGCTGTCAACGAAGCCGCCCGCAAGGTCGACTCGCAAATGCAATCGACAGTCGGCGGAATGCTCGGTGGCCTGGGCATCCCCGGTCTCTGACGGATGCCAGCTGACGCAGGCTAGTCGGGAAGGGCACGACTTCAGTCGTGCCGCACGGAGCAACAACAGGATGCGGGTTTAGCCGCTGAGGTGACCGCAGTATGAGAATGAATCACTGCGCTGGAGTTGTATTCGTAGGGACGATCTGCCTGATCTTTGTTGCGTCGATCCTCGCGCAGACCGCATCTTCTAACCCGAAAGAGGCATCCATGCCCGCTCACGCCACCGGCCCCTTCGACGTCAAAGTCACGCCCCAGGACGACAAGTCCGACGACCCACTCCTTGGCCGCATGACGCTCGATAAGCAGTACCACGGCGATCTCGACGCTACCGGCAAAGGCCAGATGCTCACAGCCGGCTCCGCGGTTAAAGGCTCTGGCGCCTACGTCGCTATCGAGAAAGTCACCGGAACCTTGCAAGGGCGCACCGGCTCTTTCGTCCTGCAGCACACCGGAATCACGACGCAGAATACACCGCAACTCACCATCACCGTGGTGCCTGACTCCGGCACCGGCCAATTGGCAGGAATCGCCGGAAAGATGACAATCATCATCGCCGCCGGCGGCAAGCACTCCTACGATCTCGAATACTCGCTGCCGCCATCGCAGTGAGTGATTCTTAATGCTTGTCATCCTGAGCGAAGCGAAGGGCCTATGCACTTTCTCGCCGCTAAGCAAATTGCATAGGCCACCGCAAAGATGATCAGCCGATTGAAAGTGAATTAAAAATGTCTAAATTCGCCGAACCCATGTCCCGCCTGATCGACGAGCTGAAAAAGCTCCCCGGCGTTGGCGCTAAGAGCGCCCAGCGTCTGGCCTTCTATATCCTGCGCTCCAGCGACGAAGACGCCGAGGCCCTCGCCACCGCCGTGCGCGACGTCAAGGCCAACCTCCGGCTCTGCTCGGTGTGCAACAACATCACCGACGTCGACCCCTGCGTCTACTGCACTAGCCCCACCCGTAACCAGCGCCTGGTCTGCGTGGTCGAAGAGCCCACCAACATCGCCGCCATCGAAAAGACGAAGCATTTCAACGGAGTCTTCCATGTCCTGCACGGCGCGATCTCTCCACTGCACGGCATCGGCCCCGAGCAGTTGCGCATTTCGAATCTCATCACCCGCGTCGACGCCGGCAACGTCGACGAAGTCATCGTCGCCACCAACCCCACCGTCGAAGGCGAAGCCACCGCGACGTATCTCTCGCAGCAACTCAAGCGCGTCGGAGTGAAAGTAACCCGCATAGCCATGGGAATCCCGGTCGGCAGCGACATTGAATACACGGATGAGATCACGATGCTGAAAGCCATGGAAGGCCGCAGAGACATGTGACGTCGTCGAAATGTGGGGACAGCCGCCCCAGGGCTGTCCGCCGTGCGAAGCACGGCGAGTGACCAAAAGGGTTCTTACTTCTTCATCTCCACATCCCAGTTCAACACCAGTGTGATCGGCGAAGCGAATCCTTGTTCCGGCTCTAGAGCCACCAGAATTCGTCCATCCGGCGCCTCATCAACCGGCCGCACCCCGCCTGGGGCCGTGAAAATCTGCCGCGGTACGCCCGAGTGAAATTCGCTGCCTTGTGGTTGGACGTCGACCACCATCAGTCCTCCCGCCGCATCGCGGAAGTAGATCTGCTTGCCATTCCGGCTCCAGGCAACGCCTGGGACGTTCATCGTGACCCCGTTGCTGGAAATCTGCCAGCGCCCGACCCTGCCAGGAAACGGCACCACATAGACTTCTCCGCGCCCGCTTTCGTTCGAGATATAGGTCAGCCAGTGCCCGTCCGGAGACAGCCTGGGCAGTATCTCGTCAAACTGCGAGTTCAGCAGCGGCGTCAGCGCTTCTGGCTTCTCTGAAACTGGCAGCGACAGCACATCCATGCCCGTGCTGGAATTCTGTTGCTGGACGATAATCGTGTGTCCATCCGACGACCAGTCCCTCACCCCCGACACCTGCTCGCTTGAAGCAGTCACCGGAGTCCCCGTCCCATTGGCGGGTATGATTTGCACTTTTGTTCCCAGGGATGCAATCGCCAGGTGGGTGCCATCAGGAGACCAGGCCGCGCTGTAGCCCACCGAAGGATGGAAGGTCAACCGGGATAGATTTCCACGTTCCACATCCATGAACCAAAGATCATACTTGCCGGTCTCTGTCGCATCCTCGCGGGAGACGACCAACCTGCGGCCATCGGGGGAAAACCGCAGCCACCCGTAGATCGCCGGCTCCCCCAGAGTTGCGACTTGTTTTCCATTGTGGTCCAGCCACACCAGGCGACTTGGGCTCGAATAGGCACTCCGATAGACGAGCACGCCACTCGCCGAGACAGAAAAATTCCCCCGTGACTTGGCCTCGACGTACTCCACTTTCGGCGCTACCGGCACTGGATTCCCGCTCACAGCCAATCGTTCCGGATCGAACGGCTGCGCCACCAGATTGCCATCCTTGGTAAAGAAGATGAAGCCGTTGGCGTACTCGGCGGCGCTGTTGTCTTCGACGATCAGCTTCGTTTCTGGAGAATCCAGAGAAGCCGCATAAACCTTGCCCCGGAAATCGGCTGCTTCCGTTTCCACATATAAGAAATGTTTTCCATCGGGCAGGAAAAAAGGCCAGCGACTCCCGGCAAAAGGACCCGGCTTCTTGACCTTGGTGACGGCTACGGGTTGACCCCCGCCGTCGGGGATGCGATAGATCACGTCATGAATCCCCGGCGTGAAAAGAATCACGCCGTCGCGGTTCCACGTGCCGCCGCGTCCGAACGGAGAATCGCATAGCGCTTGCACCACTCCACCCGAAGCTTCCACCTTCTTCAATTTTCCGTTCGCGAAAAATCCAATGAATTTGCTGTCCGGCGACCAGAAGGGGTAATACGCGCCTTCCGTTCCTGCCAGTGGCTTCGACTCGGCTGCCTGCAGCGGGCGCACAAATAGAAACTGCTTGCCCTCGCCCTCCGCGATAAACGCGATACTGTTGCCATCCGGAGAAACCGTGACGTGATTGCTGTTATTCAGCGCCGTGAAAGTGTAATGCTCTGGCGGCCCGATTTGCGCCCGCACCACCTTCCGGAAACTGTCCGCTTTCTTTGAGAAAACCAGCGTCCCCGCGATCCCGCCTGCAGCGAGAAGTCCACACAACACAAGCGCCGCAATCAGCCCAAGCTCGCGGTTCTTCCGGCGCTCCGCTACTGGCGCGGGCACTCCCGCTTGCGATCCACCCTCCAAGATCCACATCAACTGCAACTTCACATCATGCACATTCTGAAACCGATCGTCTGGATCTTTCGCTAGACAGGTTTTCACCACGCGATCGAGCGCCGGCGGCGACATCGGACGCACCACCGAAATCGGCTGCGGCTCCGACGCCAGAATCGCCGCCACCACGCTGGCCTGTGTCTTGCCGGCAAACGCCTTGATCCCGGTTGCCATTTCGTACAACACCGCGCCCAACGCAAAAATGTCCGAGCGCGCATCCGCCTCTTTCCCTTCAATCTGCTCGGTCGACATGTACTGGAACGTGCCCACGATCATGCCCCGCGCCGTCAGCGGATTCTGCGACGCTCGTGCGCCTTCGCCCGTGCCCGTTCCACCCGCCCACGCCCCGTCCAATGTTGCGGTCAGTCCCGAAGCTGGCGGCGGGCCCGTCACCGCTTTGGCTAATCCGAAGTCCATCAGCTTCGCGCCCGCCTTCGTCAGCATGATGTTCCCCGGCTTCAGATCGCGGTGGATCACTCCCGTCTTGTGAGCCCTTTCCAGCCCTTCGCAAATCTCAATGCCATACTTCAACACCTGCTCCGGAGGCAGAGGCCCCTTCGCCAGCCGGGCAGCCAGCGTCTCGCCCTCCAGAAACTCCATGACGATGTAGTCCATCCCGTCCTGGTGCCCCACGTCATACAAGGTGCAGATGTTGGGATGGTTCAGCGACGAAATCGCCCTCGCCTCGCGGTCAAACCGTTGCTTGGCATCAGGGTTGTCGGTCAGATGTGCCGGAAGAATTTTGATTGCGACCGTGCGGTCGAGCCGGGTATCGCGAGCGCGGTACACCTCGCCCATCCCTCCCGCACCTGCTGCTGAAATGACTTCGTAAGGGCCAACGCGCGAGCCAGAGGTCAGAGACATGAGTGCGGGAGATTATAGTCGAGAAAGTGCGTTGCATCCCGCCGCCAATTCGTAGAGACGTAGCTTGCTACGTCTCTGCCCGCCAGCAATGTGGATCTCGCGTGGATGCACACAGTAGTGTGCATCCTGTGCAAAACTTTGCTCTTGGAGCTGGGAGCGAAACGTGCGCCAGTCAAAATCTGGCGCGCATTGCTGTTCCTGTAACCGTAATGAAAACAATCGCTTACGACCTATAATCGAAACAAGTAGGTGCATGGCACGCTGCGTGCACCCGGCCCCTTGTCGGTTTCCTCTTGCCGGTCAGATCTTTCGATCTGTGGACTCGCCTGAGGAGCGGAACAGCACCCTCAGCGCCAGTCGCGCCGCGCTGTGATGTAACCGCATCCAACTCGACGCAGAAGAAGCCGGGCCAACCAGCCCGGTTTTCTTTTTCCGTAGCGCTGGCGTCTCGCCCTCGCATCCCGAATCGCCAGCGGTATGAACTGGCCTCAACCCACTCGCGGACTAGCACGGTACTTCCGGTTCAAGGAAAACATTCAACTCTTCCTCGGCTGTCTCCAGGCCCTCAGGCAGTGTCCCGCGATTGTATTCAGCCATACGGTTCTTCCACTTCAGGAAGTCCGTGATGCTCTGCGGTTCGATGCGCACCTCGACTCGCCGCAGGCTGGCCAGTAGAAGATTCATTTCATAGCGGAAGCCGGCAGCCGTTCTCAGATTCTTCGCCGAGCTCCGCACCATCTCGATCCGCCCGCGGCGCAATTCCAACAATCCCCAACCTGCAGCCAATTCCTCAATCTTCACCAACGATGGCGGAGTCAGGTAAAACCGCTCACAGCCGACTCCCTGCTCAGGCTTGGTGCGAAAAGGCTTCCCGCGATCCGCCAGAAAATCCGCCCGCGTGACTTTGCACTCGACGAGGACCGAATGCGAAGCGCGCTTCCATCCAATCGCGTCCGGCATCTCGCCACTGACGCAGGCCTGCTCCGACAGCACCACCCCGCAGCGATACGCCCGCAGCCACCGCACCGCCCGTTCCACCAGTTGCGCGTGAGTCATCGATGTATGCATTTGTAACCCGGACCATTCGTCGCCGAAAGTGACTGCGGGGCTTCCCCGGCTAGACGAGCGCTCGATCCTTCCTTAAGGATCATCGCATCACGACGCGATCTGTTTCGCCTCCGTGACAACTCGCCGCGGCTCCGCACTTTTCATCGCCTTTACCACCACCGGCCTCCGCAGCACCGTTTCCAGCAAATATCTCTCCGCAGCCACAGCCTGCGCGGTCAAGCTCCCGGCCACGAATCCTTCAGCCCCGATGATCAGAGCTTCATTCGGACCCAACCTCACAGGCTTGCGCAGGAACCCGTTTGTTCGCCGTCTTGCCGGGTCCATATTCTCGATCTTCACCCGACGGATGTGGCCGTCGTGTGCGTTGTCGAATGCATTCGCCAGCCGGAGAATCGCCGACAGTTGAATCGTGATCTTCTGCTCCTCAGGAAGCATATCCCGAAGCGCTTTGTGGCTTCGAGAGGGAAGTGCCCCCGCATGGAAACGTGCCACGATAGCGGCTCGCGTCATGGTTTCCGTCGTCCAGCCCAAAGGCGTCCCGTGCCCTTTGATCAATTCCGAAGATTCCTTGTGATGTCCCTTATTGCCTTTCGCCTTGCCAACGTCGTGGAGCAGAGCGGCCAGATTCAAACTGGCGCGTGCCTCCGACCCGCCGCCATTTTCCGACGGGGCCGCAGTACGCCCACCTGCGATCAACCCCGCGCCCACGAGACCGTCATAAAGTTCCAGCGCCAGCCGCGCCACTCTTTCCGAGTGCCCGAAGTCCGGATCCAGCGCCTTCGCCCACAACTTCATGCGTTGCGTCGCCATTGCCTGAATCTGCTTGCCCTGCGGCAACCCTGCGCGCCACTGGTCCCACAGGGAATCCGGACCGACCGTCCGCTCCCGATACTCGCCAATCCGCTTCGTGCGCTCGTCCATGATTCGCGTGTGCCAGCTCTTGCGCGAATCTTCGTCTGGAAATACGTGGCACGCCAGCGCGGTGGCCCACAACACGTCCAGATCGTGCACCTCTCCCAGCAGGTCCTGCATGTGCTTCAGGTCGTTGCTCCATGCCTTGTGCTCGACGGGCAGAAAATTCTCGACGATGTAGCGAAATCGTTTGATCCCAATTCTGAGAGTATGAAACCCAACCTGCGACCGGTTACGCAGCGCCCGGGTGTGCAGTTCCCGCGCTGCCGTCCAGCGCTCCAGTGCCAGATGCTTGAATACCGCGCTCCCCAGCCGAATGCGCGCCGCGCGCACCGGCAGTGAAGTGCTCCATTGCCGCCACTCCTTGCGATCAAATTCCTCAAGCGCGGCGCGAGCTTCCCGCTTCTGCTCGATTTCACGCCCTCGTAGAATCTGCAACAGCGCTTGTGCCGGCGGATCAGGGTTCAATGTGGCGCTGCCGCCCCCGCCCGCACTGTGGCCATCCGCAGAAACTTCCGGGGACACAACCATCGCCGCAGCCTCAATCGGGCCAGGACGCAGCTTCTCAATCCACTCCATCATGATCTGTACATCGCGCAACGCGCCCAGTCGCTGGAACAGCCGCTTCCCGGCCTTCTTCATCGCTTTCCACTCGCGATGGGGATCCATGGCCATCATGCCGTCGGCCATGGACCGGCAGCGCCGCAGCGATACCCGCAAATCGTGCACGGGATCGGCGCTGAAATCGGCGGCGACATGCTCGCACTCTTCCAGTACACGCGCCATCCAGTAGCGCAGCCCCGTCGTCTTGGTCGTGGTCTTCAAGGTAGGGAAAGGCCCTCACGCTCCGCGAGTATTCTACTGAACTTGCGCGCCTTTCATCACCACGAACCCAGCCTCCCCAGTTTTCGCGGCGTTCAAGAGTTGGGGACCACAAAGCTCGATGCCGGGTTCCCTTTTGGAGAGCGAGGTCATGGCCTTGAGGTCCCACCTTTGGTGTCTCTCCATTACCTCCGTAACGTTTAAGCCCTTACCGTTTCGCTTTACCCTTGAGCTTCAATCTTGCGCTTTCGAGGAGTTTCCTATCTCTGCCGCAAACACATCGCAAGGTGCACGTGCCGCCTCGGCCCGCGCATTTGTTCATAGCCTCAACATCCTGATCAAGTACGCCCGGATGTATGGCTATGAGCACAAGCGCACTGAGGGACAATTCGAAACCACGTGGAGAGAGTTGCAGCAGGGTCTGCCGACCACCGGGGACCAGGGTTTCCTGCTGGGCGTTTCCGACAATAAGTTGCTGCTCGACGGGATTCCGCTGGAAACAGGAAACGCAGAGCGCAGCTTTGCCACCCTCTTGTCCACGGCAGGACTAGCCAGCCTGCACTTCTCCAAAGACGTTACAGAGGAAGACTTCATTCGCCTGGTGCGCGCCTTTACCGTTGCCGGATCGAAAGCCCAGGATGTCTCCAAGCAGATCAAGGAAGCTCTCTCCGCCAACAACCGGGGTCCCAGCACCATTAAGATCAATGAAGTGAAGTTCGTCGCAGCCGATCCGCTGACCGGCGATGTCAGCATCGCGGCGCAGATCGCCGCGCAAACCTTGGGACCAGAATTCAAGCAGTGGCTCAACGATCCCCAGAAATTGTTGCAGTTGATCGCCGCCGCCGAAGGCGCGAACTCAGGCGGAGGGGGCAAAGCATCGGCGGACGGAACTCCCATGGTTCCCCTGGGCAGTGTCCCGAACATGCCGCAAGGAACAGGCAAGGGAAGATGGGTTCCGGACGGTACTCCAGTGGGGGCTCCAGGTAGCGCGGCAACTGGGGCAGCTCCGGCGTGGACAGGCGGAATCGTTCCCCTGCAGGAGCAAGAAGTAATCCAGGCGATCCGGCTGCTGACGCGTTTTGGGCAAGTACAGACGGATCCGAACATCAAAGAAGAAGAGATCCAGAAGGAACTGAAGGAGACCGATCCCAACACCCGGCTGAACCTTCAGCAATTGCTGGGCAGTCTGGCAGCGAAGGCCGCGACAGCAGAAGAGGACGACACGCCCCTGCTGATGAAGGCTGCCGAGCACATGGCCATTCGCTTCGCGCTCGAGCGTTATCAAAAGGGCGAGGTCAAGGTCAACGCAGTTCACCAGATGATGGAGCACATGAGCCGCCAGATGGACTCCTTGCGCCAGATTCTGAAGCTGCAAGAAGAAAAGATGAACAAGGCCGGGATTCTGGTGGAGTCGCACGCCGACATACTGGACCGTATGTTCTGGGCGGAAGTGCCGGAGTCCGGCAAGAAAAGCGTGCTGATGTCGCATGAGGCGCCCTGCGTGCCTCCGCGCAACCTGCGGCAGTTTGTGGAAGTCCTGCTCGATCGCGACGACAAGCAGAGCGCGACGGACATTCTCAACAACTATTCCAGCTGCCTGAGCGCGAAGGATGCCGAACCGCGCCGTCGCACCGCGATCGGCCTGAGCCAGTTGGCCGACCTGTACGCGCGGTTGGGCGGGCAACCCATGGGCCAGGCGATCCGCAAGCTGAGCGAGCAATTGATCGGTGAGAAGGACGCGGAACTGCAAAGCTTGTTCAGCGCCGCATTCGTGCGCCTGAGTCAGGAAGCCAGCTCAGCCAAGAACTTCGCCGCCGTCAATGAAGTCTGCGCCGGCATGGAACTGATCAGCGTGGAGCGCCCGGTACTGATGAGCGATCTCCGCCCACGTGTGGGCGTTGAGAACCGCCTGCCGGAGTTCATTGAGGAAGCGCTCCAGTTGGAGCCCATTCCTCCCGATATGTTGTCGGTCCTGCGGCGGACAAGCCACGCGGGCGCCGAGCATCTGGCCGACCGGTTCTTCCGTTGCATGCGGCGCGACGAATGCGACCGCATGATCGAACTCGTGCAGCAGCTGGGGTCTCCCGTACTGACTCAGTTGCGCGAAATTCTTCGCACTGGGCAGCCCAGACAGGCCGCCGGTGCGGTGGGACTGGTGAGCCGCCTTGACGTGGGAACGCTGTTGGAACTTCTGCCCGCGCGCATGCCGGAGTGGAACCGCTTCTATCACGACGTTGTAGTGCGGCAGATTGCATATGGCGCAGCCACCGACCGCGGCCGCACGCTTCTCGAACTGGCCGAGATCCTGGATCCGTTGGTACTGCCCGAGGCCGTGGACGAAATCGGAATGAGCGGCGACCTGACTGCGGCTCCGCCGTTGATCGCCATGGCGCGGCCCGGCGAAGCCGCTTCCCGGTCCCCGTTCGTGCAGCTCAAGGCGATTGAGTCCCTGGGACGATTGAAGGACCCCGAGGCCATCGCCACCCTCCGCGAGATTCTGGAAACCAAAAAGACCTTCGGCTGGGTGCACCACCGCGAGCTGAGAATCGCCGCGGCGCAGGCTCTTTCGAAAACCGATCCCCGCTATAGCTCGCAGGTTCTCTCCGACAGCGGTCTCGAGCCGGCGGAGCTGGCAATTGCCCCGCTGGATCTGGCTCCGGCATGCCCGTGGGTGCGGCAACGGCGCTACGAGCGTCTGGTGCTCTCCAAAACCGTGACGGCGACGATTGGCAGCTCGTGGGGCAAGTCCCGAATCATGATCCGCGAATTGAGCCTGGGTGGCGGCATGGGCACAAAGGAAGACAACCTCCGCATCGGCAGCGAGGCCGACTTGGAGATTTCGGTCGGCATGCGCGCGAAGATCCGTGCCCATGTGCTGCTGCGCCGCGCCCGCGTGAACGAAGTCGGATTCGAAATCGTAAGCACCGACCTCGAGAGCCGCTACCGCCTGCGCCGCCTGCTGGTCGAAGCCCTGAATAACGCTCCCCAGAATAAAGGCCAGGAGTGGAGCGGCGAGCGTAAGATCTAGGAAACAGATTTCTGCTTCGAAATACAAAAGCCTCTGCTCGTGAGCAGAGGCTTTATCTTGTAGCGCCGGCAGCCTGCCCTGAGCGAAGTCGAAGGGTCCCGCCGACTGTCGCGAGAGCCTGCCCTGAGCTTGCCGAAGGGGCGACTCGCCCTCGCACTGTCGCTACTTTACCTTCAAGAAGATGATCGCTAGCGTGTACAGCGCCAGTGACTCGATCAGGACCAGGCCCAACAGCAGGGCAAACTGGATGCCTGGTCGCGCGGCAGGGTTGCGGGCCAGGGCCTCGGTTGCGGCTGCGGTGGCCTTCCCTTGAGCCAGACCGCAAATCGCCGAGGCGATTGCCATGGAGAATCCGGCGGTGATCGCGACCCAATTGGTCCCTCCGGCAGCGCCGCCCTGCGCGAAGGCAGGCATGGCGAAGCACAGGGCAGACAGTGACATGAACAGATAACTCAGTTTACGCATCGTGTTTCTCCTCGTATCAAATTGCCGCCAGTGGGTGGTTGACGCCGTACCGTGCAGACGCCCTCACGCTTGCGGCTACAAAACTTAGTGCTCATCCGCGACCGCGCCCGAGACATAAATGATCGACAACAGCATAAAAACGTACGCCTGCAAGAACGCCACGAAGATATGCAGGCCGCCAAAAATGATCGGGATGCCGATCGGGATCATGGAAAAGAAGACCAGGGTCACCAGATCGCCGGCGAAGATATTGGCCCAGAGACGCACCGTGAGTGAAAGCAGGCGCGCGAAGTGGCTGACCAGTTCAATCGGGAGCATCAGAACTACCAGCGGGATCCGGGCATAGATTGGCATGCCCTCCATGGGTGGTCCAAAAAATTGCAGGAGGTATTTAGGCCCGGCGTGTTTGAAGCCCTGCGTATGGTAGTACAAGAAAGCGCAGATGGCGCAACCCAGGGGCACGGTGGGAACGCCCGTGGGAGACTCAAAACCGGGGATCAGACCGATCAGGTTACAGATCAGGATGAACACAAACACAATTGCGAAGAACGAGGTATAGGGTTCGCTGTGATGTCCGATAATCTCACGGCTCTGGCCCAGGACGAAGCCTTCGAGGCCTTCGAAAGTGTGCTGCAGTCCTCCGGGGGACTCGACCGACAGGCGCGATCGCACCAGAAGGAAGAGGCTCAACAGGAACGCGAAAACCAGTAACTCCATCGCGAACGAATTCGCAATGGGCGCCTGCGCGTACTTGGGTTCGATGTGGAGCGCCCGCAGAAATGCCGTGACGGGGCCGCCGAACAGGCGGTTCAGGATTTCGGTAAACCAGAGTTGTTCAGGCATGAGACGGCTTCTAGCTGCTAGCTTTTCCTTCGGTCGAGAGCAATTCTCCGCTAAATCCCGCGTGCGAGCGATGCATAGAGTTCGTAAACCGCCTCGCAGGCAATGGCCCCGACAGGCAAAAACAGGCCTACAAACAATCCCCTGAGGCTCGCGGGAAAACTGGTTAATATACCATACGCGACGGCTCCCAACAACACATAGCGGAAGAGGAAGCGGGCCACAATCCCCTTGCCCGACTGAGCTTTAGCCGAACCGGTGACGCGATCGGCGAGGCCCGAAACCCCGCTTTTCAGCCAGTGGAAATTAAGGTAGGCGATAACGCATCCGCACAGGAAGCCCGCAGCGGCCGCCCGCCCGAATCTCCACCATGCCGCGGCAGTTAGGCCCAGGGCGAGGGCAATCATCGAATTGCGAATCCGGTCGAGGGCGCCGGAGTAGAAGGCGTCGCCAGAGATCTGGGAAGCGTTAGGATTCTCGTGGTCGTCGCTCATCTGTCGCAGGAATGCATTACGAATGGCGCTAGCAGCAGGATAACTGCAACCAGCATACCTCGGGTTCAAGGTTTATGTGGCGCGGGCGCCCCCGCCCGAGTGTTTGGAGCAGCACGGCATAAAAAGGAAAGACGCGCTGCCAGAAGTTTCGAGAATGTCACGATACGCGATCGACTGCCCAACACTCGGACAAACTCACTTCGTGTCCCGCAGCACGGTGCGAATCAGTTCGATCATGCCTGCGGCGATCCCGAGAAACAGTCCGACAATGCTGATCCACGAGGTGTGCAGCCAGCGATCGAGGGCCGAGCCGGCGAGCCATCCCACAACCGTGCCGGCCGGCAGCATCAGGGCAAGTTGGCTATAGCGCCCGACTTGCACCCATGGATTCTGTTTCTTCTCTGGCTTGCGGTTGTCGGGTGGAGTAGAGGGCGGCATCACTGGGGCTCGGCGCAACCGATCATATCCTAAATCGCCCTCTGGGACTCTAGGCAGCCGGCGGCGCCAGTTTCTGCACGTCCGGCGCATCCCCACCCAGCCAGTCTGGATGTTTCGCGGTCGAGTCGAAATGTGACGACGTCTTGAACAATTCGTATTTGCCGGCCATCGCCACTTCCTTCGTCTTTGCCAGCAGTTGCGTGATCTGCTCGCGATTCATCGGTTGAAAGTTCTTCGTCGCCTCAAACGCCTGGTCCAGAATCTCCGGCTTATCAATGCCAGTAATCACCACCGACGTGGGCAGGCTCAGCGCGTAGTGCAGACATTCGAGCGCCGACACCGTCTTGCTTTTCAGAATCACGCCATTGCCCATCGACTTCATGCCCAGCACGCCGATTTCCTGCTTCACCAACTCGGGCAGAACCATCTGCGCAAAGCTGCGAAAGTGCGCGTCCATCACGTTGAGCGGCATCTGCACGGTATCGAAGCGGAACTGGCACTTGCGCGCTTGTTGCAACATGCGCAGGTGGATGTACGGATCCTTGTGACCGGTAAAACCGATGTAGCGCACCTTGCCCGCCTTCCTGGC
>PMUM01000124.1 GCA_003166855.1 Acidobacteriaceae bacterium | reverse complement strand
CAAGCTGAGAGCTGAGAGCTGAAAGCTGAAATAGCGGCCGATTATAAATAGCTGCCGCTTCCCGAGCCACGCCGTAATGATTCATCGCATCGGGACGATTCGTGCCGATCTCCATCTCAAACACGGTATCCGCGCCGCTCCCGCTGATGCCCTCGACCGAAATCCCAACATTGGTCAAGTCTTCGGCAAGCCGCCGGTCGTCGACCGTGAGATCGACAAAATCGCGAATCCATTGTGGAGATAATTTCATGAAATCAGCTTTTGGCTCCTGGCCTTTAGCTAAGAGCCAAGAGCTAATAGCTAAGAGCCACTTTACCTAAACTGCTGCAAGAACCGCACATCACCCTGAAAGAAGTATTGCAAATCATCTACGCCATACTTCAGCAGAGCGAGTCGATCCACACCCATGCCAAACGCGAATCCCGAAACTTTTTTCGGGTCGTATCCGTTGTCTTTCACAAACTCGAACACATTCGGATCGACCATGCCGCAGCCGAGTACCTCGATCCATCCACTCTGCTTGCACGGACGGCAGGGAGCGTTATCCGGTCCGCGCTTCCCGCTCCCGCCGCAGATGAAACAAGTCACATACAGTTCTGCGCTGGGCTCCGTGAAAGGGAAGAACGACGGCCGGAAGTGCGTCTTCACTGACGATCCGAACAGCGCCTTCATGGCGTGATCGAGCGTCCCCTTCAAATCTCCGAAGGTGATGTTTGTGTCGACGGCGAGTCCCTCGATCTGATGGAACATCGGCGAGTGGCTCGCGTCGGGAGGATCGTTGCGATGCACCGTTCCCGGAATCACGATGCGAATCGGTGGCCGCATATTCTCCATGGTTCGAATCTGTACCGGAGACGTGTGCGTACGCAGCAGCAACCGCTCGCGCTGCGGCTTCGACTGTTGTTCCGCGATGAACAGCGTGTCTTGCGTATCCCGCGCCGGATGGTTCGGAGGAAAATTCAGCGCCTCGAAGTTGTAATAATCCGTCTCGACGACGGGACCTTCAGCGACGGAATACCCGAGCTTCTGGAAGACGGAAACAATCTCGCGCCAAGTGCGCATGACCGGATGCTCGGCTCCAATCGGCCGCCGCACCCCAGGAAGGGAAATATCAACGCGCTCAGCCACAAGCGAATCCCCGCCGGAGCCCGCGACGTGCGCGCCCTCCACGAGTTCCGTAATCCTCGCCTTCAACTCGTTGACGCGAATCCCCGCCTCGCGCTTCCCCTCTTTCGGCGCGCCCTTCAGCCATAACTCATTAATCTGCGTGAGGATTCCGTTCTTCCGCGCCATCCACCGGTCGCGAAACGCTTTCAGTTCCGCATCACTGTGAACCTCGGCAGCTTCGCCTGCACACGCACCGATACACTCGCCCGCAGCCTTCTCCAGCGCCGCCGCCGAATAATCAGTCAGTTTGGGAACGGTGTATGCCACGATGACCCGGACTACCGTTGTCTGAGATTACGCCCTGTCATCCTGAGCGCGCCTTTTGCGCGAAGGACCTATGCAACTCGCCGCGAACTGCACAGGTTCTTCGCTGCGCTCAGAATGACAAAGCTAGTGGATAACGATACGAAATGAGAAGCCAGTCGCTCCGGAAGCCGAGAGCCGCTCTACGCTGCCCCGCCGATCGCGCTCTTGGCCTGCGTCGTCAGGCTGGCAAATCCCGCCGGATCTTTCACCGCCAGGTCCGCCAGAATCTTGCGGTCCAGTTCGATCCCGGCCAGCTTCAATCCATGAATGAACTGGTTATAGCTCATCCCGTTCAACTTGGAGGCGGCGCCGATGCGCACGATCCATAGCGAGCGGTACTGCCGCTTGCGCTGCTTGCGTCCGGAGTAGGCAAACTTCAGCCCGCGCTCCACCGCTTCTTTCGCCGAGCGGTACAGCTTCGACTTGGTGAGGAAATACCCGCTTGCGCGATCTAATATCTTTTTGCGTTTGGCGCGGCGTTTGGTTCCGCGTTTTACACGAGGCATGGTGTTCTCCTTTTTTAGTTGCACTTACCGGCGGCTGGAGGCAAGGACGATTCGCCATGGCGGCGATCTCTGGCCTCTTCACACACCCCTGAATTGTGCGATTGGGTGATTGTGCGATTAAACCCTGTCGCAAATGGTTTCAATCGCTCAATGACTGAATCGCCAGATCGCTCAATTCGTCTTACTGGTACGGAATCATGCGCTTGACTTTGCGCTTATCGCCATCGCTCACGAGCGCTGGCGATCCCAGATTCCGTTTTCGTTTCTTGCTCTTCGACGTCAGAATGTGCCGCAGGTGCGATCGCCCCCGCTTCACCTTCCCCGTCCCGGTTACCTTGAAGCGCTTGGCAGCGCCCTTGTGCGTTTTCAATTTCGGCATAAAGTCCTCAGAAAACAGCCGTCAGCTTTCAGCCCTCGGCTGTCAGTTTCATTTCATTCTCGCAGAATGTCAGATGACCGCTCAGGCGAGACCTTTGAATTCCCCCTCTTAAACTCTTGTCATTCCGAGCGCAGCGAGGAATCTGTTCTGTTTCTTCCCTACGACGCGGGCTTGGCGACCTGCGCCGCAGGAGCGCTCGGGCCGGGCGCACTCTGCGCCGCAGCCTTGTGCTTCTCTTCCCTCTGCTTGTCTTTCTCTCGCTCTTTTTCCGTCTTCTTCGGCGCCAGAATCGCATGAAGTGTGTTCCCCTCTTGGCGGGGGCGAAACTCCACAATGCTGTGCGGCTCGACGTCTTTAATCAGACGTTCCAAAATCTGGCGGCCGAGCCCGGTACGCGTCATCTCGCGTCCGCGGAAGAAAATGGTCGCCTTCACCTTGTCGCCTTCGTCCAGAAAACGCAGCACATGATTCTTTTTCGTTTCGTAATCGTGGTCGTCCACATTGATGCGGAACTTGACCTCTTTTACGGTGATCGTTTTCTGGTGCTTCTTGGCTTCGCGCTCTTTCTTTTCCTGCTGGTAGAGATACTTCCCGTAGTCCATGATGCGGCACACGGGAGGCTGCGCGGTAGGCGAAATCTCAACCAGGTCCAGATTCTTTTCGCGGGCTTTTTTGATGGCTTCGTAAGGCGGCATGATGCCAAGCTGCTGCCCTTCGTCGTCAATCACGCGGATTTCGCGCGCCCGGATACGATCGTTCGTGCGGATAAAACGTTTATCGATACAGTCCTCCGTGCTCTAAGCGACTGAGAATAAAGAATTATAACATGAGGATTCCCGGAGAGCCCGTCCGTTCCCGTGGATCCGAGGCATGCCTGCATTTTTGCCGACGGGGGATTCCATATACGGTCCGGCTTGGGCGAAAATAAGGTCTTAGCCGCCCGACGCGTGGGAGCTAAAGACAAGCGAGGCTTTTTACCATGTGCAGAAACATCAAAACTCTGTTCAACTTCGATCCGCCCGTGACCGACGACGAAGTTCGCGCCGCCTCGCTTCAGTTCGTCCGAAAAATCACCGGCTTTAACAAACCGTCCAAGTCCAACGAAGCCTCGTTCCTCGCCGCAGTCGACGAAGTCGCGGCGATCTCAACCCGCCTTTTGCGCTCGCTCGAAACGACGGCCCTGCCGAAGAATCGCGAGGAAGAAGCTACCAAGGCAAAAGCCCGCGCCGCGGAACGCTTCGGAACGTAATCGAGTTTGCCAACCGCGCTCGATTCTCTCGTCTACTCGATTTCTCTCTTCTAAAGGAAACACCCTATGCCCATTCAGCCTTCGGAACAGATTCGCCCCTTAACTTGAGCTCAAACCTCGATCGGCCTCACCGGGTTTCGACCCAGGATTTCGCGTGGTCTACAGTATGTAGGGTATCGAACGCTCCTGCGAACTCAGGCATTCTACAGAACAGCCACTGGTCGACGCGCCTACTTCTTGCCATGCACACGCGCCGCCTCGACGACCGAATCCGAAACCTCTGCGCCCAGATCACCGAAGCCACAGACGGGGAACTGGAAGCGATCCTGCAGGACTTATTGGGAGCGATCCACGAGAAAATTGAACGCCTCAGAAGCCTCGCCGCCAGTCAGTTCCTTGGCCGCAAGCCTGCCAAGGAACGGCGGACCATTCCCCCTGCCTAGACTCGCAATCGCGAATTGCAGCGCATGGCCTGCCATCGCCATCATCCTTCCGATCGTGGCGTTCCGCACCGCACCACGGACCGGACAACTTTTTCGAGTCTTCGGGGTTTATGCTCATACGCCCTTCTGAAGCAACAAATCTTCCGCCCCCGTGAGGCTCGGATGACCCCTGATGAACGAGAGCGCATGCAATTCCTCTGCGAGCAGATCGCCAAGGAAGAAAATCGCGAGAGGTTCACCAACCTGGTCCATGAACTCAACGAACTGCTGGATCACAAGGTGCAACGGCTCGATTGCCCCGCAAGCAAGCCGGATCCAAAATTGCCGATCTGAATGATGGGATTATGGAATGACGGAATGATCGAATGAAAGAAATTATGGAATGACCGCAAGCTCCTTACGGCGCTTCCCAGTCCACCGAGTACACATCCTGGCTCCCGGTATTCCGGAGGAGCAGCGGTGAATCATCGGGTGCGAGAGACAGGGCGCCGCCGTAGCGGCCGGTGGTCGCAAGGCTCTTCAGATCCACGACCTGTTCCGTCTTGTGGTCGCTGACTCGAATCCGAACCACCGCATTCTTGCCGCGGTAATCCAGCACATAGACATACTGCCCGTCATGCGACCAGTTCAGCCAGCTCAACGAACCGTTGGCCAGCTCGGTCCATTTCTGGGTCTGTGAGTCAAACAACATCAGCCGCATCGAATCCGCCGAGAACGCAGAGATGTAACGGCCGTCCGGCGACCATCGCGGCGAATACAGCCCTTGCGAGTTCGGCAGGTCCGTGACCTGGCCGCTGGCCACGTCCAGTACATGAATCGCGGACGACGGATCATTCGACTCGTTGCTGAACACAATCTTCGTCCCGTCCGGCGACCAGTTCGGGTCCAGTTGTTGCCGCGGATCCTCCGGCATCAGCTGCCGCGGACTTCCTCCATCCATGGAAACTTCATAGATCCTCGCCGGTTTGGCTGCACTCAGCGCAAACTCGAAGAAAATGATTTTCTTGCCATCGGGAGACCAGCGCGGCAGCACCGGATACATGGGCGGATAAGTAAGCTGCTGGCGCTCGCTTCCGTCCAGTTTGCTTCGCCACAGCGAGCCCTCACGGTAGGCAACGTAGGTCACCCACTGCCCATCCTTCGAGAAGGCAACATATTCCGCGGAAATTCCGCCGAGAAACGACGCGAACTGTCCGGTTTTCGCGTCGAACCGCATCAACTCGCCGCGGTACGTCTGCCCGATCATGAACAGCTTCTTGCCGTCTTTGCTCGGCAGAGGATACGACAGCGACAGCGGGCTCGACGTCAATGCAATGGGCTTCGGTTCAGAGTGCATAAAACTGCTCTTTTCCGCGAGAGCCCAGATCTGATTTTTCGATTGAAATACAAAGTACTTGCCGTCGGCAGTCCACTTGCCGCAACACTCATCCGGCGGATCGTGCCAGCCCTCAAGGAAGCGCTGCAAATCCGTTCCCGTCGCGGATACTTCCCATGTGAGTTGCTGCCCGATGGTCCCGGCACTCTCCGTAGTATCGAATCGCAAGTGGCTGCCGTCGGGCGACCATGCCACATTCTTGATGTCGCCCTTCACAGCCAGCAGTTTTCGCGAGTCCGTTCCATCCGCTTTGGCGACGAACAAATCGCCAAGATTGCTGTACGCCAGCAGCTTGCCATCCGGAGACCATGCGGCGGTTTCTCCCGATGCTTCGCCCAACCGGCGTGGAGAACCACCCAGAACTGGCAGGCTCCAGATCGGCCCGCGCGGAGGCGCGCCCCGCCCATCCACCACCAGAAGTTCTGCCCCACTCGGCGACAGGTCCACAGGAACCATGTCAGCGGAGGGCATGATCGACATCCGCCTCGGATCGCCGCCCGTCACCGACATCTCCGCGAGCCCATGGAACGCGAAGCTTCCCACGCCTACGCCCAGGTAGAGTCTCGAACCGTCGGTCCCAATCAGTGACTTGGGCTGGCCGTCATGAGAAAGCTGAATGTAATTCGAGACCTTGGGAGCCGCAGCGGGCAGCATCCAAAAATAAGCGAGCACCGCCAGGGCCACAATCGCCAACGCCGCCACGGCGAGCACCGCGCGCAAGCGTTCAGAGTCCCTGTCCTTCGCGCCATTTTTGCCGGCGGCAGGCCTGATCGCATGTGCGCTCGAAGGTGCCGCGATCCCCGAATCCGTGAGCGATTCCAACGCGAACGCAAGATCCGACGCCGACTGAAACCGTTGCTCCGGGTTCTTCTCCAGGCAGCGCAGTACTACTCTCTGCAGACCCGCGGGTGTCTCGGGCGCAAGTTCCGAGATCGGCGTGGGTTCCTCGTTCAGGATCGCGCTCATCGTGTCGGCCGATGTAGGCCGGCCGAACGTAGCCTGCCCCATCACCATCTCGTACAGGATCGCGCCGAAGGCAAAAATATCAGTGCGATGATCGGTCGCCAGTCCCCGCACTTGTTCCGGAGACATGTAGCCCACAGTTCCCATCGCTACGCCCGGGATGGTCAACGTCGGCGCCATATTCGCCAGGGATTCCTTCGGCTGCACTACCTTCGCCAGCCCGAAGTCCAGAATCTTGAC
>PMUM01000224.1 GCA_003166855.1 Acidobacteriaceae bacterium | reverse complement strand
CGGGATGGAAGGCCAGCGGGATAAACGTCTGGAACCCGCCGGTTTCGTCCTGCAGTGCGCGCAGCTTCATCAGATGGTCGACGCGGTCTTCGTCGTTCTCGACGTGGCCATAGAGCATAGTCGCGTTCGACTTTAATCCAATCTGGTGCGCCAGTTTGGCGGTCTCGAGCCACTCGCTGCCGTCGATCTTGTGGTCGCAGATGATGTGACGCACGCGGTCGGCAAAAATCTCCGCGCCGCCGCCAGGAAGCGAGTCCACGCCCGCGGCCTTCAGTTGCTCCAGCGTCTCGCGAATCGAGAGCTTGGCGCGTCTCGAAAGATAGGCCACCTCAACCATGGTGAAGGCCTTGAGATGCACCTGTGGGAAGCGCTGCTTCAGTCCGGAGCAGAGATCGAGGAAATATTGAAACGGCAGGTCGGGGTGCAATCCGCCGACGATGTGGAATTCCGTCACCGCCTCGGTGTATCCCGAGGCCGCGGTCTCGAATGCCTCGTCGAGCGCCATGGTGTAGGCGCCGGGCGTGTCCTTCTTGCGTCCGAAGGCGCACAGTCGGCAGGCCGCTACGCAGACATTGGTCGGATTGATGTGGCGGTTGACGTTGAANNTCGCCGTGCATGCGCTCGCGCACCAAGTTGGCCATCCAGCCCACGGCAAGAATGTCGCCGGTGCGGTAGAGAGCGAGGGCGTCATCGACAGCGAGCCGCGCTCCGGCGAGAACTTTGGCGTGGATCGGCTCAAGCCGTCGGTCGTCGGTTTGAAAGTCGTGCGTCTGGAAGGCGTGGTTTGGGCGTGTGGCAGACATCCCTTTGATGATATCGCAGGACGATGCCAACTGCCATGTTAACCACAGAGGACACTGAGGACACCGAGTCAAGAGGCGATGGGCTTGGACCACGCACGATACTAAGGTTCACGAAGGAAACACTTTGGAATCAAGGCCCTCTGGCTTTCGTGCTTCACTATCTTTCTCGATCTAGTGATCGACGACGACACGGTCCTGAATCTGGTTGTACTCAGCCTCCGACAACACATGGCGCGTCACCAACTGATGGGCGCTGGCGTAGGGGCGTTCGGCGATAATCCGGTCTGCCTTTTGGGAACTGATGCCCGGCAAGGAAGACAGGTCGTCCTTTGACGCCTTGTTCAGGTCCACCGATCTTTTGTTGCTGAGTCCCTCCTTCACGCCTTCGGCGACAGCCTTCGTATCGCGTTTGAGACTGGAAGTGGCTTCGGCAGTTTTCTCGCGGAGTTGATCGGGAGACTGATTCGGCGCACAGGCCGCGCACGTGGCCAGGATCGAACTGAGCAGGACAAGGTAGATGAGTCGGATTGGCATTGCACTTGGATGCCCTCGCGGCCCCATCGGTTGGCGCCGTCGAAGATTGTCGCCTACCTTTTGGACACAAAATGCATCTACCTTGCGGGAGCGCTACCCACTAAGGAGACCTTCGATGAACAGAATTCTTGTCGCTGCAGCACTTATGGCAACATTTGCGAGCGGGTCGGCACTGGCACAAAGCATACCCCCGGCCTCAACCGACCCGAGCACTCCCCAAACGCAGCCGGCGCCGACACAACCCCAGAGTCAACCGCAGCCGCAAGCAACTCCGCCCGCCCCGCAGGCTCCAGCCTCGGCGCCGCCTGACGCAAGTCAGGCACCGGCGGCAGGAGCCATGAGAATCGCTCCAGGAAGCGTGATCCCGGTGCAGTTGACGAAAACCATCGACGCCAAGACGGCCAAGCCGGGTGACGAAGTCGTGGCCATAGTCACGATGGATCTCAAGACCAACAGTGGCGAGGTCATTGTCCCCAAGGACACAAAGGTGACGGGACACGTGACTGAGGCGCAGGCGCGCAGCAAAGAACAAAAAGAATCGCAGCTGGGAATCGCCTTTGACCATGCGGTCTTGAAGAGTGGGGACGTGAATTTGCCCATGTCGATCCAAGCAGTCATCGCGCCTCCCACGAACAATGCGAATGCTGGCGGCGGTGATCCCGGCGCTCCCGCGGGCGGGGGTGGCGCAGCTACGTCTCCGATGGGTGGAGGACGGAGCGGCTCAATGGGAAGTGCGGGGCAAACACAGCCATCGAGCCCAGCGCCGAACTCTGTGCCAACCACCGGCACCGACACTCAGCAGAAAGGCAACGCGCGTCCCCCGATCAACGGGAGCACGCAGGGCGTGGTTGGAATTTCGAACTTGAAGCTCGAAGCTGGGCAGAACGCAGCGCAAGGCTCGGTGCTGAGTTCGGAGAAGAACAACGTGAAGGTTGAAAGCGGCACGATGCTGCTTCTAAAGGTCAATCAATAGAAGTGGCGTTGCATGGGTCCGGAGGGCTCCGCTCGTCTCTCCGGTTCCGCCTTCAAAGACTGGCAATTTCCAAAGCGTTACGGGGTCGCGCCTGCGGCGGCTCCGTGGGAGCGGACAGGCTCTTCCTGGTCTTCTTCCTGATCCCCGGCGCGCATGAGGCGGTTCCAGAAAATGATCGACGGGGCGACGGTCGCGACAATCATCGCCCAGGGCACCACCGGCGAACTCCAGAAGATGCTGCTAGTGAAGCTGAGCAGCGCCAGCCAGATCAGAGTCACAAACGTGCCAAATAGAAATGCGTCTCTCCGCGCGCCGCTGCGAAACGGCAGCGAGTACGAGCACATGGCCTGCACCATCAGAGAAAATGGAAACGCCACGACGAGATCGATGAAGTAGTGTTCCCCCGTGCCCAGAGTGGCCATTACCGTAAGAACCACGAACACCATAGCAATCGCGCGAATCCAGCGCGCCAGCCCACGAGAGTTCCACCATACAAGCAGCACCCAAGCCATATGCAGTGATGGAATAGCATTGCGCGCGCCCTTGAGCAGGATGGGCACAACGTTCATGTGCATCACGTCGGAGATGGCTGGCGGATGAAACGGAAACGCCGCCCCAAAGACGTGCACGGGCCCGCAAGCCGGCAGCATGTTGTAGAACAGAACTCCCACCGGCCCCGTGACCAGGAACGCCAGCATGACTGCAAAAGCCTTTTCTCTCTTTTGCCGCAACTGGGCGGCGTAGACCAAGGCCAGGGGCAACGGCAGCGCGATATAAATGACGAGGCAAACAAAGCGCACCCACAGCCACGTCCAAAAAAGCTGCCCCATCAGAAAACTGAACTGCACACGTAGACTGCAATCAAACGAGTAAAGAAAGAGGTCGAACGTCTTGGGATGGAGCGTCTCGGTGATGTCGAGCAGCGTGCTCGCCATGTATTCCGAGGCTACAAACAGAATCGACGGCAGAAATCCATAAAGGAGAAGTTTGCGGTCGTCTCCTTCGGCCCAGAGGGTGTGCGTGCCCAGAACTGCCAGCGCAGCCATGCCTACGAACGAAAAGCCGGCCATGAATACGGGGTGAAACTCCATGACGCGAAGGTCGAGCACGGCGAGGAACAAGCTACCGGTCAAAACCCAAATCAAGTCGAACCAGGAGCGCCGGATCATCACCAGCACAATGAGGGCGCTGGCCAGCGCAAGAGAAAGAAACGCGGAGGTCATCGAATCGGAATAGAAATCCCGATTGAGGGCAAGCGCGAGGATCACTCCATACAGCAGCGCCGTCAAGCCGAGCTTGATCGCGACCTTGCGGTCGATGGTGCCGGCCTGCGGTGGATTTGTTTTATTGCGCACGAGTGGTCGCGAGGCTGTCCAACAAATAGCTCGCACTCACGAGTTTAGGGGGCAGCGGAAACCGGGGCAACCCGGTTTGCCGCGGCGGCGGTTACAAGAGTAATCCTGCACAATCGGATGGACAACGGATCACGTGCAGCCAGATCGCAGTTTAGGCGCCGCCGCTCAACTTTTTCTTCGCCAGCGGACGTGCGTACGCGTTCGCCGGATTATGGCTGTTGATCTCGAGAACTTTTTGGTAGCAACCCTTGGCTAGAGGTGCGTNNCTGGTCGGCCTTCTGCAATTCCTCGATCGCGATCTTGGGGTCTCCCGTGTAGAACGCGACATATCCCGTGAGGTAGGGATAGAACTTCATCTGCTCGGGATTGTTGGCATTGTCGAGGGCGGTTTTGGCGGCGGCCATATGTTGCTTGGCATCGTCGGCATTGCCGCGGCGGGCGGCAATACGGGCCTGAGCACTCTCCCAGCGGAATATCCATAGATGCTTGTCAGCGTCGGTCAGGTCAGGCTTGTGGATGACGGTGTGGTATCCCATCTTGTACCACTTGTAGGCGTGATCCGGATCATTCGCGTCGAGGTAGATGCGCGCCAGTTCGTTGCAAATCTCGGCTGCGCCGACGGAGTCGCTCTTCGCCAGGCGTGCATTGAAGACCTGCATTTCGAATTCCGCTGTCTTGAAGGTGTTGCCCTCGAACGCATACGACACTGCCATCGCGCGCAATGCCTGCCCGTTGGAATCGGCGGGAGCCACTGCGATCGCCTTGGTGAAATGCTCGTGCGCCTCGGTGTAGTCGCCCTTGAGATCAAGCGCCGCTCCAACGGCCAGATGCGCCTCGTACAGATCCGGGGACTTGTCGAGTGCCTTACTGTAGAGGGCCAGCGCGTCATCCAGCTTGCCGTCGCGGCTCAGTTTCTCGCCTTGCTGCACCAAGTCGACCGCACTGCCGGGAGCAGGGGCTGGCGCGGAGGCGGGCTGCTGGGCGTAAACAAGCGCGGCGAGCAGGAACGGAACACAGGCAGTGCGGACAATACTCCGAAGCATGAGGCCTCCAAATTTTGGCGCTAGTGATTATGGCACGGCCGGCACGGATGTGGTAAGCGAGGTGGCGTCATCCCGAACCCGGCGCAGTTCAGCCGGGTGAGGGATCTCGCGTGGGACTGCGCGGACTATCTACGCGAGAGATCCTTGTAGATTTGAGAGTGCCGGATTGACGGGATCATTTCCGCAGCAGCAGGTCGCTCGCGACGAAGACGAAGAAAAGGACCGAAATGACGCCATTCATCGTGAAGAAGGCGGCATTGAGCTTCGACAGGTCGTTGGGCCGGACGAGAGAATGTTCGTAGAGCAGGAGCAGGATCACCGCCCCCACGCCAACGGCCGCGATCTTCCCCATGCCGAAGACGATCAGCAGGGCCACAAGCAGACCGACCATCACGAGATGAAAGCCGCGCGCGATCAACAGGGCAGCGGGAATGCCGACGTATCGCGGAATCGAGTGCAGCCCGCTCTGGCGATCGAATTCGAAATCCTGGCAGGCGTAGAGAACGTCAAAGCCTCCCACCCAGAAGGTCACCGCGGCGGTGAGCAGCAGGATGCGGGGATCGAGCGAGCCTCGCACCGCGATCCATGCCGCCGAAGGCGCGATGCCGAGCGCGAATCCCAGCACCAGATGCGACCAGCGCGTCACGCGCTTCGTATAGGAGTAAAGCAGCAGGACCGCCAGAGCTACCGGAGACAGCAGCAGCGCGAGGCGGTTCAGTTGGCTGGCGGCAACGATGAAGATCGCGCTGGAGACCACCACGAAGGTGGCTACAAATGCGGGAGAAAGGTGTCCAGCAGGCAAGGCGCGCGTGGCAGTGCGGGGATTGGCGGCATCGATGGAAGCATCGGCCCATCGGTTAAACGCCATCGCCGCTGACCGAGCCGCGACCATCGCCACGATGATCCACACGAGTTGGCGCAGCGAAGGAAAGCCTCCGGCCGCCAGCATCGCTCCGCAGAGAGCAAACGGGAGCGCGAAGATGGAGTGCTNNGAGTGCTCCCACTTGATCATCTCCAGCGTGACGCGCAGGTTGTGCAGGACGGGCACGAGGTTGATTGTAATGCAGGCTGGGGTCTCAACTCGATTGCGTGCGATGGTCACGACATAACTTTGAAGCAGTCATCAATTCGCCCTGTCATCCTGAGCGAAGCGAAGGATCTATGCAATCCCCGACGCCATCGGCGCCGCCAGCGGCTGCACAGGTCCTTCGCTTCGCTCAGGATGACGGGGCATATTTATTTCGCGACCTTACTGAACTCGACCCTGATGAGTGTCCGAAACCAGCGGCACAAAGCGGCACAGTTCGCGCAACGCGATTCGCGGCTGGCCATTTTCCATACGGATCAACTGCAACTGCTGGGAATCCGCTGTGCCCACCGGTAGAATCATTCGGCCGCCTTCGGCTAACTGGGCGAGCAGAGCGCCGGGCACCTCTGCGGCCGCAGCCGAAACGATGATGGCATCGTAAGGCGAGGCCTCCGCAAATCCCTGGCTACCGTCGCCCACGATCACTTTCACATTGCGGTATCCCAGGCGAGCAAGCAAATCCCGCGCTGCCTCCGCCAGCGCGGCGTGACGCTCTACCGAGAACACCTGCGCCACCAGTTCGGCGAGCAACGCTGTCAGGTAGCCCGACCCGGTACCAACTTCGAGAACCCTGTCGGCGGGCGAAAGCGCCAGCGCTTCCAGCATGAGCGCGACGATATACGGCTGGGAGATCGTTTGGCCTTCCCCAATAGGCAGAGGATGATCGTCATACGCCTGATCGCGATAGGGTTCTGGCGCGAACTCATGGCGCGGCACTCGCGCCATAGCGGCGAGCACGCGCTCGTCCCTCACGCCGCGCGCGCGGAGCTGGGCGTGGACCATGTGTGCGCGCAAGCTGGCGAATAAAGAACTATTGCCGGAGAAGTCCATTCAGAGATTCGGGAATCTGTTCCCCGCGAGAGTAATTCTATTTCTTGCGGCGCCGAATGCGGACATCGAAACTGACCACGCCGTTCTGATCGCGCGTGCCCACAATCGAAACATTGCGGTTGACGTAATACTCGCCCTGAATAATCTGCTGCGAACTCTGCGAAACGTTGGTGCTGTAGGTGAGAGTAATGTTATTGGCGAACTGCTGCTCGATGGTGACTTGCGGGCCCCGCGCCGTGGGATTCGTTTCGGTGGTCAGGCCCTGAGGATCGATCTTGATCCGGCTGACCCCGAAGAGTTTCTGCATGCGGCTGCTCACGGTCGAGTTGATGGCCTGGCTGATGATGAGATTGGTGGCCTGATCGGTAAAACCTCCCTGGCCCGACTGCTGCTGCAATTGCTCCGACTCCTCGCTGGTGCGACCCAGAGCCAGCAAGGCGATGATGTCCGACTTGGGCAGCGGCGGCTCCGAACGATAGTTCACATTCAGGCGATCGGGTGTCCCCGTAACGGTGATGTCGAGATCGTAGTTGCGAACGTGAGTGGTCGCCTGCAGGTTGACTTGAGGCTCAATCGCGACGGGATTGGCAAACGTAATATCGCCGCGCTCCAGGCGGAACTTGATTCCGTTGAAGGTGGCGTCGCCTTCCAGAATGTCGGCGCGGCCGAGAACGCTCGGGCGCGCCACCGACCCGTGCAGGCGCAAATCAGCATCTCCGGAGAGCCGCGCCATTGCGGTCTTCATCTGCAGTTCGGGAGCGGTACGTACGGCCACGTCCAGCTTTACGTTGTACAGTGGCGAATTCGCCGGAGTGATTGCAGCCGACTGGCGGCTTCGCTCCAGGTACGAGCCAAAGTCAAAACCGGGCGTCACTGCCAGCTTCGTGACCAGGATGTCCCCGGAAACCATCGAAGCGGAGCGGTTCCCGACCCAGTGCAGTTCCGCCGTCGCCGTCGAACTCACGCCCGGCGGATACCGCAGACGCACTTCTTTCCCCACGGCGGTGAGGTTGAAATTGAGTTGGCCGTTGTAGTTGGTCGCGTCACCTTTCAGGTCGAGGGTGCCGCCGCCGGTGCGGGCCGTCAGTTGGTCGATATGAGCGCGATCCCGTGTGAAGCTAAACGCGCCGTTCATCTCGCTCAGGCCGCTGGGCAATCCTGCGTACGTAGCGCTTCCATTCTTGATCTGGACGCTGCCTTGCGGGAGCGGCTCGCTCAGCGTGCCCCCTAAAGTCATGTGGATCGTCGACAGACCGGAAACGGTGAGATCCGGCACCATGCTGCCCAACAGCTTGAGGTCAATTCGGCCGTCGGCAGCCAGATCGAGTTCCCGCGCTCCCGCGAAATGAATCGACCCGTGTCCGGTGACATCGGTTCCCTCCCCCACGAAGTGCGCGGGATCGATGTGGGCGGTCATATCGGCATACGTGAAACTCACCGGACCCTGGTTGTGCAACTTGGCAGTTTCCAGTTCGATGGCAAGATCGGTGGCGGTTCCCTTCAGCGTCCACTGCCGCGGATAGCGCAGCGGCCCCTCCATGGTGATCATGCCGCTGACCGAGGAGTGGCCGGTCAGCTGCTGCCCCAAATAAGCGCGCCACAAGGCATCGAGATCGAGATGATCCGTCCGCGCTGTAATGTTCGCGGGATAGTCCCCGCGCATCACGACGCTGCCTTCAACGGCGAGGTTGCCATGCGGAAATTCGGAGCGCCCGGTCACATGCAGTTCGCCGTCTTTCGTGGTGGCTTCCAGATCGAGCCCGCCGGCGAGTTCCCGGTCGAGCGTAAGGTCGCGCACGTGAACTTTGGCGTTAATCGCTGGACTTTCAGTCGTGCCGGAGCCTTGCAGGGTAAAGTCGGCTCGACCCGCCATCGGCAACGGGTCCAAATGGATCTCGCGAATGCGCGCGATGTCAAAGTTCTTTCCGGCCAGGTCCAGGCGGAACGCGTGCGTCGCCGGGGTATAGGCGGCGGTGCCGGAAACTTCGGCGTCCTGATGGGTGAGATGAATATTATTGAGAACGGTCTCGTTCCCCGCCATGCGCAGGTCGGCATCGAACGTTTCGATCGACTCGCCATAGGCCGAGGCATTCTCCGCGTGAATGTGCCCCTGCCCCTGAGGATGCGCCCGCGTCCCGGTGATCTGAACGGACACATCTGCCGTTCCGGAAACCGGATAGTCGAAGCCCGCGATCGCCGCAGTCGAGGCAACATCCACCTTGTGCAGGTTCACGTGCGCTGTGAAAGGAGTCGTCTCGGTGAACTTCCCGTTTTGCAGATTGGCTGTGATATCGAAATCAGCGCTGGTATCTCCCCGTTTGAGAGTGCCCCCGCGGAACGCCAGATCATGCGAAGAGAACTGGATACTGGCCGCCAGCGAATCCCAATGCACCGGTTGCACGGGAGTGCGCGAGGTCGCAGGCATGGTGAATTCGAAGTCCTCCGCAACCAGCGTTCCGGCCAGGGTTGGCGCGGAAAATGTTCCGCCGGCAACACCGTTGAAGATCGCATTGCCATCCACGCGGAACGGCAAGTCGGCGGGACCGCCCAGGGCCGCCACCAGCGGCCGCCACTCTTCCAGATTGGAAGTGGTAACAGAAAAGTGCAGCGTTGAGGAAGCCGCCAAAGTCCCGGATGCCTGAATTTTCGAAGCCGGCGTAGTCAAGCTGAACTCCGCGAGTTCCAGCGAGTCGCTGCCGAGGCGATACTTGCCTTGAACATGGGCGGTCACCGGCAATTCGCCTGCGGCGAGACGCGCGGGCGGGTTGACCTCAAGCGCAAATCCAACCTCGGCATCCCGGTACGATCCTTTCCAAAGTGCATCCACGGTGCCGCTGGCCGCGCCTGCGGGGCGAAATCGTCCTAGCGGGTGCGCGGGAACGCTTAAGGCAGACGCCACGTCCGCGACAGAAATATCTCGCAAACGCACATGCACCGTGCCGCTCTGCACGCCTGACAGCCTTACTTTTTCGCCCTTCTTCGCTGGAGGCCGCACCGCGGTAATCACCGCAAGGTTTTCCGTGCCCTTCTTCACCTTGCCCGGCGGCATCGGGAGGATACCGTGCAGCCAGTTACCCACCTGTGCGTCGCCCGCGAAACTGCCGCCGAATAACCTGCCCTGCAACTTCGAGAGCTTGATCTGGTCATCCGTCACGGTGTAATCCGCGGTCGCGCTGGCTTTCTTGAGCACGATCTGATCGTCCTGCCAGCCTGCGTCGCGCAGGGCCACGGCGCCCGTGGTGGAGAACTCGCTCAGCGACCACTTGCCGCTGCCTTTGAACTCGGCAGTCCCTTCGCGCAGATCATGCCGCCTAGCAATCGCGGCGGCGTCAGCGAGATCGACATGCGCGTCGTAGCTTCCGTCCAGATGGGGATTGCGGAAATCGTCGATGCGTCCGCGCGCTTCCAGAGTAGAACGGCCGGATTGCCACTTCAGCGATTTGACGTCCACGGAGGTCGATGCCAGGCTGAACTCGGCCGTAGCCATCCACGCGAAAGGACGGAAGTCTGCGAAGCTACTGTCCACTTTGCCGATCGCGAGATGGCTCTCGTAGCGTCCATGCAGGAACGAGTAATCCATCTGCACGTTGGTGTCATGCACGGCAAAGTCCAGGGGAATTTTGCGGTCTGCCCACAGCAATTCGCCGCGCCGTACCGAAAGATGATCGATCGACAGCGCAAACAACTGCTCGATCGGAGTCTTCTCCGAAGGTTTCTGAACTCCCTTGGGCGCAGGGATGTTCGTCGTTCCGTCTGGCCCGATCGCGATGTGAATCTCCGGATGATCAAGAGTGACTGAGTAGAAGCCGAACTCAGTGCGTAGGAACGAGATGATTTTTACCTGCGCCTGCAGGCTGTCGGCATGAACCAGGGGAGGGTCGGTCGCGGCTTCGGTCCCGTGTACGGTAATATCGCGCACTTCGACCTGCAGGTGAAACGGGACAACGTGGAAGCTGCCAATCGCGGCGCGGCCACCGGTAATCCGCTCGACTTCGGCGACCATCCGGCTGCGAACGTAGGCCTGGAAAGAATCCGTGGTGGTGTACCAGAGGGCGCCAAGCATGGCGACGATGCCTACACCGGTGGCAATCAGCAGATATTTCCACCAGCGGCGCGGCCTGGCGGGGGATTCGGTCACCGCGACTGTACTCCATCTCCAGCGGCCCCGGTCGATCCGGGAACGCTCACTTTGCTCTCCGACCGCAGGGACTGGAGCCAGGAGACCATCAGTTCGTTGACCTTCTCCTCGGTGAGCAACTCGCGGATCTTGGCGGCGACATCGGCCGGCGGAACGTCCCCTGCGCCGGATTGCTTCAGCTGGGGAACGAATTTTTCACGGTAGTACGCTTCGATGGTCTTGGAATCAATCTGCACCGCGGGACGCAGGCGGGCATCCACCAGGCGCATGAGATCGATCTGCTGCTGCACGTGCGCAATCACGTCTCTTTCAGCCAGCCCGAACCGGGCCAGCACTGACTGCCAGCCCTCGGCCGTCGCCGCTTCCGGATACGCCTTCCGCGCTTCGGCAACGCGAGCAGCAGCCTCCGCCTCGGACGCGTGCTGGAAGTAGGCCGACTTCATCTGCTCCCCAAGAAGCTCCTGATCAATGAGGCGATCGAGTACGGCGCGGCGGTCCTCGTTCGAAAACTGGTTGATCGCCTTGCCGTTGAGCAGGGACTCGTAGCACATGGCTTCGTCCCAGTCGCTCTGCAGAATGATGTGCCCGTTGACGGTGGCCACGATGCGGTCGATTACCTGTCCCGCGTGCACTGCAGGGAGACTGAGAGCACTCATGAGTATGGCGAGCGCGACCACGGCGATCATCTTCTTCGTACGAACTCTGTCTCTGGGCATCAGAATGGCTGGCCTATGCTGAAAAAAAAGTTGAAATGCCGCAAGCGCTGGGTCTCATAGCTTGTCAGTTTTTGGGTTACCGGGTCGAATACTCCCTGGAAGTATCTGGTTGGATTCAGGTTGTATCCAAAATCGAAACGCAGGGGCCCGATCGGAGTCTTGTAGCGTACGCCTATTCCTACTGCATGCGAAGTGTAATCATACCCTGAATTGTTGAATTGATTGAAGCACGAATTGGGAGTTGTACCGACGGGTAGGCACAGGTTCGGATTGGCCTGGTGCCAGCGTAACAGCCCTTTGATCATGTCGTGTTGCGCCGTAAAAACGTTACCCATATCGTCAAAAATGGCAAACCCGAATCCTTCTCCAAGGTATGGCATGGTGATCGGGGGAAGACGGAGCTCGAAATTGTTCACGAAGAGCGCCGTACCGCCCAACGGGAAACCGGATGATGGGTCGCGAGGTCCTGCCTGATTTAACCCGAAACCGCGATGGGAGTTTCCGCCGCCCGCAAAGAATTGCTCGGGCAGCGGGATGGTTGTGAAGTCGGTACAGGTCGGCTCCCCCGCCGCATTCAGCGGACACGAACCGGGAGGCAGAACCCGGGTTTCGTTAACCGGCTGCTCCACGCCGATGGTCGTCGAACGGGCGAACACGTATTGATGACCGGCCTTGCCCTTGCCTCCAAAGGCGTAATAGGTGGAATTCTGCGCCAGCGCGCGGCCGAAATCGGCTTCTGATCCAAAGTACTTGGACGAAGCAAAACCATCCAGCGTGAAATAACTCCCCTTCGTGCTTTCGAGGGGATTGTCACGTTTGTCACGGATGTAGGTGAAACCCGGACCGCCTACGCGTGCTGGCAAGGAGAGGACCGTGATTTCGCCGGGTGAGAATCCTTCCGCGAAGTGGTAAGCCTTCACCAGACGGAAATCCATGCGATAGGTAATCGAACTCGGTCCCGGGCGGGTCCCGGGCTCGTGCCCGGAGTTCCCGATCTGTTGCCGCAGGTCGATCTTTCCTTCCAGGCGCTCGGAAGTGAACGTGGCCACATCGAGACTGTTGTCGTAAAAAACCGTGTAGATCAGCTTGAACTTGTCGTTGTCAAACAGCTTGGGGATCGCGTAACTGATCAGCCCGCGCTGTTGCAGGCGGCCCACATGGGACTGGAACGTGACCGTCTGATTGCGGCCGCCAACGTTCAGCCTCGTCACGTCAAACTCAACTCGGGGACTCACTCCAGTAGTCCCCTGCGGCGCGGTCGTCCCCGCCGGCTGCCCGGTCTGGAACTCCAAGCCAACGCCGTAGGTGAAGGTGTAGCGCTTGGCCTCCTTCACCTGTACCAGAACATTTTTCTGCGGATCGGTGCCCTCGGGATTCTGCACGGCCGTGTCGACCTGGCTGAAGATGCCCAAGTCATAGAGTCGCGTTTGAGTACCCAGAAGATCCTGCTGGCTGAGGGGATCGCCCTCATGCACCTGCAACTCCCGCTGCAGGACGTAGTCGCGGGTGTGTTCAGTTCCAGCCACCATCACCCGATTCACTGTGAAGCGCTCGCCTTCCTGGATGGTGAAAGTGACGTCTTCGCGATTGGGCTTATCGGATGAAGGCTTGGTGGTGATATCGAGCGTGGCGTTGGGAAATCCGTGATCGAAGTAATAACTGAGAATTCGTTCCCGATCGTTCGCCAGATCCTGCTCGGAATACGGCTGGCCCGGCTGCGTGGTCAGTTCGGGAAGCGCGGTGGCCGCGACCTTCTGCGTGCCCAGCACATGCAACTCGCCAACAATCGTCCGCACTCCTTCATCAATGTGGATGTGAACCGCCAGCTTGTTTTCTCCGTGGTAGTTGTCGTCCACTTTGGTGGTGATCTGAACCTGCCGGAAACCGCTGGACCGGTAGAGCCCTTCCAGAGTCGCAACATCACTCTTGAGCAAGGCTTCGCTATAACGGCCATGGCTCAAAAGGCGGCTCGTGGGCTGGATCTGCAGGTAGGATCGTAATTTTGCCGTATCCAGAAAATCCTTGTTGCCGGTGATCTCCACTAGCACCAGCTTGTGTATGGGCCCGGGATCGATTTGATAAATCACGCGCAGGGTCTTCGCGTCACTTTCTTTTTGGATCTCGACCTTGGCGCCAAAGTGACCTTTTGTTTGCAGGTAGTCGACGAGGTTACGCCTGCCTTCATTCAGCAGATCGTCATCCAGGGCATTCTCTTCGTAAACCGGGATCTCTTTTTTCATGACGCCGTGGCTGACTTTGAATCCCCGGGCATAGATCACGACCACCGGGCCGGGATCGATCTGGAATGTGAAATCCACGGCATTGTTTTCCGCATGGTAGGACTGGTCGGCAATGGAAACCTGTGCCAGAGCGCGATTCTGTTTCTGGAACTTTTTGCGCAGCCGTTGCAGCGATCCGCTCACCCGGGCAACGGTGACCTTGTCCCCGGGATTCATGTGCGCGATCCTCTGCACTTCGTAGGACGACAGGGCGGAAGTCCCCGTGACTTTCACTTCCCCCACGTGAGCCTGCTCCCCGCGCGTGATGTGGAACAGAATGTCGACTTGCTGGGTGGCCGCGTTCGACGTGCTCTCGGCGGTCACACGCGCCCGGTAGTAGCCGCCCTCCTGCATGAGTTGCCGTACGTTTTCCAGAGCGCGCTCGAGTTTCTCCCGCGTGTAAAGCTCTCCCAGTTGGAATTTCGATCCGTTGACAATCTGGTTCGTCGTGGGGCGAGTTGGAGCCCCGTCCACGTCGACAGCTCCCACAAAGAAATTCCCCGAGGTAGTGAAAACCAGCCTGACGCCCTGGCCCGAAGGGGTAACCTCCGCCTGGATGTCGGCAAAGCGGCCGGTGGCATAGAGCGCGCGAATGCTGTCGCGGACGCGTCCGCGGTCCAGCGGTTCCCCGGCTTTCTGCGGCAGCAACTGCAGGATGTGCTCGCGATCTCTTTCCCCAACACCGGGAATCTCGATCGCTAGGACGAGTTTCCCTTCGTACCCAGCCATCGCGGCCGTAGAGGGCGTTTGCGGTTCTTGCGGAGCAGTAGGGGCAGGCTTCGCTTCGGAAGGGTTTACCTGAGGTAGAGTCGTTGGATTCTGCCCAGCCGCCCCCAACACGAACACCACAGACCACAGCAAGATCTTCGCGGTCAGAAGTGTCGCGTACCGTTTCAGCAAACAGTGTCCTTGGGCCCAAGCGCTATTGACTTCGATGGGATGCGCCCGGCAGTTGTTGTACGAATTACTCAGGCTCACGCTCTGAAGGCGAGTCCGGCATTGGTAAGTCCTCCACCGGCGAGCCTGACACTTATAATAAAGGTTTTGCAGACTGATACTGGTGACCTCTTTGGCACAGGAAACACAACCGAGCGGACGAAGCGGGAATTCCGAGCGCGACTCTGCTTCGGGCCAACAGGACGAACGCTACTCACGGCAGGTTCTGTTCCGTGGGATCGGTGCGGAAGGCCAGCGCAAGCTGGCAACCGCCCGCGTCGCAATCGTCGGATGCGGCGCCACCGGATCCGCGTTGGCCGGGCTGCTGGCTCGGGCCGGCGTCGGCACGCTACGCATCATTGACCGGGACTACGTCGAGCCCAGCAACCTGCAACGCCAGTCGCTGTTCGATGAGAAGGACGCTGCGGAGTCTCTCCCGAAGGCAATCGCCGCCGCGCGCAAGATCGCTGGCTTCAATTCCCAGATTGTGGCTGAACCAAAGGTCGAAGACCTGGTCCCTTCAAACGTTGAAGCCTTGCTTGAAGGAATGTCGCTGATCCTCGACGGCACCGATAACTTCGAAACTCGCTACCTGATCAACGACTATGCGGTCGACCGTTCACTTCCGTGGATCTATTCCGCTGCCGTCGGAAGCTACGCCGTGACCTTGAATATCGTGCCCGGGCAAACGGCCTGCCTGGCCTGCATTTTCCCCGACTTACCGCGCGGCATGGTCGAGACCTGCGAGACCTCCGGCATTCTCAATTCCGCGGTGACCCTGGTGGCGTCAGTCTCGGCAACAGAGGCGCTCAAATTTCTGGTCGGTGGACCGAACGCTCCCCAGTTGCGGCGAACACTGCTTTCGTTCGACGTCTGGACTAACGAGCACGCGGAGATCTCCGCTGCCAAACCCCGTCCCGGCTGCCGCGCCTGCGGGGAGCGAGACTTCGTCCATCTCGCCGGCGAAGGCCGTCCGCATATCACGTTGTGCGGCAGGAATTCCGTGCAAATCCATGAGCGCCAACGCCCGATCGACTTCACCGAACTGGACCGCCGCCTCCAGCCGCACGGCGTCGTCCGCCACAATGATTTCGTCCTGAAGTTTTGGCACGAGCCGTACGAGATGACACTGTTCCCCGACGGCCGCGCCATCATCAAGGGCACCACCGACACGGCAGTGGCGCGGAGTTTATACGCAAGGTATGTGGGTAGTTAAGTTCCAATTTGTCATGCTGAGCGGAGCGGTGAGGAGAGCGAAGCGATCCTCACCGCGTAGTCGAAGCATCCCTGCGCCTACTCGAAATCCCGCGAGGCACACGAACTGGTGATGGTAGGGATGCTTCGACTTCACATTGCGGATCGCCTTCGCGCTCCGCAATGCTCCGCTCAGCATGACAATACGCAGCATAGGAGCGAGAAGCTGAATTCTGCTACTCTTCTCTGCTCGTCGTCCTGGAGTTCAATCTGCTCGGAAAAGAGCGCTGATGCCCGAAACCGTCCGTCCTGAGCCCAGCCGCCTCTATCGCTGGATGGTGCTGGTCTTCCTCAGTCTGGCCATGTTTGGCAGTTACTACGCGTACGACGCGCTCAGCCCCCTGGCCGACGTCTTAAAGCAGCAACTCGGCTTCTCGGATGAGAACATCGGGCTGCTCCAGGCGATCTACAGTTTCCCCAATATTTTCACCGTTGTGATCGGCGGCTTCATCATTGACCGGCTCGGGCTGCGAAAGTCTTTGATGATTTTCGGCGTACTTTGCCTGATCGGACCGGCGATTACGGCATCGTCCGGCACCCTCGCGGTTATGGCCGCGGGACGGCTCATCTTCGGCATGGGCGCCGAATCCCTCAATGTTGCGGTCACTGCCGCGTTAGCCCGCTGGTTCAAAGGCAAAGAGCTAAGCTTCGCTTTCGGCATCAACCTCACCATCTGCCGCCTCGGTTCGTTCGCGGCATTGAACTCCCCGACTTGGGCACGCGCTGCCTATGCGAATTGGCGCTGGCCATTCCTGATTGCCCTGGCCTTCTCCGTCTTTTGCGTTATCGGCGCAATCGTCTACTGGATCATGGAAGTACAGGCGGAAAAGAACTTCCATTTGGGAGAAGCCTCCACTGACAAAGTCGTCTTCAAGGATCTGTTCAAGTTCGGCGTCAGCTACTGGTATATCGTGGCCCTCTGCGTCACCTTCTACTCGGCCATCTTCCCCTTCCAGACCTTCGCTGTGAAATTCTTCATCGAGGCGCACGGGACCTCGCGAGAGTTCGGAGGATTTCTGTCCAGCACTCTGACTCTATTTGCCATGATCGCTACTCCCCTGTTCGGCCTCTGGGTCGACCGGATCGGCAAGCGCGCCCTGCTGATGATGTTCGGTTCCATGCTGTTAATTCCAGTTTATCTAATGATGGCCTACTCGCACGTGAGCTTGTACGTGCCCATGGTGCTGATGGGGATAGCATTTTCCCTGATCCCGGCCGTGATGTGGCCTTCGGTCGCCTATATCGTCGATCAGTCCAAGTTGGGCACCGCCTACGGACTGATGACCATGATCCAGAACATAGGCCTGTTCGGATTCAACCTGATGGTCGGGTGGGCCAACGATTACAGCCACGCCGGCCCTGATCATCCCAGCGGCTACAACCTCGGCATGTGGATCTTTTCCATCCTGGGATTCTTGGGCTTGACGTTTGCTTTCCTGCTCCGCCAGCGTGAACTGGGGCCGCACGGACACAATCTGGAGACGATCACTTCGAGGCAGAAGTGACCTTTTCAGCGACGCCAAATTTACCAATTTCCGAAGATCGCGACTCTAAATTCGGGATCGGGTTTATAGCTCGGGGAGCCAGCCTGTTCAACCCTGCTCAGGCAAAGGATTTCCACCGCGACGGCATCTCATCCGAGTATCCCAAGTTCGGTAGAATGCCTCTGATATTCTGAATATGACGATTACTTTCGTGCCGTCGCGACGGCCCGCAAGCCATACAACGCAAAGATAGTTAGCCCGCATCTCATGGGGTGCGGCCGGAAAAGGCAACTTGACCGACCCAGAACAACGACAAGGCAAGGACTCGAACGAAGCCGAGCTTATCGAGCGAGCCAAGCAAGGGGACGCCCAGGCGTTCCAGGCTCTCTACGACAAGCACAAACGGCGGGTGTACTCGCTTTGTCTGCGCATGACCGCGAACACTGCCGAGGCCGAAGATCTGACCCAGGAAGCGTTCCTGCAGCTTTACCGAAAGATTGGAACGTTTCGCGGCGAATCGGCGTTTTCGACATGGTTGCATCGCCTGTCGGTGAACGTGGTGCTGATGCAGTTGAGAAAGAAGAGCCTCCCGGTGGTTTCGCTGGAAGAGACCACGCAGGGCGGCGAAGAAGATACACCGAAGAAAGATTTCGGGGCAGAAGATTTGGCGTTGGCCGGATCCATCGACCGGCTGCAGTTGCAGAAAGCAGTCGACGATCTCCCTCCCGGCTACCGCACGATTTTTGTTCTTCACGACGTCGAAGGTTACGAACATAATGAGATCGCGACGATCGTTGGTTGTTCGATCGGCAACAGCAAGTCGCAGCTCCACAAAGCACGCATGAAGCTGCGCGATCTGCTCAAGATGCAACGCGCCGAAAAGGCCGACAAGTCCTGAGCAGCAAAGAACGAGAAAGTGATCCGGCACAGACCGGACACGGCAGTAACCTCGGCAGAGGCGCAACACTGCAAGCTAACGTGAATTAGCAAGTACACTGGTTCAACTGAGGCTGATTCAACTGAGGCTTGGGGAGAGCAGTATGAATTGCGTTGAGTTGCAAGCCAGCCTGGCGGAGATCGACGACGGCCGAAATCCTGGGCAAAGTCCGGAACAGCGGGCACATCTGAAGACCTGCCCTGAATGCTCGGCCCTGGTCGCGGAACTGGATCTCATCATCGCCACGGCTCCCGAATTGAGTGCGGCGGAGGAACCTAGTCCCCGCGTCTGGAATTCCATCGAAATCGCATTGCGGCAGGAGGGACTGATTCGCCCACAGCGGCCGAGCCGCTCCCTTCTGCCTTCCCTCAGCAGCCCTTGGAGATGGGCGCGTTGGGCGGCACCGGTCGCCGCCGCCCTCCTGATCGCCGTCGGCCTGTATGTTCGTCAACAGTCTCCTTCGCAGCCACTGGCAGTCAATCCAACGGTCGCTACGCCTGTTTCCGATATGGCAGTCGCAGGGTTGAACGATGACGACCTGCTGCAGGAAGTGGCCCAACTGTCGCCTGACGTGAAGGCGCAGTACGCGGACAATCTGAAGCACGTCAATGAGTACATTCAGGACGCTAAGAGCGTGGTAGCCGCGAACCCGAACGACGAGGAAGCTCGCCGCTCGCTGATGGAGGCGTATCAGGAAAAGGCCATGCTTTTCGACTTGGCGATGGATCGTTCTTTGCCGTAATGTAGGGGCAATTCTCGATCCGCCAGCCTGGCGCTGCGCGGATCGGGCAGGGGCATTCGAGGAATCTAATCTTATGAGCGGGCGCACAATCCAACTTGTAGTCGTCGGCGCGATGCTGGCCGGGTCGCTGGTCGCCGAGACCCACAAGGATTTTCACTTCAACGTCGGGCCCAAGGCCGGAGTCTCGGTCAATAATCCGTACGGCTCGATCTCGGTCAAGCCCTCGACGGGCAACACCGTCGTGATCAATGCTGTGCTCGCTTCCGACAAGGTTGAAGTGGATAACGCTCTCGTGGGCAATCGCGTTGAGATCCAGTCGCATCTGCTGCCTGGAGCCGATGCGCAGTCCGGCCGCGTGGATTACGAAATCCTGGTGCCCGCCGACGCCAGCATCACCCTGCACTCCAGCACCGGGCCTCTGCGCGCCGAACGGCTTCACGGCGATGTAACGCTGGAAGGCTCCGCGGCGACCGTGGAGATCCGCGACATTACGGGCAGCCACGTCCACGTGAAGACTCTGAACGGTCCGGTCACCCTCACGAACGTACAAGACGGCCACGTCGAAGTTGATTCCTTGAGCGGCGATGTAACGCTCAATGCGGTCACCGGCCCCCTGGTGCAGGTGATTTCCACCAGTGGCAGCATCAACTACATCGGCGACTTCGGCGATCGCGGCGAATACCGCCTCACGAGCCACAGCGGGAACATCGAAGCGACCGTGCCCGACTCCACTTCGGCCGACGTGAGCGCACGCTCCGTGCGCGGCGAAGTCCACGACGACATTCCTCTCCAACCCAAAGCGCACACCTGGTTCGTCATCAAAGAGGGAAGTGCCTTCTGGGGTACCATGGGGCGCGCCGCGGTGTCATCAACCGTAGTCCTGCGCAGCTTCAGTGGTAAAATCCACCTCAGGAAACGCACCTCAAGATAAATACAGCTGCTAGCTCCTAGCTTCTGGCTTCTAGCCAAACTTCTGGGTGGCTAGCAGCTAGAGCTGACTTGAAGAAGGGTTCTGGCAAAACCGCGAAAGCCAAGCGACGCATCCGTGTGCGGCCCAAACAGCCGTCCGCGAGGCTCGCCGGTCTTCGCGGCAACTCTGTTTTCCTGGTCGGCTTCATGGGAGCTGGAAAAACGAGTGTCGGCCGTGCCCTCGGGCAGCGGCTGAATTGGATTTTTGAAGATCTCGACGACCGCATTCAGGCCCGCGAAGGGCGTTCGGTTGCGGAGATTTTCCGGGATTCGGGAGAATCCGAGTTCCGGCGAGCCGAGCACTCGGCCCTGCAGCATGTGCTCGAGGAACTTCGGGGCGGCGGCGCAAGAATCGTTGCGCTGGGCGGCGGAGCCTTCGTGCAAAAAGAAAATGCGGCCCTGCTGAAAGCGTCCAGCGTGCCCACGGTTTTTCTGGACGCGCCGCTCGAGGAATTGTGGCTTCGCTGTCGTACGCAGGCAACTACAAACGGAACCGAACGTCCTTTGCTGCGCAGCATGGAGCAGTTTCGCAAGCTGTACGAAACTCGGCGCAAGAACTACTCGAAGGCATCGTTGAAAATTCAGACGGGCAGCCGCGCGGTGGAAACGATCACTGCCGAGATCGCGAAAGCACTGGGCCTGAAACAAATCGCGCTACGCACTGAACAAGGAGAAGTCGAGTGAAGTTCGAAACGCCCATCCGTCGTGCCCTGGCCCTTCTTCAGGCCTCTTCCCTCACCGCCTTTGCCGGTGCCAGCGCGGCGGACAAAAAAGACAAGCAAAAACCCGCGGCCAACCAGACCATCGACTCCGGCTCGTTCGGAATTTTCATCAAAGGCCAGCGCGTTGCCACCGAGACCTTTCACATCGAGCAGCAGGCCGGCAACAGCATCATTAAGTCGCAGCTGAAGGATACCTCCGGGTCAGATTCCAGCCAGAAATCGGACCTGGAGCTGAATTCGAATGGCGAGTTGTTGCGCTACGAATGGAGCCAGTCTTCCGGTGGTTCGCTGAGCGTGTTTCCCGACAACGAATTCCTCAAAGAGAGGATCAGCACCTCCACAAGCTCGAAACCGGCCGAACAACCTTTCCTGCTTCCCGCGGTCACGCCTATTCTGGACAACAATTTCTTCATTCATCGGGAAGTGCTGGCCTGGAAATATCTGAATGCAGTTTGTCAGCCTGCGGGCGTCGACACGAAATGCCGGCAGGAGTCGGCGGACTTCGGCACGCTCGTCCCGCAAGACCGGACTTCGATGAGTGTCCGCATTTCGCTCGGGGGCAAAGAGAAAGTGACCATTCGCGGCGTCGAGCGAGATCTGCTGCGCTTGAATCTTCATGGAGATCAGTTCGACTGGGCCCTTTGGGTAGACGATCACGACCATTTCAAGTTGATCAAAGTAGCGATTCCTGCCGATAACACCGAGGTAGTTCGGGATTAGGCTGTGCCCGCCCGGCGGCAGAATCGAGATTTGCCCTGGAAAACTTATTGCTGCTGACTGACTCACGAACGGCGCGGGCCCTGGTCACGGTGCTGCTGTTCGCGCTGGGGCTGGGATTCCTTTACGTGGCTCGGGCCACTCTGATCGCGTTCCTCTTCGCGATCTTCTTTGCCTATTTGATGAGTCCGATGGTGAGCCACCTGGAAAAGGTGCTGCGCGGACGCGGACGGGCCATCGCCGTCATCTACACTCTGCTCCTTGTGCTGGTGATTCTGTTCTTCGTGGGGGTAGGCCCGAAAGTGACGCGGGAGGGCGCAAAGCTCGGACAATCTCTACCCGCCCTGCTGAACCAACTGAGTTCCGGTCAAATCGCACAGCAACTCGGCGCAGAACACGGCTGGAACAAGCGGTCGACCGACCTGCTCCAGTCGTTCCTGCTAAGCCACAGCGAAGAAATCACCGAACTGGCGCAGCGCATCGGGCTTCGTGTGGCCGACGTCGCCAAGCAGGCCTGGCTGTTCTTTGTCGTGCCGCTGTTATCGATCTTCTTCCTGAAAGATGGCCGCGCTTTCAGCGACTTCCTGCTGTCGACCATCCAGTCCCGGCCGCAGCGTGAATTTCTGGAAAACGTGCTCAACGATCTGAACCAGATGCTGGCCCATTTCATCCGCGCCCAACTGACCCTGGCGGCCATGACACTGATCATGTACTCCGCGTTCCTTGGCGCCATGCGCGTTCCCTATGCCCTGGTACTGGGCACGATTGGCGGAGTGCTGGAATTCGTTCCCGTGGTCGGCCCGCTCGCCGGCGCACTGATCATTGTGACCGTGGCCTTGCTCATGAGCTACAAGCACTGGCTGATCCTGGTCATTTTTCTCGGGATCTGGCGCCTGCTGCAAGACTACGTGTCTTCGCCCCGCATCATGGGCGAGAGTATGGAACTGCATCCCTTGGCTGCGATCTTCGGCGTCATGGCCGGAGGCGAAGTCGCCGGCATCCTCGGCGTCTACCTCTCCATCCCGGTGATGGCCAGCCTGCGCATCGTCTTCCGCCGCTGGCGCCTCTACGCCGAAAAGAAAAAATTCGGCCCCCTCACCGACTATCCTTTCCGCAACCAGGAAACCCACCGCCCGTAGTCGCAGCAGGTCGTTCAGTAGCGCCGGCGTCCCGCCGGCTGTCCCGGGGGCGTCTCGCCCGCGCAACCGCCAGTATCGTTGGCTCGGCCGGATTCCCACCAACGCGACCGCCGCCATTGCCCGAGGCAAGAATCCAGCCACGAAAGAAAAACGCCGCAAGCCTCAACTGGCCTGCAGCGCTCTCCCCCGACGCGATACTTCCCTACTGCCCCATCGCGGCTCCCGCCACCTTCTCCACCGCGACCTTCCGCAAATACTCCGCCGCGGCCTCCGGCAAGACCGAATTGATGAACATCCCCGACCCCAACTCGAACCCCGCCACCCGCGTCAGGCGCGGAATCACGCTGACATACCAGTGAAAGTGCCGCGCCGCGGCATATTCCGCCGGCCCGCTGCGCACGGTGAAGTTCAAATCCGGATTCTCCAGCCCCACATAAATCTTCGCCAGCAAAGTCCTTAGAACGCGCGCCAAATCGACCACTTCCATCTCCGAGATGTCCCCGAAGCTGGCCATGTGCCGCAGCGGGAAAATGTGCGTGGCAAACGGCGTAGCCGACGCGAACACTTCCATCGCCACGAAGCGCTCGCTCTTCAGCACCACCCGCGTCTGGTCCTCCACCTCCCGCTCCACCATGTGGCAGAACATGCATTCTCCGGCGTCGTCATAGTGGCGCAGGGCTTCGAATAGGCGGTGCCGCACCTGGCTCGGGATCACCGGCGTCGCAATCAACTGCGAGTGCGGATGCGCCAAACTCGCGCCGGCGTCGGCCCCGTGATTCTTGAAAATCGTAATGTGGTTCACCCGGTGGTCCAGGCTTAGCGCGTTGTAGCGCTCTCGGTAAACGCGCAGAATGCTCGCCACATGCGCGTCCGAGAGCAACCCCATATAGCGCGAATGGTCCGGACTGTCGATGATGACCTCGTGAAACCCGAAGCCCTCAATGCGCCGCCGCAGATGCTGCAGGCTGCGAGTAGGCTGCAACTCGCTCGACAACGCGGCAAACTTGTTGGGGATCACGCGCACCGCCCAAGGATTGCTGTTCGCCGGGTACCGCAGCACCTCCGGCGGCGTCTTGCTTTCATTGCCGGGACAGAACGGACAGCTCTCGACAAACTCGGGTATGGGCTGCACCACGCGATGCGTTGCCAGTTCTTCGGGCCGCTTGGCCCGCTCGGTCGCGATGATGACCCATTCCTTGGTGAAAAAATTCTGGCGAAGCTCGGGCATGTGAATCCCTCCAGCTTCTCCTATCGGCAGATGGAAGGATTTCTGCACATGCCCGAGTCCAGCGGATTATGGCTCGGAAGTAGACCTCCTTTCGCTACTTGCGGAGGCGCGCCCGGGCATTGAACACTAGCCTTGTCATTCCGACCCCCGAGCGCAAGCGAGGGGCGGAGGAATCCGCTTCCCCCGACTGTTATAGAATTCCAAGTATTCTATGAACCGCAAAATTCCTATTGGTATTCTCGGCGCTACCGGCGTCGTTGGACAAAGATTCATCCAGATGCTGGAGCACCATCCCTGGTTCGAAGTGGCCTGGCTGGCCGCTTCCGACCGTTCCGAAGGCAAGGTCTACGCGGAGGCCGCACGCTGGCGCCTCAAGACTCCGATCCCGGCAGCCGTGGCGGCAATGACTGTTTCTCCAGCCACTCCGGAAGGCGCGCCCAAGATTATTTTCGCCGCTCTCGATGCCTCGATCGCCGCCGAACTCGAGCCTCGTTTCGCTGACGCCGGCTGTGCCGTGGTCTCGAACTCGAGCGCCTTGCGCATGCAGGAAGACGTGCCGCTCGTCATCCCCGAAGTGAACAGCGGACACATCAAACTGATCGACATCCAAGCCTGGCGCAAGAAATCCGGCGGCTACGTCGTCACCAACCCCAACTGCTCGGCGATCGGCCTGGTGCTGGCGCTGGCCCCACTGCACCAGCAGTTCGGCCTTGAAACCGTCATGGCCGTGACCATGCAAGCCGTCAGCGGCGCGGGATATCCCGGCGTGGCCTCGCTCGACATCCTGGGCAATGTCATCCCCTACATCAAGAACGAAGAAGAGAAGATGGAAGAGGAGACGAAGAAACTCCTCGGTCAGCTCAACGGCTCAAAAGTGATTCCCGGCGACTTCGCCATGAGCGCGCAATGCAACCGCGTCGCCGTCGAAGACGGACACACCGAATCGATTTCCATCCGCCTGAAGAAAAAGGCCAAGGCGCAGGAAATCATCGCCGCCTGGAACGGTTACCGCGCCGAGCCTCAGCAGTTGAAACTGCCCAGCGCTCCCGAGCGCCCCGTTGTCTATCTCGAAGCCCCAGATCGTCCGCAACCACGCTTCGACGTCGACATGGGCGCGGGCATGACCACCGCTGTCGGACGCCTTCGCCCCTGCGGCGTGCTCGACTGGAAATTCACCGTGCTCTCCCACAACACGATCCGAGGAGCCGCCGGCGCCGCAGTCCTGAATGCAGAACTCCTAAAAGTCAAAGGCTACCTGGGATGATGCTACGAAGGATGAAGAGCAGCGGCGCCGCAACTGTAGCGCCGGAGCCTGCCCTGAGCGAAGTCGAAGGGTCCCGGCGGCTGTCGCGAGCGCGTCCCGCGCGCGCAGTCGGCAGCGCCCATGCGCGGCAAATTCCCGCAAGGAAGCTCCACTCATGATCGTCATGAAGTTCGGCGGCACTTCCGTCGAAGACGCCAAAGCCATCGACCGCGTCGCCTCCATCGTTCAAGGACGGCTGTCGCAGAAGCCTGTCGTCGTGGTCAGCGCGATGGCGAAAGTGACCGACACCTTGCTGACCATGGCGAAGGCCGCCGGCGCCGGCGAGCGCAAGACCGCGCTCAAGCTGTGCCGCTCGCTGCAGGAACGCCACTACAACACCGCCAGCGAACTCCTGGGCACCGCGCGCTTCACCGAATTCCATTCCGAACTGGGCACGGACTTCGAATCGCTCGACGAACTGCTGCGCGGCATCTCCGCCGTTGGAGAAATCACTCCCCGCACCACCGACCACGTTGCAGCGTTCGGCGAAATGCTCTCCAGCAAGATCGTCGCCGCCGCCTTCGCCGCGCGCGGCCTCAACGGAGCCCACGTCGACTCCCGCGACGTGCTGGTCACCGACAGCGCCTACATGCAGGCGGTTCCGCAATACGAAGAAACCAACGTCAAGCTGCAGGAAATAGTTCAACCCCTGCTGCAAGCTGGGCAAGTCCCAGTTATGGGCGGCTTCATCGCCGCCAACCGCGCCGGCATCACAACGACCATCGGACGTGGCGGCTCCGATTTCTCCGCCGCCATCTTCGGCGCCGGCCTCGGCGCCGACCGCATCGAAATCTGGACCGACGTCGACGGCA
>PMUM01000432.1 GCA_003166855.1 Acidobacteriaceae bacterium | reverse complement strand
CGAAAGCCGGAAGCCGGAAGCCCGCCCTCCTACGTCTGCCCCATGTGCCCCGAAGTCCGCGAGCCCAAGCCCGGAGCCTGCCCCTCCTGCGGCATGGCCCTCGAGCCGGACGTCCCCCTCGCCTCCACGCGCACCGAATACACCTGCCCCATGCATCCCGAAATCGTGCGCCCCGGGCCCGGTTCCTGCCCCATCTGTGGCATGGCCCTCGAACCGCGCACGGTCAGCGCGACGCAAGAAGAGAATCCCGAACTCCGCGACATGACCCGCCGTTTCTGGGTCAGCGTCGTGCTCACTGCGCCTTTGCTTGTGATCGCGATGGGGAGCATGTTCTGGCTTGAGGCCCTCATACGCATACTGGCCCCGATTGGTGTAACTGGCGTACACGGGAATCTGCCTCGCTTTGAGTTCGCCTTAGCCACTCCCGTCGTCCTCTGGTGCGGACTCCCCTTCTTCCAGCGCTTCTGGACCTCGCTGGTCAACCGCAGCCCCAACATGTTCACGCTGATCGGCCTCGGCACCGGCGTCGCCTACATCTACAGCGTGGTCGCAACCGTCGCGCCCGGAATCTTCCCCGCCTCTCTCCGCTCTATGGGCGGATATCCCGACGCCTACTTCGAAGCCGCCGCCGCCATCACCACGCTCGTCCTGCTCGGCCAAGTCATGGAACTCCGCGCCCGCAGCCGCACCAGTGCCGCCATCCGCGCTCTCCTCGACCTCAGTCCGAAGACCGCGCGTCTGATTGTGGACGGAACCGCTGGCGAGGTTACCGAAAGAGACATCCCCCTCGAACACGTGAAGCCAGGAGACAAACTCCGCGTCCGTCCCGGAGAAAAAGTTCCCGTCGACGGCATCGTCCTCGAAGGCCGCAGCTCCGTCGACGAATCCATGATCACCGGCGAATCCATCCCGGTCGAAAAGGAACCAAACAGCAAAGTCATCGGCGCTACCATCAACGCTACCGGATCATTCATCATGCGCGCCGAACGGGTCGGCTCCGAGACTCTACTGGCGCAAATTGTTCAGCTAGTCGGACAAGCCCAGCGCAGCCGCGCTCCCATCCAGCGCCTCGCCGATCGCGTCGCCGCCTGGTTCGTCCCCGCAGTCGTCGCCGTCGCCGCCATCACATTCGTCGCTTGGTTCACTTTCGGTCCGCAGCCGCGTCTCGCGCACGCGCTGGTCAACGCTGTTGCGGTCCTAATCATCGCCTGCCCCTGCGCCCTCGGACTCGCCACTCCCATGGCCATCATGGTCGGCACCGGCCGGGGCGCCCACGCGGGAGTCTTAATCAAAAGCGCCGAAGCCCTCGAGACCATGGAAAAAGTCGACACCCTGGTCGTCGACAAAACCGGCACACTCACCGAAGGCAAGCCTAGCGTTACCAGCACGTCTGGCCGTCTTTCGAACGATCCCGAACTGCTGCGTCTCGCTGCCAGCCTCGAATCAGCCAGCGAGCATCCGTTAGCAAACGCAATCGTCGCCGCCGCCGCCGAAAAGAAGCTCAAGCTTTCTCCTCCGCAAGAATTTCAATCCATCACAGGAAGGGGAATCACCGGAGTTGTACAGGGCCGCAAAGTCGCCGTCGGCAGCGTCCGAATGATGGTTGAGCTCAGCATCCTGCAAAAACCCGAAGTCATTTCCGGACCCTATCCCGGGGGCACAATTCTCTGCGTCGCTGTCGATGGGGAATATGTAGGCGCGTTCTCCGTTGCAGACCAGCTGAAACCCGCCACTGCCGATACGGTGCTCGAACTCAAGAAGCGCGGTCTCAGAATTCTAATGCTCACCGGCGACAACCGGATCGTAGCGCTCCGAATTGCCAGCACGCTCGGCATCACCGAATTCGAGTCCGAAGTCCTCCCCGAACGCAAGCTCAAAGTCATCCGCAAACTTCAGCAGCAGGGAAGAGTCGTCGCCATGGCCGGCGANNGGCACCGACGTCGCCATGGAAAGCGGCGGCATCACCCTGGTCAAAGGAGACCTCACCGGAATCCTCCGCGCCCGCAAGCTCAGCCAGGCCACCATGCGCAACATCCGCCAGAATCTTTTCTTCGCCTTCATCTACAACGCCATCGGAGTCCCTCTCGCCGCCGGCGTTCTCTATCCATTCTTCGGCATCCTGCTCAGCCCCGTCTTCGCCGCCGCCGCCATGAGCTTCAGTTCGGTGTCAGTCATCACCAACGCCCTCCGCCTCCGCCACACCAAACTCTAGCCACACAATCGACCCAAAGCGATGTCATGCTGAGCGGAGATTGAGCTTCGGTTTTTGAAGCTCAATCGGAGTCGAAGCATCCCTACCCCACCAAAACCGTGTGGGACGGACACTCCTGTCCTCCAGGTTTTGACTCTTGATTTTGAATATGTGGCGCGGCGCCCCCGCCCGCGTCTTGCCATGACCATGCAACTAAATGAGTGAACTCAAACCCAGAAATGATCGAACTAAAGAAGGAAAGGCACGAATCGCGAGTCTGCGACACGTCTGCAACTTCTCTCCGTCGGCTCGAATCTGAGGGCAGAACTGCAAACCTTCCCCCTCGTCGCCAAGCCACAAGAAATCCATCCGCTTCATGGATCGCGTCTCCGGTTGGCCAGACAAGCTGCCGTGGCCGTGCTCGCCATCGGAATGCCCACCATCTCCGGATGTCAATCTGGAGTCAGTGAAATGGCCCCTCCACCACTGAAGGACACTCAGTCTGGCGCGAATCAGGAAGGTCGATGCTCGCTCGTAGGCGACGTCACAGATTCCTCCGGCGCCGTAGTCGCCAATGCGACCATCACCATCGCCAACCTCGACACAGGACTGACTCGCACTGTGAAAACCAATGAAGTAGGGCATTACGTGGCTGGGGGCCTGAGGTTCGGTCACTATTCCGTCAAGGCCCAGTCTCCCGGTTTCAAGGCCGTCGAAAAGACGGGAATTGTATTAGAGGCCGGAGCCAATGGCCGCGCCGATGTCGCTCTGGAGATTCGCGCTGACATCAAATTGGCGTTTGACGGCGGCTGCTGCGAGTACGCCGCCACTCCACTGAAGGTCGAACCCGAAGACTGGGCCACGAAGAAAAAGCCCTTCACGTATTTTGTCGGAACCGCCGAGGATCATGGCACCTTCAAGGGAGTCGCGGAGTTGGTCTATGGCGATCCGGGAATGTGGGAGCAAATCTTCGAAGCCAATCGGAATGTCGTCGCGAAACCCGGGCCCATTCCCGGCGGAACATCGATCTTGATCCCACCCAGAAAGCGCGATGTTCCAAAACTGATTTCCAAAGTCCTGCCCACCTATCCCTCGGAGGCAAGACAGCAGCACGTTCGGGGAGAGGTCGTACTGGATATCGCGCTCAACGACGACGGCACGGTGGAAACTGTCGAGGTGATCGATGGAAATCCCTTGCTAGCCGAACCCGCCACTGCTGCGGTCAAGCAATGGCGCTACCGCCCCCTCATCGCACAAGGCAACCCAGTCGTCAAATTCGTGGTCGTAATTTCATTCGGAAGGTCAGGCAAGGTTCACTAGACAGGGCGTCTGTGGAAAGGGGCCTGTGTGGAAGGGTGCCTGTGTGGGACGGACACTCCTGTCCGTCCAGGTTTTGAATTTTTTGTTTTTGATTTTTCGCCGTATGTGGCGCGGGCGCCCCCGCCCGCGCTCCAGCCACGACCATGCCACTCGAACCCAAGCGAACCCAAATCCGGGAATGATCCGACTTCAGTCGACTCGTAAACCTCGACACTCCTCGCCAGCTCTAAGCCGATGAGGTTCACCCTTGAATCGTCGGAACTCCCGGAAGCCGCAAGCCCTCCCTACAGCTTCCCCAGAAAATCCGTAACCTCCGGCTCCGTCCAATCCACCGCGCCAATAAACTTCCGCCGCATCACCCCGTTGCGGTCGATGATGTACGTCTCCGGAAACCTTGCCGTCCCATACAGCGAATTGCTCTTCTGGTCTGGATCCCGCACCGTCAGCAGATTCACATTGTGATCCTTCACAAACTGCCGGTACGCCCCTTCGTCCACATCGACGCTCACCGCCAACACGGTCACGCCCTTCGCCTTCATGCGCCGCTGCATCTCCACCAGCGAAGGCATCTCCTCCACACACGGCGGACACCACGTCGCCCAGAAATTCAGCACCACCACTTGCCCGCGATACTGGCTCAGCGTGACCTTGTTCTGCCCATCCTGCACCGTGAAATCCGGAGCGTTCGTCCCAATCCGCGGTGGCCGCGTCCCGCTGTAACACGCCGAAAGCCCGGCCAACAGAAGGCCACACAGAACAAGGCAAGGAAGCTGAGGCACGCGTCGCACATAGCTATAATAATAGATTCGTTAGTGTGAAGGGGATGGGGAACAATTCTGAACTCCAGCCGCGAAAGCCTGCCCTGAGCGCGTCGAAGGGCGGCGGCATGGGAAAGCCCGGCACGGAAGTGCCGGGGCCGAGAACACAAAAAGCAACGAGTCCCGTAGGGACGGTACTGTCTTACCCGCACGCTAGCTCGGACTCTATGGTCACAACGGAGCCAATCACTGCGCCGCCCCAAATATCCGTCATCGTCCCCGCGCGCAACGAAGGAGCCTGCCTCGCCGACTGCCTCTACTCCCTCACCACCCAATCCGGCGTCTCCTTCGAAATCATCGTCGTCGACGACCACTCCACCGACCGCACCCGCGAAATCGCCACATCATTCCCCGCAGTAAAAGTCATCGAAGCTGGCCCCCTCCCCGCAGGTTGGACCGGCAAAAACAACGCCGTCACCGCCGGAGCCCATGCCGCCCGCGGCACCTGGCTTCTGTTCACCGACGCCGACACCGTCCACCTCCCAGGATCCTTGGCGGCCGCCTTGAAGGAAGCCCAGGATCACGGTGCAGAACTACTTTCCTATTCGCCGGAGCAGATTGCCGTCACCTTCTGGGAAATGGCGACTCTCCCCGTCGTCTTCGCCGAACTGGCGCGGCAATATTCACCGTCAAAAGTCAGCGATCCCGCTTCTCCCATTGCCGCCGCCAACGGCCAGTACATCCTCATCCGCCGCGATACCTACGACGCAGTTGGTGGCCATGCTGCAATCGCCGCCAGCATCCTCGAGGACGTCGCCCTCGCCCGCGCCGTGAAGAGTGCAGGCAGAAAGATTCGCTTCCGCTATGCCGCCAACGCGGTCCGCACCCGCATGTACCGCAACTACCGCCAGCTTCGCGACGGTTGGACCAAGAACCTCGCGCTTCTGTTTCCCAACCCAGGCTGGCTCGCCGCGAAGTCTCTGCTCTTGTGGGCCTTCCCTTGGGCGGCGGTGTCGATTGCCGTTGTCGCCATGCACTCATGGTGGAACACCTTTGTCGCCTTTGCTTTCCTTTGGCCCATGGCGCGGCTTAGGCGTGCCAACTTCGATTTGGCCACGGAGTTTCTTGGAGCCCTCTTCGGTATGCCCATGTTCGCCTATTTATTGCTACGCTCAAAGAGAGCCCACGCAAACGGCAGCGTCTCCTGGAAAGGCCGAACCTACGATCCGACAGAACCCATGACCGAACTCCCCCATCACGCACCCACTACCGCAGGACGACTCTCATGAAACTGACTCTCGCCCTAATCATCCCGACGCTTCTCTCGCTGGAATTATCCAGCCCCGCCACTCCGCTCGGCATCCGCGGAGTGCATCCCATTGCCGCCACCACCTCGCAGGAAGCAGAGGCACCTGCTCTGTCCAGCCAAACCCTGATCGAACCCGGCGCCCGCATCGGCCCCCTCAAACTCGGCGACTCCCGCGACCGCGCCCTCGAACTGTTCCCCAAGAAATCCGAAGACCAGGAATGGGACAACAAATGCGGCGGCTCGGGTGGCACCACCCTCGACTGGGTCGACTCGCAAAACCCCACCGGTCACGGCGACCTCTACATTCGCCTCAACAAGAAGGGAAAGATCTTCCAGATCGAATCCGCCACCACCCGTTTTCGCACCGCCGAAGGCATCACCACCTTCGACCACGCCGACAAAGTGGCCGAGAACTACAAAGACCTCCGCGCCTACACTCTGTTGAGCTCCCCGGTCCCAGCCCTCGGCGACCGCCCGCTCGTCTACTGGATCGACAAGAAAAACGGCATCGCCTTCGTCTTCGCTTACTATCCCAAGGAGCGCAAGCGCTACGTCTACAAGATCATCGTGTTTGAGCCCAACAAGACTTTCTGTCCGGAGGAAGAAACCATCAACTCCCCGAAGTGGCAGGCGATTCCGTCCTACGCACTGGAACCGCCACCAGAACTGGCTCCAAATTACTGATGTGAACGCGATTTGGTTTTACTGACAACTGACAACCGGCAACTGTTTTCTATGGTCTATCTAACCCGCAAAGCCGAATTCTCCGCCTCGCACTATTACCACAATCCCGACTTCACGCCGGAAGAGAACCGTCGCCTCTTCGGCAAATGCAACAACCCCAACGGCCACGGCCACAACTACACCCTCGAAGTCACCGTAAAGGGCGAAGTCGATCCCCGCTCCGGCTTCGTCGTCGATCTCAAGCAACTCAAAGAAATCATGCACCGCGAAGTCCTCGACGCCATGGACCACCGCTTCCTCAACAAAGAAGTCCCCGAATTCTTCACCCAGATTCCGAC
>PMUM01000044.1 GCA_003166855.1 Acidobacteriaceae bacterium | reverse complement strand
GCCGTCATTTCGACCGGCAGCACCTTTGCTGACTCCTACACCACGCTATTCGCCCGGCAGAACTGGCTGGCCAACAAACAGGGCGTCTGCAACATGGAAGTCCAGTCCGCCTACCTGTACGGCACCCATCCAACGGTTGCCAGAGCCTACGCAGTTGCGTCCGCCAAGAGCGCCGGTTCTATCCTGGCTGCGTACTACCTGCGCAAGCACCACAACAAGTTCTGGAGCGCACCCCTGGTCGTGAACTCAATCCTCAGCTTGCAGGGCGTAACCCAGAACATGATGTCCTGCAACTAGGGGCCGAGTTCTCTTACCAGCCGGACTCTGACTGGGTCTTCATTGTGCTGCGGGGGATGCGGAGCGTGATCGAGCAGTAGGCTTGTAACCTCGCCGCCAGATTGGCGGAAGCCGCGAATACATCGTGAAACGCAAATGACGTACCACTGCCCTCACTGCGGTAAGGATGCGAACGATCCCAAGGCTGATCTCTTCGATTCAATCAAGATGGGCCGATTAACCTGCGCACGCTGCGCCCGCGAGTTCCTGGTTGTGAACGATGTTCCCATGACCGAGGAGCAATATCGGCAGGGAAACAAAGTCCACTGACCCGCGCGATCCAGGAGAACGAGAACGACCTGGACGAGATGGAGAAGCAGACGGGCAGGATCGGGACACGGGTGATTGGAGTGACGATACCACGCGGCCTTCAGAGGATCGTGAAGACCACGTTGCTCTTTAGCTTGCCGCCGGGAGTTTGGACTTGAATCTGGCCGGTCTTCGCCCCTGTCGGCACTTCTGCAGTAATTTCCGAACTTGAATTCACTGAGAACGTCGCGGCCTTGCCGTTGAAACTCACCGTCGTACTTCCTTTGAGATTCGTTCCCAGAATCCTGACTTTGTTCCCCGGTTTACCGAAGGAGGGGACACTCATCACAAAGGGCGCGAGCCCATCCGACAGACTGAAAACTGTTCCTGTCGAGGCACCATAGAAAACACCGTTGGTTGCTTCCACCAACTCGCCGAGGGGAGGCCCTCCATCGGGGCATCCATTGGTCTGACAGAACGTGTACAGCACGGTGAATGCGGTTGGGGAGATTTCATAAATCGTCGCAGGATAAACGACGCCGCTCCTTCCGATTGCTCCCAACGAAGTTCCATAGACATTCCCGTTCGAGCCCACCACTACGCCATTCGGCTCTGCTCCGCCGCTACCTCCAAAATCGTTGAAATCGATGAAAATGTTGGTCGAAATCTGCAAAGACCATACGACGCCTCCGCCGACAACCCCGCCCTTGGTGGCTGCGCCGTAGAGAATGCCGTCAGACGATAGCGCCGGGTTTCCCCACGGGGCATTGCCGTCCTCGCACGACGGCAGCGAGCAAAACTCGTAGAGGGTTGTGAGAGTACCTTGCGGAGTGATTTCGAATATGGTTCCGAAGGAAGTGGTTCCGTAGAAATTGCCGTTCGAGTCTTGGACTAGCGCGCTCTCCGGCGCTGACCCATCGTTAAGCCCAAAGATACTGCAGCGTCCATCGCAAAAACTGTAAAGAGTTGTGAACATCTCCCCGTTTGTCCCGATGCTGAACACCGAGCCAAGTGCATGCTCTCCGCCAAGGGCGGTGGTGCCGTAAAGAAGGCCGCTGGTTCCTTGCACCAGACCGCCGTAAGGATTTGCGCCATCTGCGCAGGGTGTTTGGTCCTGACAAAAGCTGTAAAGAGTGGTAAGAGTTCCCGAAGGCGTGAGCTTGAAAACCGTGCCTTCGCCGTATGCGCCACCGGATGTAGTCGTTCCGTAGAAATTCTGATCATTGGCCAAAATGAGCCCCGCAGCGGGAAAGCTGCCGTCGGCGCAACTCGCTTTGGAACAGAACGTGTAAAGGGTGCTCACCGTGCCGCTGGTGCTTACTTCGAAGACAGTGCCATATTCGTTGCTGGCAGCGTTGCCATAGCTCGTTCCGTAGAGGTTTCCATTTACGCCCTGGATCAGGTTGCCCGTTGGGTAGGCGTTACCGCCGGGCAGAGTCGCAATCACAGTGTAGGTCTGCGCCGTCACGCCAATCGCGGCGGCAACACAAAATAGAAGGGCCCAAGAACAAAGTCTGCAATGCAGCTTGAATTGCACGGGAATACCTCGCTGGCGATATGGGGGCCTAACTCTTATCACATTTCTGTTGGGTGTCAATGGTGAAAGATTTTGCTCATTCCCGCTTTGCTGTAGGCCCGACGAACTACGTCTGCCGGACTCTAGCTGGGTGACCATCGTGACGCCGGGGATGCGGAGTGTGATCGAGTAGTGGATGTTGCTCGGCGGAGGGAAGGCGCGCCTGAAATTAAAAGGTCCCGATATCTCAGATCCTCCATCGGAGAACATCGGGACCAATCAAACTTGCAAGGGCGGAAGCGTAGCGCGGCACGAAGACACGCGCAAGAGCCTTTAGCGAACTACCGCTGCCTACTGAGTTGCGGTCTGCGCGATCTTCTTCGTCAACACCAGCGACTGGTAATACTGCTGTACGTCGTGGAACCCCAGCAGTTGTTCGTCTGTGAGCTTGGCAGTGAATCGCTGACCACCGCCGCTGTCCCCAGGGAACAAAGTGGCATAGACTTCGTGCCCATCGGACACGACCTTGACGAACGTAACCATGTCAGTCGCTTCCGCTGGCGTCTTCGGCTGGATCGCCCACGTGGCAGTGCAGCGGGTCAGAGCGCACGATTGCTGTTTATGTGAGTGCGCGAGGATCGCCGGAGAAACCGCGACTTGCTTGCCGTCCACGGTGAACATCAATCCACCCGCGCCAGCATTGAGAACCTGTTTGTTCCCGTGCAACTCACAACCTAGGGTGGCTAGACTCGTCGTCAATCCCCATGTCCTTCGTCGCGTGCTGCGTCCGTCTTTAACTGAGGCCCCTTCCCTCCACCGGCATTACCCGGCTTCATCGGTACTACGGACCTCTCCGCCACCCCACACGGCCCGGCCTGTCTCTCGCGAGTTGCCAGTTGATCCTTACCGCGATCACCGCTGGGGCTTCCCGTGTTGCGTCTG
>PMUM01000247.1 GCA_003166855.1 Acidobacteriaceae bacterium | reverse complement strand
TCACGATGCCCTTGTCACGATCTTGACTGACAGACACGTCTTTGAGTCCGGCTTGATCGAGCGACTTGCGGATACCGTCCGAAACATCAGGCGATGCGGAAACCCTCGAACAGCCCAACATGCTTCCGACTGCGAGCAGCGTCAGCAATGCGAGAAGCAACTTTATCGCCTTCATAATCTTCCTTTGAGCGGATCGACATTGAATCCGCGAGAAGCCTAAGACTCGCTCATTCACTCTGCCGTTGCTGTGCAGAATCGCTCACTTTAGTAAGGAAGTGCGCTACCGCGGCAATTTGATGGCTTTACTCTCTTCATCTCCTGAGGGCTTTTCCGCTCGGCCACGCAGCGTTCGCGAGACGGTCAATTGTGATCAGTATTCCGCAGTCGAAAGTCCGATACTGACGACTCCACAAGGTTTTTCCACGATTGGCAAATGTCGTGAACAAATAATTGGTTTCGAGGAGGTTTCGATGAACTTCAATCTGATGGATCCGAGGATCATTGCTGTTGCAGTCGCTGTAGTCGCGATCGTCGGAGTGGGCGCATGGCTTTACGTACGAAAACGGAGGGGCACGACGGCGGGCCTGCGGCAGAAGTTTGGACCCGAATATGACCGTGCCGTGTTGGCGCATGGATCAAAGGCAGAAGCGAAATTAGCGGACCGCGAGAAGCGGATTGAAAAGCTCAACATTCGCGATCTGGATTTGATGGAACACGAACGCTATTCGAAACAGTGGCAGGCCATTCAGTCCCGCTTTGTCGATTCTCCGAAGGGGGCCGTTTCGGAAGCCGATGATCTGGTGTCTTCCGTAATGAAGGTTCGCGGCTACCCCGTGGCCGATTTCGATCAACGTGCCGCCGACATTTCGGTCGACCATCCTCGGGTAGTGGAGAACTATCGCCTGGCGCATCAGATTGCGTTGCGAGTTGGAAAAGACGCGGCAAGCACCGAAGATCTCCGGACAGCGATGATTCACTACCGCTCCCTCTTCGAGGAGTTAGTGCAGGTTCCAACGGTTGTCGAGAGGAAAGAAGTCGCGTAGCGATTGAAACGAAACAAGGGGAAAATGATGAAACCAAGTACGCAAGATCGGACCGAGGGCAAGCTTCACGAAGTAAAAGGGCAGATCAAAGAGGAGGTCGGAAAGGTGACGAACGACCCCGACTTGGAGGTTGCGGGGAAAACAGAGAAGAAAGCTGGCAAAGTACAAAAATGGATCGGCCGTGCCGAAAAAGCCGTTGGGGAATAACGGAGAGCTGGCGAGACAGCTCGAAGAGAATGGCGGAACATAGTGCAAATTGGCTCCGATAGCTGCGTCAAGATCAAGGATCTCGGCTTCATCCCAAGCATGCACATAAAAATGTATGGTGAGCGCTTTGAGATTGTGTCAGATCCCTTTGATGAAGGTGACTGCGTGGCAGTTCGCGCCACCAGCGGAAACGATCCAGAGATCCGTACTCTCCGGCTTCCGATCGCAATTCTCGTAGGCCTTGCAGATCGATTTTCGAGGCGACCAAGTTGACCGATTGAGCGAAAATCATATTGTGGGGCGATACCGTGCGCCCAGTGACAAAGAGGGTTAACGACAGCGCGGCGACCACAGGAATCTAGGATCGAATTTCAAAAAGGAGAACAATGATGACCATAAATGAGCAGTCGAAGTGCGCACACCTTCCATGTAAGTGCCTGGCGCAACCTGGCGACAAATATTGCGGTAAAACGTGTAAGGAAGCAGGATCCAGCGAAGTCGAGATTGCGTGTCAGTGTGACCATGGGGCTTGTCCACTGACTGCGTGAAGAACACTGGCCGCTGCTGGGAGGGTTTCAGGTTTACAGGGAAGAGATCGAAATGAATGTGCGAAAACTTACGCTGTTGCTGTCGGCAATGCTGGCCTTCGCGTCCCTACCCGCGATGGTGAGAGCGCAAGCGTTCGCCGATTCGGAAGACTCTTCCGGCACTGCAGCCAGCGTAAGCCCAGTCCTCCCGGACCTGACCTATAGCCGTCCGACGGAGAAAACGAGGCTGCGCAACTATTTCTTCGATGCGTTTGGACCGTATCCGATCATGTTCTCCGCGCTCGCGGGGGGCATTAATCAGGCGGACAAAACTCCACCAGAGTGGAAGCAAGGTGCTGCGGGCTACGGCAAGCGATTTGGTTCCGACTTCGGCATTGCGGCGGTAACCACGACGACGCGCTACGCCCTCTCGCGGGCCTTCCGGGAGGATGCGATGTATTACCGCTGTTCGTGCAACGGTGTGTTTCCGCGGCTTCGCCATGCCGTGATCTCCTCCTTCACCGCGCGCCATGGCACTGATGGCCATAGCGCCTTTTCCTTCCCTGCAGTTGTCGCTCCGTATGTCGGCACCATGACGGCCGTTTATGGCTGGTATCCCGATCGCTACGGCCCCAAGGATGCGTTCCGCATGGGGAACTACAGTCTGCTTGGGTACATAGGGTCAAACGTTGCTCTTGAATTCTTCTATAGCGGGCCGCACTCTTTGCTTGGGCGCATGCACCTGAACAATGGGCGCGGAGCACCAGATCCGGATTCAAGACCGTGATCGACCGAACATTCAGGGGCGCCGTTGCATAGTGCAGTTGGGGTCGAGCAACCACGCCGCTCAGGCTGACCGCAACTTGCAGTTGGCGGATTTTGCGACCAATAGACCGAAGGCTACGCCTTAGAACTCATCGGCTTTTCGCCCTTCTTGACTAGCTCTTGGGCGAGCTTGTATGCGTTCAAGGAATGCTCGTGCGCCTGCCTGCTGAGCTCGTGAGCGGTTAGGTGGTCCTCTTTGCCATGAGCGACGGCCGCGGCCGTGTGGGCGTGAGCCGCAAGATTGTGCAACTCCGCGAGTCGATTGTGCGTACTCTGAGGCATGTGTTCTCCTGCTCCCTTTATCTTTCTATGACAGAACGTGGTCCGTCAAGCAGCACTCTTTTCATTAACCCGTCGCTCCGAGCTAGGAATCGCCGGCCCGCCTCGAAAGTTCGTCGATACTACAGCGGCTCACATACTGACACTGTTCACAATTGAGCACTTCTAAAGAATCCCTGGCGGATGCACCCGTCGTCCCCCCAAGGCGAATAGTGGAGGAGAGTGCGCGATTTTGACCATTCTTATTAGATGGGTTCGTTCCATGATTGATACAGCGAGACATTGAACCGCTGGGGAATCTGGCTTCGAGCCGATCGCAAAAGTGCCGTCTCATGAGGGAATGCCAATATGCCTAGCCGATCCGAAACGCTCCGTACACCGACGCTGTCAGGCTCTGTGGGATTTCTCTGCACCTCTGCAACGGTAATCCTGACGATCATTCTGCTCCTCTCGAATGCATTCCCCCAATCGGAACCCCAGAGACTCGGAATGTCGGCGAACGAACTGATGCGGAAGATCGTCGCGAACGAATTGAAATCCCAGGATGAGGATCACGACCACTGGATGTACCGGCTCGAAAAAGAGGAATCCGGGAGGAGGCAGGCCCAGGAAATCCTCGAGACTAACAACGGTTCTCTCAGTCGACTGCTCTCCATTGGTGGCCACCCACTCGATGCTCAACAGCAGCAGAAGGAGGACCAGCGTTTGCAGCGACTGGTGAGCCATCCCAGTGAGCAACGGAAATTGCAGCAAGCCAGCAGCAAGAAGGCAGAACAAGGGGCGCGCTTGTTCAGAATTCTGCCGGACATATTTCTGTTCAGCTACGTGGCTCGTCAGGGGGACCTTGTAACGCTAACTTTCAAGCCCAATCCTAATTTCCAGCCAGCGTCCCTTGAAGCCAGAGTATTCCACAACATGGAAGGTGGGGTGATAGTCGATACCAGGCAAGGGAGACTTGCTGCGATCAGTGGACGTCTGGGGGTTGACGTGAATTTCGGAGGTGGACTCTTAGGACACCTGGACAAAGGCGGCAAGTTTGAGGTTCGGCAGGCTGAGGTATCACCGGGTCACTGGGAAATGATCATTTTGACGGTGGACATGAAGGGCAAGGCCCTCCTCTTTAAGACAGTCGGCGTGTACGAAACCGAAAACCACAGCGATTTCCACAGAGTGCCAGACGAGATCACGCTGGCCGAGGCCGCCGGCATCCTTAATAAACAGATTGTTGTAGCGGATAATCGCTAACGCGTAGCAAAAAACCTCAATTAACCTGACCAGCCGTTGGCGCAGAGAGTTCAGGAATGCGAGTGAGCAGGAACGACACCGCACCAGTCGCATCGGCTGGTTTAGCTGTCCATCGACTGCGTCAACTGCGTGTCCACTTCGTCCGCGATCGTCATGACATCTGGCAAGAGCACGCTGAAATCAAGAAAGCTCAGGTTGCTCTGCAACGTCCCGAATAGCGTCACCTGGAGTATCCGCGACTCGTGCACCAGCATCGCGGGAGTATAGCCTTGCTTGTATCGCAGCCGGCCATGGGCTACCGCGGCGACGGAAAACACAGCATCGCTGTCTTTCGCGGTAGCAGTGGGCATGCTCAGGGCGGACAACCAGTCTTCGACTATCTTGGCGATGCAGCGCCGAAGGATCGTGCCCACTCTCTCCTTTTCCGCCATGGCAGCAGATCTACGGTTCAGCATCTTTTGGCGGACAAGATCGGCAAGTTTCCCAATATCGAACGGCTTGACCATGATTTCGTCCGCTTCCAGCAGGATCGCAGCCATGGCGCTCCGCACGTCGGGGTAGCCGCTGACTAGCAGAGTCAGCGCCTCCGGTTGGGAGTGGCGCATCGCGGTCACACGGTGAAACCGTCGCCGGGGTTGGGCATGTGCAGATCGGTTATGAGTACATCAAATCGATCCGTAGCGACATGTTTCAATGCCTCTGTCACGCTGGCCGCTGCGACTACTTCAAATCCTTTGTTTTCAAGTGTCACGCACATCATGGTGCGAACGGCGTCATCGTCATCTACCAGCAAAATCTTTATGAACAGCGGTTATTTCGGTGGGAATCATCCGGCTCAGCCTCTCGTCGCCTTAAACAAGTATTGCTTTAGTTCTGTTTACAGAAATGTATAAAAAGGCACAGTCATCCGGAGTGTCATCGGGTACTGTGTTGATAGTCCGCAAGCGGAAGCGCGGTCATGGGTTGGTGGCAGCTACAGTCCATTTGGACCCTCACGACCGCGCAAAGTTGCTCGACTCAGATACGTACCTCTCCGGCCGGATTCCCACTGACTCCGGCTTTTTTCAGGCACCCGATTCCGGACTTCGACCGTCCGCGACGCCAGAATCGGGCTTCGGATAGGCAGATCGACACACCAGCAAAAAACCAAGGAGCATACCATGTCACAAACGATAGTGGAACGAACGGCGGAACACATCGCCGACTCAGCTCATCAGGCGTCACGTGCAACCAATGCAGTTGCCGACGCAATCGGGAACGGCGTCGGAGTCGTGAGGCGTGCCGCAAAGCAGAGCGGGGATGCTGCCGAAGAATTCTTGAACGACACAACTCAGCGCATCCAGCGACACCCCGTGCTGACAGTTGCGACCACATTTGCCGTAGGATTCACCGCTGGAGCCGTTATCGGCTGGATGATCAAACGCAGATAGGCCGCGCGGGAAACAAGGTAGTTTTCTGCGAGGACGCGCCGGCTGCCTAGTTCGCAAACAAAACGACTCTCACGCCCGTTGTGCGCTAATTATGCGTCATAGGAAGGCAGAGGCATCCGTCCGTACCCGTGCAAATACGCGATCGCGGGTAACAACTGGCTGGCCAAACGGTCTTTGGCCACGAAAGCGTCTACAGACTTCAACGCCTGTTCAGGAACGTCCGTTGTTCCTGATAGCAGAATGATCGGCGCCTGCGGCCTAAGGCGTTTCATTTCGATGGCAAGCTCTAGCCCGTTCATCTCGGGCATGAAATAGTCAACGATTACAACGTCTACCGAAAACATGGAAGCAAGCTCCAATCCCTTGTCGCCACTCGGAGCAGTCAGAACGGTATAACCGAAGCTTTCGAGGAATGCCCTCTCGCATTCCAGCATATCTTGGCTGTCGTCAATGCAAAGAACCACTGCGCTTGAGACTTCCGGATAAACGGATAGGGGCACGGCTCACCTCCCACATGTTCCTATCTTCAACATCAACCATCGCCGAATGCTGTTCAAAAGTGCTCACTCCCAGCCATTCACTCGTTGGGGGAGCGCGTGGTGGGGTTCACTCCGGCAGTCGCTACTTGTTGCGGGAAATTGCCAACCGGAGATCAACTTAGTCGTGCAGAACCACATTGAGTAGCGAGCTATGGACCTTAAGCCCGCCGTTGTAGTGAATGAATCCCAATTTCCGAAACCGGTTCATGAAGAAGCTGACACGCGAGCGGGTCGTGCCGATCATCTCGGCCAGCGTTTCCTGACTGATCTTGGGCACAACAGTTTCGGGAATGCCCTCCTTGCCGAAATGAGCAAGCAAGAGCAAGATCCGGGCAAGTCTCTTTTCGCTAGAGTTGAAGAGTTGGTCAACCAAGTCCTCTTCGTATCGGATGTTCCGCGCTAGCAGATATGCTACAAAGAGATCCGAAAACGCGTGCTCGCGGTGAAGAGCACCCAGCATCGCCTTCTTTTCCACCCGCAGAAGTTCGCAGTCCGTTAGAGCAGCCGCGGACCCCATGCGCAAGAGCTGACCTGCCAGGGTACCCTCACCAAAAAAGTCTCCCTCACCCAAGATGCCGATCGTCGCTTCCTTTCCGGCCTTGGATACTACGGTCAGCCTCACTTTGCCCTTTTGAACATAGAAGACAGCATCCGCCCGGTCCCCTTGCGTGAATATCGATTGATTTTTAGGGACCGTAATTATTTTTCTGCCTTCACCGATCGTCGCGAGGAAGACGTTGGGGTCGAACTTGCGCGAGCTCTTACCCGCTGCAATCCGGGCCATGTTTGTCGTCTCTTTTCATTCGAAGTCCTAGGGCGATTTGGAGCACTGGCTACTCTCTCGAAGCATTTTCAGCGCCCACCGGTGTGGCCACGATAGCGCTCTTTCATCCGTACGGGTGGAGTCTTAGCAAGTCTTAGTGCAACGTCTGTGCAGCATCTCATAGATGATATTAGGGTTAGCGTACGTCGCGGCGGAGGCTGCTACGATCGCTAGGTCTGGCATAGATTTTTAGTTGTAGGATACGATTCTTTGCGGTAGGATTTCACGCTTACGGGGTACGGATATACCCCGAGGGGGCCGACCATGGGACGTAACGGAAACGGAAACGATACTCACTATGCAGCGGTGAATCGGTCTGAGGTTCCGCAGGGTCGCAAAGGGAAGCACCGCAAAGCAGTGGCGGACATTCTGGCCGACCTGTCAAAACTGAAAGCCCAACAGGCAGTCAAGATTCCGTTGAGCGGTCTGAACGGCGAGAAGATGCAGAATCTTCGCTCTGCCTTGAACCGCGTGACGCGCGAGAAAAACATCCCGGTAGTAACGTCTAGCGACGACAAATACTTGTATGTTTGGCGCGCCGACCCGCCTAAGAATACGGCAGCCACCGAGTAGCAGGATCGGCCCACAGAGCGGGCGACTAGCTGGACCGGGCATCGCCCCGCGACATTCCGCCCTTCACAATATAGGAGTTGAACACTGCAACCGCGCCTTCCAAACTACAGGAGCAGTGAATAAACCAGATCGTTAGTCCCGCAGGAAAGTCCCACCCTAGAAAGCGCCTGAACCGATTTGCGTGTGACTGCTCAGACATGAGCGATTCAGCACAGTATTAGCACGTGAAATGCGCGAACCTATTGGTGTCCTAAGAGGGCAGGCTACCCGCCAAACCTGACGGCCAGACCTGCTCTCTGGGGCCGGGCCCAGATGCCTTCAAGGTCCGAGGAGAAGAAATGTTTTTCGCCGGCAAAATCGGGTGCTCAGGGATTGTGTTCATCCTGCTGACAACGTGGATCTCGGGACCGCGACCGACGCCGATTGATGCCAGCGCGAATCTCAACACGCGAGCGCCTGCGGACACGTATTGGAACGATACCAAGAAGATGCAGCAAAACCTGCAGGACAGGGGACACTACCACGGGAGGATCGACGGAGTGCCTGGTCTCCGAACACGGGCGAGCATCCGCGGATTTCAGAAGGCGGAGAATCTGCCGATCACGGGGCAGCTTGATACCCAGACGGCCGATAAACTCGAGGTAAGACCTGAAGTTCGCGAGGAGACGCGCAACGAGACCACACAAGATAAGCCTTCGGCCGGCATAAAGTGGGCCAAAGGTTCGAGGCAGCGCAGCAAGACACCACGGCAGCCCGTTAAGAAATCTTCCCTTCCTCAAAGCAGCCGGAAAGACGGCGAGAAGTCACTTCAAGCCCAGAACGACAAGCACCAGTGACTTGATTCCGTTCCAGCAATGGAAATCCACACACGCCGAACAGATCGCAGCAAACCCACTTCACATCCGCACCTGAGTGTGCGCTGGAACGCGTGGGAAACAAGACACTCCAAGTCTCATCACGACATGGTTTCTTCAACTCCGTGTGACCGCCGTGAGCACAATTGCTCAGACCTTTAGTTCCGCATTTGCTAAGGTCGGAGTTGATCTTGGTGCATCTGAATTTCAACACGAAATTAAGCACGAGGCGACTCGTGCGCCAGACACAGCACCGAGTCGGAGGCGTTTAATATGCTTTGGACAATTTTCGTTGTTCTTCTGATTTTGTGGCTTCTGGGTTTCAGCCTGCATATCGGTGGCGCTCTGATCCACTTACTCCTGGTTATCGGGTTGGTGGTCCTGGTCATCAACCTGTTCAGCGGACGGCGAACTGCGGTTTGATTTCAAGTAGTGCACCTCCGGGGATTCGCGGGCCAGCGCAGGCTCGGGCTTTGCTATGCGTTCCGTCCCCTTCCTGCGCCAGAATCTTCCAAAGGAGAACCGCGTGTCGAAAACTTGGGAGCATTACCACCTTGCTGCCCGTGATCATGAGAAAGCGGCCTACCATTTCAACGAGGCAGCAAAATACAATCAGGCTGAGGAGCACGAAAAGGCGGCACACCATGCTTACCTGGCTCACGGGCACAGTCAGCATGCAGTTCATCACGACGTTGAGGCTGCGAAACTGCATGCCGAGCAATGCGACAGCCTGGTAACGCCGAGTTCCACGCAGGAAGCCAAGAAAAAGAGCGCAGCTTAAGGAATCTCCGCCGTCGATAGTGCACTTGGCTGGGGTGCTGCATCCTGCAAAAAAGGGGCGACCCCTCTCAACGAGGGACGCCCCCCAAGGTGAACGATCTCACTTACACTGTTGCAAGGACTTGGTGGAAGGTCGACGTGACGGCTTCAAACGTCTGAACCTTGGGCGTTCCATCGATCATTCGCGCAAGCTTTTTCAACACTTCCGGGTAGGTGGTCGTGTTGTAAGCATCGGCGTTGGCTTTGTTCTCCCACAGACTGATCGCGATCGCATCCTGGCTACCAGGATTTGACAGGGTGATCTCTTCCTTGAAGCCCTTCTGCTTGCGCAGTAATGGAAGGATTTCGTTTTCAAGAGTCCGGTTATAGTCGGAAAGCATGTTCGATTTCAGATGAAACGAGATGTTGCGTGCAAACATAATCAACCTCCTAAGGGTTGTCGTCGCTAAGGGGGAGAGAACTTCAGATGGCTGACTTAGTTTCAGGGA
>PMUM01000390.1 GCA_003166855.1 Acidobacteriaceae bacterium | reverse complement strand
GGACGGTTCCAGTAGCCCTTCATCACCACAGCGCCGCGGACCGCGACCTCACCAACCGCGGGGCCGCCATCCTCCTGAGGCTGGGGATCGACGATCTTGCCTTCCACGCCTTTCATGGCTTTGCCGCAGGAGCCGATTACGTTGTCGTGGGGTGAGGTTACGAAGATGGCTGCGGTCGTTTCCGTCAGGCCCAGGGCCTGTAATATGTCGATGCCAAGGTCGTGAAAGTCCCGCATAATCCCGGGATCGAAGCGCGAGCCTCCGGTGGCGAAGTAGCGCATCTTCGGCCCGAGGGTGTCGTGGATTTTGCCGAAGAAGATGCGTCCGGCATTGATTCCCAGCTTGCGAAGAGTGCGATTGATCGCGACCAGCAGTGAGAAAATTTTCTGGGTTATCGCACCGCGCTTCTTGATCTCCTGGAAGATGCGTTCATGAATCAGATAGTAAAACTGCGGCACGACGGCGAACGCTGTGATGTTGCGCTCCCCCAGAGCGCGCATCAGTTCGGTGGTGTTGAGCGTTTCCAGATAGACAACGCGCGATCCCTTCACCAGCGGAAGCAGCAGGTTTGCCATCTGCGCCAGCACGTGGAAGAGCGGGAGCACGCCGAGCAGCGCGTCGGTGGGGCCGAGATCGACCCAGTTGAACACGGCCTCGACCTCGCCCAGGAAATTGGCGTGCGTCAGCATCACGCCTTTGGGGTCGGCGGTGGTGCCGGAAGTGTAGAGCAGGGAAGCGAGATCGTCGTCCTTGGCAGGGGCAGGTTTGAATGTGCCCGCACCAGCGTCGAAGATCGCCGGCAGATTGCCCAGCCAGTGATCCTCGACGGAATGGTTGGTCATGCGGTCCGGGTCCATGAGGACGAGACCCAGGTTCAGTTCGGTGACCGCAGGCCGTGCTACCGGAAGATGTTTGGCGTCGCAGAAGACTGCCGACGCGCCACTGTCTTTCAGAAGCTTGGCGACCTGGTCGGTGTGCAGGGCGGTATCGAGAGGAACGGCGGCGCAGCCCGAGGCAATGATTCCCAGGTAGGCTGCGACCCAGCGCGGGTGATTGTCGGCGAATATCGCAAGTCTTGATCCGTGCGGGAACCCGTTTTCGGTGATCCACCGGCCCACCGATTCTGCCATGCGGTGGAGTTCGGCGTAGGTGCAGCTTTCGATGTGATCGTGGCGTTGCAGTTCGAGCGCGACATTGTCCGGCCAGCGCTCGGCGCAATCGACAAAGCGGTCGTAGAAGGTGGGCATTCGTCGTGGCGAATATACACGAAATGCGTTACGGAACGCAGTGCGTGGGGTCCTTCCGCCGCCGATTCCTCGGACTACGTCCAAGGCGAACGCCGCGGAGATCAACGCGTCCGGCTAGGGCTTTTTGGGTGTTTGAGGCTTTTCAGCATCCGCGATTGCTTTGCGGAACTCGTCGACGGCGGAAACCTCGGGCGGCCGCAAACAATCCTTGGCGATGTACCGCCAGACTGCCGGCGAGTCCAGTGGAGCTTGAACGCCGCCGCGAAATACCTCGAAGGTATCTTCCGACGGCCCGACCTCGTTGGTCACGCGTGGCCCGCTCTGCGGCTCGCCCATGCCGGGATCGCTGAGCGGAGGGGGATGACCCTGTTGTCCGCCGATGCGAATGGTGCTGTCGGTGGATTGCCCGACGCCCGGGCGACTGTCGATTGGACCACCCTTGATCGTGGGTTGCCCCATTTTGCCGGAGCCCGTCCGGACCGCGATCACCAGGTCCGATTCCGCGCCGTCCATGACTGGACGCAACCGGCCCCATTCCATCAGAGCTTTCTCCACATTCTCGCGGGCAGTGGCGTTGGCCATCGGCTGTTCGAGAGGCTCCCCTGCCTCCGGGTTCACCACGACCAGGACAGTCGTAGCTCTCAAAACGTATTCGGGTAGGGTCTGCTTCTTCTTGTCCTTCGCGTTTGCGGGAAGGGCCAGCAGAGTAGCTAAGAGGATCAGCGCGGAAAAGCGTGCAGTCATGGGATGCTCCGTGACCGGTCGACTGACTGCGCCATTATACTGAAGGTAATCCCAAGCGTGTGTCGTTGCGGCATCCGCTTGCATCGAATGTGCTAGGCTTTAAAGGTACTGTTGGGCGTGCTGCCCCTGAAGGAATTCGAGTTTGATCAATCAGCTATTAGGCAAGGTTTTTGGGACCAAGAACGAGCGTGTGATCAAGGCGCTGATGCCCAAGGTCCAGGCAATCAATGCGCTGGAGCCGCAGATCCAGAAGCTCACTGACACCGAACTCCGGGCTAAAACAGATGAATTTCGGCAGCGCATTCAGGAGCGGCTGAGCCAGGTCACGCGGGCTCCTCAAGCCGCAGCTCCCGAAGCCGGGTCCGAGGATGAACCCGATGTTGACGAGCAGAAGCAGTTCGAAAAGCGGGAGTACGAAGCGATCCAGGAGGTCCTCGACGAGATTCTGGTAGAGACTTTTGCGGTGGTCCGCGAGGCCGGACGTCGGGTGCTCAACATGCGGCACTTCGACGTGCAGTTGATCGGTGGCATGGTGCTGCACCAGGGCACGATCTCGGAAATGAAGACCGGCGAAGGTAAGACGCTGGTCGCGACTCTTCCCGTATATCTCAACGCGCTCAGCGGGCGCGGCGTACACGTGGTCACAGTCAACGACTACCTCGCCAAACGCGACTCGGAATGGATGGGGCGGCTGTACCGGTTCCTGGGCCTGACGGTCGGTGTGATCGTGCATGACCTGGACGACGAAGAGCGTCGCGCCGCATACGCATCCGACGTGACCTACGGCACCAACAACGAGTTTGGATTCGACTACCTGCGCGACAACATGAAGTTCGACATCAAGGATTGTGTGCAGCGCGGGCACAATTACGCGATCGTCGACGAAGTCGATTCCATCCTGATCGACGAAGCCCGCACGCCGCTGATCATTTCCGGCGCCAGCGAGGAGTCGACCGACAAGTATTACAAGGTCAACCGCATCATCCCCAAGCTGGAAAAGGGCGAAGAACTCGACGTCGCGCCCGGCGAGCCCGCACAACTTACCGGCGACTTTGTGGTCGACGAAAAGCACCGCAACATCACGGTGACTGACGAAGGCTGGGTGAAGGTCGAAGGCCTGCTCGGCATCGGGAATATTGCTGACCCGGAGAACTGGGATCTCAAACACCACGTCGAGACGGCGATCAAGGCGCACG
>PMUM01000407.1 GCA_003166855.1 Acidobacteriaceae bacterium | reverse complement strand
CTTCTTGTTCTTGTTGTTCTTGTGATTCGGCGACTTTCAGCAGGTATCCGTTGGGCTCTCTTATAACGTATTGGCGGACGCCCCAGGGGCGGGTGGTCAGCTCTTCGGTGATGTCGGCGCGGCTGGCGCGGTGGTGGGCGTATACGCTGTCGATGTCATTTACCCAGAGAAAAATGTCGGGAGAGAGGCGGCGCTCTTTGATCGTGGACGCCAGGTCGGGATCGTGGGTTACGTAGAGCAGGGCTCCGCCGGCGCGGATGCCAGCATAGACGGGAGGGTCTCCCCAGATCCATTGCTGTTTGAAACCGAGTGTCTGCTCGAAATAGCGAATCGTGCCGAGCACGTCGGAGGTGGCGATCACGGGAACTGCGGAGCTGAAGTTCTTGAGGGTCATTTGCTTTTCCGGGAGCCAGGAATGGGCGAAATTATACGCGCGGGCGCAAGTATCGGTCCTGGGCTTGCGAAGGTCCGGCACACGCGATAGGCTGGTGCGTCAAGGTTGTGTGCGGATTGCGGCACTTCTTAACGCGGCCGCAGAGGAGAGAGGGATGCAATTAAAGCTGAAAAAGAGAACGGTGGACGGAATTCTGGCCATCGAATGCAATGGGCGGATTGTGTTCGGCGAGGAGNNCTTCCCTGTTGCGGGACGATGTGAAGAAGGCCATTGCGGACGGCGCCAAGCGCATTGTGCTCAACTTGGGCGAAGTGAACTACATCGATTCGGGCGGACTGGGCACGCTGGTGGCCCTGCATACCACGGCGCATAACGCCGGGGGCACGATCAAACTGGCGAACCTGACAAAGCGCGTCGGAGATCTGATGCAGGTCACTAAGCTGCTGACGGTTTTTGAAGTGCATAACTCGGAGTACGAGGCGCTGGAAGCTTTCCGCAAGGCTGCATAGCTCAACTCTCAAGAGTCAAAACCCCCACCCTCTCGCAAAATACGCGAGAAGGGTGGGGCACCCCGTTCATCTTGGCCCGGTTCATCTTGGGATGATTTGATCGTGAAACGGAAGAACTCGCGGTCTCTGGCAGGAAAAATCAAACAAGAAGATTCTGGAGCGATGCGTCTGCGGATCGAGCAGACGGTGCGCGCGATTCCGCGCGGGAAAGTGTCGACCTATGGCGGTGTCGCGCGGGCGGCAGGATTTCCGGGAGCGGCGCGGCAGGTAGCCTCGACTTTACGTCGCGGATTTGGATTACCTTGGCAACGCGTGTTGGGAGCGGGCGGTCACATCAAGTTGACGGGGGACTCGGCGATGGAGCAACGTCTGCGGCTCGAGGCTGAGGGTGTGCGGTTCCGCGGGCGCCGTGTGGATATGAAGGCGCATGAGTGGAAGGATGGAAGGGCAACCAGGACGAAGGCATCCGGAAAGTGATGCTACCCCCTAAGTTGAGGCTGTCAACCAGCCTTGCCGCGCGCGGCTCCCCCTAAACATTCTCAGACTTTCACTTACGAAGCTCTATACCTACGGACGGGCTGCTTCGCCCCAGATGCTGCGACGATAGACCCCGATCTCGTGCCTGACGGCATTGAGGGCTCCGCCACCCCAGAGATTTGCGGGCTCAATGTCGTCGGTGGTGTTCGCGTCGAAGCCCTCGTCTGGCGGGACAAATTCATTGAACTGATGGATGATCAGAAAAATGGGATGGAGCTGTCGCGCATAGACCATGGAGGCGTGGAAGGTGGCATAGGAGTCATTCTCTCCGAAGCGGAGCGCGTCATCGGGACAGTACGGCGGTGAATTCGAATTCGGACAGCCCCATCCGTTCTGGCCGGCGGTGGCAATCGAAGCGGTGAAATTCTCCACTCTGTTCCCGGCCCTGTTGTATGAGGGAAAGTAGGGACAGAACGGCGCAACGGTGCAGGTTGGATTGAGGCGATCAACCCAGCTCCAGAAATGATATTGCGCAGCGAGTTCGATGGGGCCGGCGGGAACTTCCTGCGTGGCCCAGAGCAGCGGCTGGCTGTCGAGGTATCCCGCAATCATCTTAAAGGTGTATTTTCTTGTGAGTTCGGGATGGCTTTCCAAGAATTTCTTGACTTGAAACCACATCGGATTGTCGGAACGGTTGGGGTCTTGCGCGGCGCCAAAGAAAATCAGCATGAGCGGCTTGCCCTCGTAGGTCACCTGGCGTTCGGGATAGTTCTGCAGGAGCGATCCAAAGAAATCGATTTCTTTTTCGAACGAAGTCTTTCCGTCCAGATCCTGAAACAAGACATCCTGGTCAAAGCCGCCTAACTGTGGAATGAGCTTGAGTCGAGTTCCCAGTTTTGTCCACGCGGGATAGAGATTGCCGGTGTTGTCTCGGATCGTTTGGTTGTAGGAGCGGAAAGATGGGGTGCAGTACGGGAGATATTTCTCGGCGAACCACGCGCTGTTGAAGATGCAGCTTACATTGTTGGTCAGGTCACCGATCGCGGCATCGACCCCAAGGTGTTCCAGTTGGGTTACGTGACGCTGGATCACGGCGGGATCAGCGCTATCATATCCGCCGCCCACGGTTTGCATGTCGGGGGACTGCAACAGCGGCAGAGCGGCACTCGACTGAAAGGTCACGGCGTTCGGTCCGAACCAGGCTTCGTATTCCATGACAACGATGTGGCTGTCGCCATTAACGACGAGCGGCAGGCGCGGGTTCGCTCCGGCCGAGGGGTTAGAGACTGCCGTCGCAGCGGGAGTTTGCATCAAAAGTCCGAGAACTAGACTTAGGACGGCCGCCAGGCGGGACCGGGATGCGCGTTGGAAGAGAAAGACTTCGATGCCGCGGGAAACTCCTGCTGTTTGAATCATGGGGTTACTCGTTTCGATCGTAGAAACCCGGCACGGCCGCAACAGTTTCGTGGGAAGGTGCGAAGTGCTGGCGGACAGCCGATGGCGGCTGTCCCCACATCATCTTCTTAATCACTTCTTGAATTGCGGGTCGATCTCCACCTGATATCCCGTAACCATCTTATTGGTTTCGTTGGCCATGCCGACCACCGCCATCAATTCTTTGAACATAGCGTCGGTCATGCCTTTCTTTTGGGCAGACGCGGTGTGGGATGCGATGCAGTAGTGACACTGGTTGGTCACGCTCACGGCCACATAGATCATTTCTTTGGTCAGCGGATCTAGCGCGCCGGGGGCCATGATCTGCTTGATGTCTTCCCAAGTACGCTTCAGGGTGGCGGGATCGTGGGCGATGGCCTTCCAGAAATTATTAATCCAGTTGGTCTTGCGGGTGGTCATGATGTCGTCGTAAATGGCGCGGACTTCGGGAGTGGCGTCTTTGTATTCGATAAGGCCTAGTGTGGACATGAAGGGACTCCAGGTTTCAAGGTTTCAAAGTCTCAGAGTTTCAAGGTCAACGCTCCGGCAACCTTGAAACCTCTGACACTTCTTACTTCGGCAACTGTCCGGCCAGCAGTTGCTCCAGCTGTGCTGTCGGGACTCGCACGCCCACGTAGAAGTGTCCGAACAGGGCGTAGACAGCGCTGACTTCGTCGAAGCGCATTTCGTAGATCAGCTTCTTGAAGACCAGAGGATCTTCGGCAAAGAGGTCGACGCCCCACTCCCAGTCGTCGAAGCCGATGGAGCCGCTGATGATCTGTTTGACATCTCCAGCGTAGCGGCGGCCGATGACTCCGTGGTCGCTCATCTGGCGGGCGCGCTCTTCGATGGGGAGTTTGTACCAGTTCTTGTCTTCGCCGCGGCGGCGGTCCATCGGGTAGAAGCAGGCGTAGCGCTGGCCCGGGATCTCTGGATAGAGGCGCGGGCGCATGGCCTCCCGATGGCGGTTCAGTTTGCACTCGATTTCGGCCTTCCACTGATCGGAATGGGGCTCGATTCCCTGGTCAGTCAGTTCTTTGTAGATTTTCAGGGTGGAATCGTAGAGTCCGAGTTCGATAATAGAAAGATAAGACGTAGTGGGCTCGAGGTAATCGGTGAGGCGCAGGTTGGCAAGCTGCAATTCGGCCTGGTTGAGATCAGCGAACGATTCGCGGAAGTGAATCAGCATGAGGTCGCCCTTGTGGCCGATGAGCGAGAACAGCGCGGACTGGCCGGCGGATTTCTTCTCCATGGCGGCGAGAGCTTCGGAGGCTTCTTTGGCGATCGCCGATTTTTCGCCTGCGGGCAGGGCTCGCCAGGCGGGCCAGCGGAGGCGCATCATCTGATGGAGGACGCTGTAGCCCTCGGTGGTGAGCGGGACGGCGGGAATTTCTGCCGTGACTTGCGGCCGAGGTTGGTGAGTGGTGGTCATGCGAGCCTCTTTCCGGACGGTGCTTTCAGGGGCAACGTGTTCGAGTGCAAAAGGATATTGTACGCGGTGGGGCGGCAGGTCGAAAATTGCGGAACGACTCCGGACCAAGTATGTGCAGCAAAAGGCGAACGGTCATCATCTCATACGAAAGAAACGGAAGGGTGAGGGATTCATGAGGACGAAGGCACAGTTTACCCGGCGGGACCTGCTGCGCGGTGCGGTCTTGGGAGTCGCATGCGTTCCAGTCTTCCCTCTCGTCGGATGGGCAGAAAAACAGCGGGGATTTGCGGAGCCTGCGGCGGTCCCCTACCCCAGTTCGGACGACGCGCTGCTGGATGAGATCGAACGGACCGGGTTCGAGTTTTTCTGGAACGAGGCTGGCGCGTCGGGCCAGGTAAAGGATCGCGCGCAGGCGCAGGGCAAGGACACGCATACGATTGCCAGCATCGCAGCGACCGGTTTTGGGCTTTCGGGGCTTTGCATCGGCGAGACGCGCGGCTATGGAAAGAAAGCCGAGATCGTCGAGCGCGTGCGAGGAACTCTGCGGTTTCTGTGGCAGAAACTCCCGCACGAGCATGGCTTCTAACCACTTTATCGATATGAACACCGGGGAGCGGCAGTGGAAGTGCGAGATCTCGTCGATCGACACTTCCCTTCTGCTGTGTGGGGTCTTGACGGCGCGGCAACATTTTGCGGACGCGGAAATTCAGGATTTGGCAACCAAGATCTATGAGCGCGTGGACTGGCCCTGGATGCTGAACGGCGGCAAAGCGTTTTCCATGGGTTGGAAACCCGACTCAGGTTTCCTGGCCAATCGCTGGGACCATTACTGCGAACTGATGATGATCGACCTGCTGGCCATCGGTTCGCCCACGCATCCGGTCGAAGCAAACGTCTGGCACAACTTCACCCGTTCAACGCTCGACTTTGAGGGGTACAAGTTCATCAGCGGCGACGATCCGCTGTTCACGCATCAATATTCGCAGGCCTGG
>PMUM01000307.1 GCA_003166855.1 Acidobacteriaceae bacterium | reverse complement strand
TCTACGAGCGCGTGGACTGGCCGTGGATGTTGAATGGGGGCAAGACGTTTTCGATGGGTTGGCATCCTGAGTCGGGTTTCTTGGATGCTCGATGGGAGCACTATTGCGAACTCATGATGATCTACCTGCTGGCGCTGGGTTCGCCAACGCATACGGTTCCTGCGGACACATGGAAGGCGTGGACGCGGCCCACGGTGAAATTTCAGGGGCTGGAATACATCTCCGGGAATGATCCGCTGTTCACGCATCAGTACTCGCAGGCGTGGTTCGATTTCCGACACAAGCGTGACGCGTACGCCAACTACTTTGAGAACTCGGAGAAGGCGACGGCGGCACATAAGATGTTCTGCCTTTCGCTGCGGGAGGAGTTTCCTGACTACAGCGACCACCTGTGGGGCATCACGGCGTCGGACTCAGCGGCGGGATACCAGGCGTGGGGCGGGCCGCCGCGATTGGGAAAACTGGATGGAAGCGTAGTCCCATGCGCGGCCGGCGGTTCCCTGCCGTTCCTCGATACGGAGTGCATGAAGGTTCTGCGGACAATATTAAGGAGCGCTATCCGAAGGCGTGGGGGCGCTATGGATTGATCGGTGCTTTCAACCCGCTGACCAACTGGTACAACCCGGACGTGCTGGGAACCGATCTGGGGATCACGATGGTGATGGCGGAGAACCAGCGTACGGTATTCATCTGGAACACGTTCATGAAGAATAAAGAAGCGCAGCGCTGATGGAGAGGGCCGGGTTCCAGGCGCAAGCTGCGTGAATTGAATCACTTCCTACCCTTAGTCTTTGACGCTTGACGCGCCGAGAATTCCGCACAGTCTAAATAACACACTGCCACGGAATGAACGCCCGTTCATTCCGCAGCAGCGTGGTTCGGAGGCTCCCCGCTTGGGGAAGCACACTTGAGTTAGAAGCTGAACCGGGCCTGCAGTTGCACCGTCCTGCTGCCCAATGCCCTGCCGGCCACGCCGAAGTCCGGGTTTGGATGAGCAACCGTGCCATCCGGCGCTACGCCACCCAGATTCGTATCGATGGACTCGGTGTTGATGTTGTTCTTGTTGAAGAAGTTGTAAACGTCGGCGCGGATTTCAAAGCGGGCGCTCTCTCCCAAGCCTCGGATCCTGGGCAGGCCGAAGCCCTTGCTAAGGCTGAGATCGACGTCGTTATAGCCCGGGCCGTTCAAGCTGTTGCGCTCGATTCCGGGAGTAGGCGCCGGCGCGGTGGCCGGGAAAGCTGCCCCTTGAACATAAGTCGGAGGCACGAAAAACTGGGTGCCGTTGCCGCCGTAATTCGGGTTGGTGGCCCGCATGAATGTGCTGTTGCTGGTGCTTGAGCCCGCTCCAGGGGCAACGCCGGCGGGGCGAAGCACAGAGTAACCGCTGCCTTGATAATACAAATTATTGGAGCCGTAGTTCGGGTTCCATGGGAAACCTGAGTGCAGGTTCCAGATACCGCTCAGTGACCATCCACCCGCCACCTTCTCAACCCAGCTATGGCTGCCATGGAACAACACAGGCTGCCACAACCCGAATAGCTTGAAGGCATTCGCAACGTTGTAGTCGGACCGTCCATAGGCAGCCGCGGTATTAAAGGGGTATGGATCCTCTTCATACGGGCCCGAATTTTCGTCCAACGCTTTCGCCCAAGTGTATTGCGCTGATGCCTGAAACTCGTGCGAGAAGTTGTGCGTGAGGCTGGCCATCCCCGCATTGAAATTCGCGTTGCCTGCGTTCTCATAGTAGTCCACGAAATTGACCTGCGGGTTCATCGCCAGACCATTGGCTGCGCCGATGGCGAGCCAATTATTTTGTATCAGCAAATTGCGTGTCCGGTTTCCCTGGTAACCCACGGTGGCCACGGTGTTGAAGGGCAATTGATACTGCATGTCCAGGGAATAATGGTCGGTGTAGATCGTCTTCGGGTTCGACGGAAAACCCGTCACGGAGATTGGCGACCCACCTATCGGCAGGTTATTGCTGCCGAACGTCTTGATGGTGTTGGGATTGGGGGCATAGCCAAAAATAGAATGTACGTCGCCGGCGATTTCGTAGAGAATTCCATTACCCGCACAGGACGGGTTGGCAGTGAAGGGATAGGGGCAGGTGAAGCTTGGCGAGACCGCATTGGGCGGGTTCCCGCTGCCATTTGCGGTAATGGCGATTTCGTTTTGATTGTAACTGAGGCCAAATCCCCCGCGGATCACCAGTTTGCTCGAGTACTTATTCGGCTGCCATGCAAAGCCGACCACCGGACCAAAATTATTCTTCTGTGGAGTGTAGAGGTCCCCTCCAACACGAATGTTCAGGTTGGTGAGCGCATCCGCGCCCGATCCGAATTGCAGGACGTCCTGATCGTTCTGCTTGTTGTATAGCGATCCGAAGTAAGACCAGCGCAGGCCGAGGTTGACGGTCAGATTGGGACGGACTTTGAAGTCGTCCTGCACAAACACGCCCCACAGGTTTACGCGATCATCCTGTCGGTTCGAGAAGGGAACGCCAGTCTTAGAATTGAACTCGCCGTTCTCGAAATAGGGAGCGTCATTAGCAAAATCCCACAGGTTATGGAAATTAAAGCCAGGCCGCGCATTGTAGACCGGATTATTTAAATAAGCGAGCTTGGTGTACTCGATGCCCGTCTTGATACTATGACGGCCGAGTATCTTGGTGAGGACGTCATTGAAGCTGTAGGTCCATTGGTTCAGGTTGCTCGGTCCCGGGGCTCCAAAAAAGTTGATGCTGGCGGAGCCTTGGCCATCGATATTGTCCTGCGGCAGCCCAAAGGGCGCCTGCGGATTGGTCGTCACCTCGTTCCACTTCCAGCCCGCCCAATTACCACGCGCCTGATTCAGCAACGTGGATGAGAAGGTATGGTTCCAGATCAGCGAATAAGCATAGTTTTTCTGGCTGTGATGCCATAGGTTTTCCGGGCGGACCGTGCCGTTGTAATCCGTAGTAGTCACCGGAACCCAGTAAATCGTGAAACCCAGCCGGTCTTTCTGGGTGACGTCGGCATCGACACGGGCGTTGTATTGACTTTGTGATGTGGTGGTGGGGTTCACCGTATTGAAGTACGCTATGTCAGGGACTCCATCCAATCCGCCGCCTATGCCGGGTGTATTGGAGTTGCCACCGTAGGTCAGATCTTGCATTCCCAGGCCCGTCTTTATTGGCGAGCCTAAGTCCAGGCCGCCCGAAACGGTGGCGCAGTTCACCCCCTCCACCAACCCGATGGAGGCGCAGGTACGGGCAATCATCCCGTTGCTGGCAACGGCCGCACCGGGAAAGGAGAGGTACTTTGCCGCGATGCTGCCTGAGGTCGCGGCCGAAGTATCAAACTGTGAAGTTTCATACCAGCCTTGCGCCGTGGTAACGGCCTTCAGCGGGCTGGTCTCCCAATTGAAGAAGCCAAATATCTTGTTCTTCCAGATAGGGCCGCCGAGACTTCCGCCGTATTGGTTGAATCGGTTGTCATCACGGTTCAGGCCACGCAGGGCTGGCGTACCGGAAGTATCGGAACCGACGCCGTTCCAGCGCTGATAGGCATTTAGTCCGGGCCGCGACGCCTTAAAGAATGCACTGCCGTGAAATTGGTTGGTGCCGCTCTTGGAAGTGACCTGGATCTGCGCGCCGCTGAAGCGGCCATTCTCCGCATCGTAGCTGTTGGAGACGACTTTCATGTCGCCTACGGAATCTTCGCTGGGCGTGATGATCGACGTGCCACCCCACACCGCACTCACCGTGCTGATACCGTCGACGGTGATGCTGTTGGTCTCATACTGGCCGCCACCACTCTGGATCTGGGGGCCGTTCTCGGTTTCGAAAATGCCACCCGCACCGCCAGAAGTTCCGCCCGGTCCCTGGTTTCCCGGCGCATTGAAGGCGCCTCCGCCAGCCTGCTGCGAAGCATCTCCGAAAACTCCCGGCGTCAGTTGCGCCAGTTGAAACACGTCGCGATTGAACGACGGCATGTGCTGGATCTGGTTACTGGTAATGGTGGCGCTGACCGTGGCGGTCTCGGTGTCCATCGCTTGGGTTGTGCTGGAAACCGTTACGGTCTGTGAAACCTGACCCACCTCGAGCTGCAAGTCCAGAGCATTGAGTTGCTCGGGGATGATCTGTACATGCTCCAGTACTTTCTTCGTGAACCCCTCGTGCTCCACGGTGATTCGGTAGGGAGCCGGCGGCAGGGCGTTGAAGTTATAAATGCCGTTGCCGTCGGAAGTGGACACTATGGTCTTGTTGGTGTCGGTATCGACGAGCGTCACGGTCGCGCCAGGAATCACCGCGCCTTGACTATCACTTACCGTTCCGCGGAGGGAAGCGCGATATTGTGCATGGGCCAGGACCGCGGAGAAGGTGATGCAGACAAGAAGCGAAACGCTGCGGAACACAGAAGAAGTGGAACGGCTCATTGAAGCCTCCCGGTCTTTACGAACCTTACGATTTTGATGGGGCGCCGCTTGCTAAAACTCTACAAAAGCGTTTTAGTAACATTCGACCGCTTATAGCACAGGGGATTTTCCACAGTCAAGCGTAATGCTCTGGGAAAGACTTAAGATGCGGTTTCGCCCGGCGACGGCAGGATTTATTTGTGCTCGGCCACCTTAACGATTTTGTTAAGGCGATCACGCGATGTCATGGGTCTTCGCCTGACGGCTGACGCGCAGAGAGATTATTTTTCAGGAAGAAGCTTCCAACAGATGTTTTTTGTTGCGACGCTACTTGGGAGCGAGGCCGTTCGAGACCCGGCAGGTAGTCTCGCGGATCATCAGCTTGGGTTCGACCATCCTCTCGCCCCCGTGCGAATTCGATTCCGAGGCGCGAATGCGGCGGAGCAACGTCTCAGCGGCGATCCTTCCCATTTCGCGCAGCGGCTGGCGCACAGTGGTCAGCGCCGGGTTCTGGTAGGCAGCACTCTGGATATCGTCGAAGCCCACCACGGAGACGTCTTCGGGCACGCGGAACCCGGCCTCGCGAAGGGCCCGGATGGCGCCCATTGCGGAGATATCGTTGAACGCGAAGAGGGCCGTGAACGGCTTGTGCGACGAAAGCAGCTTGCGGGTGGCTTCATATCCAAGCTCCGGAGACGGAGAGTCGCCCTGGAGCTGAGAGATGAGAGCCGACGAAATCCGCAGGCCGAGGTGGCGAGCAGCCTTTTCGATGTTCGCCCAGCGCACTTCCGTATCGGAGCTGAATTCCTGCCCTTTGATGAAGGCGATGTCGCGATGACCGAGCTGAAAAAGATGCTTCAGAGCAATCTCGGCGGCGCGAACGTGGTCCAGAACGATGTTGGTAACGCCCTTCACCTGGTTGTGCCCTGACACCGTGACCACTGGGACCTTGAGTTGAAGAGTCCAGGGAGTGTCGACCGCAATCAGGCCATCGACGGATCTCTCCAGGAACAACCGCGGATATTCATCGATCAAATCGGCGCGGTGTCGGTGACTGACAACGAAGTAGAAGTATCCCTCTTGCAGCAAATAGTCCTCGACGCCACTCATCACAGAGGCGGAGTAGCCATCACTGACCTCAGGGACGATGACTCCGACGGTGAAGCTGCGCTGGGCGCGCAAGGAGCGAGCGAAAAAGCTGGGACGGTATTTGTACTTGCGGGCGGCGGCGAGAACGCGGTCTTTCGTTTCCTGAGGGATGGAGTCCGCGACGGGCGAGCCATTGATGACCAGCGACACGGTGGCGGGGGAGAGTCCCAAATGTTCCGCCAGCTCTTTCAAGCTCACCGGCTTGGGCCCCATGCGCACGGTCTTGCCAGCGCTCTTGCCCTTCTTCTTTGTCGTCACGCTGCGCAGTCTCGCACAAACCGAATCGGCGTAGCAAGCACGATGTTTAGCACGCCGCGCGGAATACTTATTGACATTGAGAAGAAAAGAGTTTTTGATACATTGCGGAAACGCCCTACTAACCCGATTTAGTAACTAGTTGTAACCGGGCCCCACGGAGGCTCCATCCCAATGTCATCCTCATACTCATCCATCGCTGTTGCTCGCTGGGCACTCCAAAAACTCCAATCAAGGTTGCTGCAGAGGATTTCAGTTGCGCTCCTGTTGTGCGGAATCGGTGTCGTGATGAGTGCGGGCGCGTTCGCCCAGGCGCAATCGACGCGATCGTCGACACCCGAGATGGGCGGCGTCGCAGACCCGAAGTTCGATGCCAGGGTGGAATCGATTCTGCAGCAGATGACGCTGGAAGAAAAGGTTGGACAGCTAGTGCAGTACTCCGCCGGGCAACCTACCGGGCCGGGAACGGGCAGAACCGACTATGCCGACATGATCGCGCACGGACAGATTGGGTCGCTGTTCAATGTGATCGATCCGCACGAGATCAACAAGTACCAGAAGATTGCGATGGAGAAGGCGCGGCTGCATATTCCCATCCTGTTCGGGCTCGACGTGATTCACGGATTCAAGACGGAGTTTCCGATTCCGCTGGGACTGGCCTCGACATGGGAGCCAGCGATTGTGGAGAAGGCTTCGCGTGTGGCGGCAATGGAGGCGTCAGCGGACGGGATCCGGTGGACTTTTTCGCCGATGGTCGATATCGCACGGGATGCTCGCTGGGGGCGCATGGCCGAGGGTGCCGGCGAGGATCCTTTTCTGGGATCGGCCATGGCTGCGGCTTATGTGAGGGGCTATCAGGGTTCGCGGTTGGATGCACCGGACAGCATTGCGTCGTGCGCCAAGCACTATGTCGGCTATGGCGCGGCTGAAGGTGGACGCGACTACAACAGCACGGAGATTTCCGAACACACTCTGCGCCAGTTCTATCTGCCGCCGTTTCATGCGGCGGTTGAGGCCGGGACCGCGTCGTTGATGAGCGCGTTTAATTCTTTGAACGGAGTACCGTCGACAGCGAACCCATTCACGTTGAAGCAAGTGTTGCGCAAAGAGTGGGGCTTTCGTGGGTTGGTGGTGAGCGACTGGAACGCAGTGGGGGAACTGATTCCGCACGGCATTGCAGCGGACGGTGCCACCGCGGCGCGCAAGGCATTCCTTGCTGGCGTGGATATGGACATGGTGAGCAGCCTCTATCACGACAATCTGCAACAAATCGTAGGCTCGGGCCAGGCGACGCAAGCTGAGTTGGACGAGGCTGTGCGACACGTACTGCGCGTCAAACTGGCGTTGGGACTATTCGAGCATCCGTTTGTGGATGAGGCTGCAGCGGCGAAGGCGCTTTACCATCCGGAGAGCATTGCGCTGGCGCAGACCGCGGCTGAACGATCGTTCGTGTTGCTGAAGAATGAAAACGGGCCGGGTGCAAAGCAGGTCCTTCCCCTGGCGAGTGGAACGCAGAACATTGCAGTCATCGGGCCGCTCGGCGATGATTCGTCCTATCCGGGCGGAGCGCCCGCTGGATCGGGCCCACGCGTTTCTCTGCCGGCGGCGCTGGCGCAACGGATCGGCGAAAGCCATGTGTTTCGATTCAAGGGATCCGGAATTCTCGACGGAACTGATGGCGAGATTGCCGCCGCGGTGGCAGGAGCGCAGAAAGCAGACGTCGTGATCCTGGCACTGGGGGAGACCCCGGAGATGAGTGGGGAGGCGGCATCGCGTGCGCATCTGGGGCTTCCCGGCAGGCAGCAAGAGTTGCTGGAAGCTATTGTCCGAACAGGTAAGCCCGTGGTTCTGATTCTATTCAGCGGACGGCCGCTCACGGTGCCCTGGGCGTTTGAACATGTGCCGGCCGTGATTGCAGCATGGCTGCCCGGAATCAGCGGAGGACCTGCGTTGGCGCGCACTCTTTTCGGAGAAGTGAATCCCAGTGGGAAGCTGGTTGTCAGCTGGCCGCGCAGCGTGGGGCAAGAGCCGCTTTATTACAATCATCTGAACACCGGGCGACCTGCCGGGAACACCGACCTCACGCACCCGCCGAAGGATATTACAGAACGGTACTTGTCGCGCTATATCGACGAACAGAACACTCCGCAATTCCCTTTCGGCTACGGCGGGTCTTACACCAGCTTCACATACGGAAATACAACAATCAGCACGCAACGATTGAGTGCCGCTGCTCTCAATACAGGATTGAGCGACGCAGAGCATGCGGCCCCGGCACTGACCGCCGAGGCCGAGGTGACGAATGCCGGAGCCCGCGCTGGCGAGGAAGTGGTTCAGCTGTACATTCAGCTTCAAGGCACCAGCGATGCCGAACCCGAGCGCATGCTGAAGGGATTCAAGACCGTCGCTATAGCTCCCGGCGAAACCAAGAAGGTAACCTTTGACTTGAAACCGGAAGCTTTTGCGATCTGGAATGCACGCAACGAATTCGCTGCCGAACCGGCCAAGGTTAAGGTTTGGATCAGCCCTGATTCCGCGCACGGTTCGGCGGCAGAAGCGGAGATTCTGCCGTAGAACCGTGTCTGATACTCGCAGCGGACACGGCTGCGGAAAGCTGTCGTCACGATCACTGAACAAGAGCCTTGGCTGTGAACTGCGGTTCTTGCTGCCGCAGCTTGCTCGCGCGCTCTCGAGCCTCACCGATCTGCTCTTGGCTCAGGACCTCTTCCAGCGAATGAAGCAAGTCGTTGCCGCGCGGGTCTCCGGCCATGGCCGCGGCCGTAATCCAGGAATACGCGGCTTCCGGATCTTTTTTGGTTCCGCGGCCATCGGTATACATGTATCCCAGCTTGATGCGGGCTCCGGTATGTCCCTGTGCGGCGGCTTTCTGGAACCACAGAAATGCAGCATCGTTGTTCTGCGGAACGCCTTCCCCGCGGAGATACATGTCTGCGAGATTGTTCTCGCCCAGAGGATTGCCGGCCTCGGCGGCTTTGCGGTACCAGATCGCGGCGGTCGTAGCGCTCCGCGAGGTGCCGAGTCCCTGATCGTACATATAGCCGAGATTTGTCTGTGCGCTGCTGTCGCCGGCCTCGGCGCCTTTCTGAAACCAGCGGAAGGCTTCGTCGTTGTCCCGGTGCACACCTTTCCCCTCCATATAGAGAATGCCGAGGTTGTAGTAAGCGCGCGCAAAGTGCTGATCGGCCGCCGCGTGGAGCCAGTGCAACGCCGCCGCATAATTGACGGGTGTGCCCCAGCCGTTGACATGCATGACAGCGAGATTCACTTGGGCCGGAGCGTAGCCTCGCTGTGCCGCCTGGCTGAACCATCGCAGAGCCTCTCGTTCGTCATAATCGGGACCAATCGCCAAGATGGAGGCAATCCCCAACTGGTTCTGCTCAAACGCATGTCCTCGCCGTGCCATCTGTTGAACAAGCCCATCGTCACAGATTTTCTTGTCGCTCCCTACCAGGCGCGAGACCACGGCGAGACTGCATTGCTCCTTCGGCGGCGTCTGACCCAAGGCGTTTCCGGCGAGCAGCATTTCGGCTAGCGTTATGACGATTCCTAATGCAAGCTGGCGTCGGGCTATGGTTCGATTCAAACGTTTTGTTCTCACGATATCCCTCCCGGCCCGGGACCTTGACCCTTGATTTCCCTGAGCTCAGGCCCAAAGGTGTCGCAGGGCGCCGGATACCGCAATGCAAGCTGAGTCATTCGTAGGTGCAAACCGGATCATTTGTCAGAAAGCTGGACCTCATCCAGCAATGACCTGATGACAAAAGACTTAGTCGCGCGTCCATGGAACTAGAGTGGCTGCGAAAACGTAGAATGCTGTACCATCGGAAACCGCCTGGGTACAAATGACTCGCTATGGTTCAGATCGGGCACGGTTCGGTCCTTTTGAAGTGGACCTGCACACTCATGAACTGTGGAAATTCGGGACCCGACTGAAGCTGGTGGGCCAGCCTTTTGAAATTCTCGTGGTGCTGCTGAGTAAACCGGGAGAGTTGGTAACCCGGGAAGAACTCCGAACGCGCCTTTGGCCCGGGGACACCTTCGTCGACTTTAACCACGGCCTCAATGCTGCCGTGAACAAGCTGCGGGAGGCGCTGAGCGACTCGGCGGAGAATCCGCGGTATGTGGAAACCTTACCTCGCCGCGGCTACCGTTTCGTTGCGACCGTCGAGTGGGTGGCGGCCAAGCCGGTGGCTTCGGAGACCCCGTCGCCAAATCCTCCGGTTCCGCTCCCGGTCGAAACTCCCTACGCCCCTCGAACCGACTTCACGTTCTCGGCTGCGGGGCCCGCCAATTCGGACACTCCCAGCCGAAGTCCCTTCCTTCAATACCTGATCGGAGCCGGTGTGCTTTTCACTTTGTTCCTGGCAACCGCGCTTCTTTTCCGAACGTCGTCCAGTTACGGCGCGGGATCGCCCTCCCGCTCCATGGTGGAGCACACCCGCCCATTGCTTGCAATTTCCGATACCGCAACGCCAGCTTTTTCGCCTGACGGAAATTTCGTGGCTTTCTTCCGCGAGCATTCGCAGCCGGGAGAATCGGGCATCTACGTGACGGCGGTGGGCAGCGAACAGCTTTTGCAGCTCACCGGCAACGACGACGACCGCTATCCGGTATGGTCCCCGGATGGACGCTGGATCGCGTTCTCACGCTTCTCTCACCAGACCTATACCATCCACATAGTGGCCGCCGACGGTGGAGGCGAGCAGAAACGAAAGGCAGAACAGAACGTGACCGCCGCATCCGCGGCGTTCAAGTTAACTTCCAGCGGTACGGTTGAGCGAGAACTTCCAACCGGCGGTGTGGTACCCAGCCATGGAGAACTTGATTGGTCGCCCGACGGCAAGTTCATCGCGTTCGCGGGGCAGTCCGGCATTTACTTGCTCTCGCTCCAAGACTCGACGGTGCGCCGCATCACCGAACCGCCGCCGACGGTCGAGGATTGGGGCCCATCGTTTTCTCCGGACGGTCAGAAAATAATGTTCGTGCGCAAAGGTGAGATCGATGCGCCCGATGAAATCTGGACCGCACCAGTCAGCGGCGGCGTTGGGGTTCGCCTTTTTTCCGAACGCGGTCGGATCGGCAGTGCGCCGCAATGGTCCTTCGACGGGCGCTCGGTTATCTTTTCCTCCAATCGCAACGGTCATCCGGCGCTTTGGAGAGTCTCTTTGGACGCACCTGACTCCGCCGTGGAGATCAGAGAGGCAGGCTCGCCTGCGTGGGATCCCGCGGTCTCACGCCGCGGATATCGGTTGGTTTACGAACGCCTGTTGCGCAGCGTCAGCATCTGGCAAATGAATCTCTCGGGCACGGGCGATAAGCACCCTTACCTGACGGTCTCATCGACGAGCGACACGGATCAAGGCCCGGGACCGCAGTTCTCTCCGGATGGCAAGAGACTCGCGTACATGTCGGATCGCTCGGGAACAATGGAGATCTGGGTCAGCAACAGCGACGGCAGCAATGGATTCCAGCTCAGCGCGGTGGGAGGAGCCGGCACGCCGCGCTGGTCGCCCGACAGCCTTTCGGTCGCGTTTGACGCTACCACGCCGAACGGCAGCAAGATTGTGACCATGAACCTGCACGGCGGCGCGCCCCTCATTTTGACTCCGGATGCGTCCCACAGTGTTTGCCCGAGCTGGTCGCACGACGGCAAGTGGGTTTACTTCGCTTCGCCGCGCTCTGGAGAGTGGCAGGTCTGGAAGGTGCCTGCGGGAGGTGGCCCGCCGGTGCAAGTCACGCAGCATGGTGGACACGCCGCTCTAGAATCTCCCGATGGCAAGTTTGTTTACTACGCTAAGACCCAGATGGCTGAGCCCGAGATTTGGCGCGTTCCCGTGAATGGCGGCCCAGAGGCACCGCTGCCTCTGGTACATCCGGGAACATGGGCCAGTTGGCAAATCGTGGAAGACGGAATTCTTTTCGTGGGCCCGTCTCTGGGACATCAGGCGGTGTTGAGCTTCTACGATTTCGCGCGGCAGCGCACGACCACCGTCACCGTGCTCAATCGCGTTCCCTTCTGGCTGGGAGCCACGCCCGATGGCCACACGGTCGCTTTCGACCAACCTGGCCAGGAGCAGGCGCAAGCCATGCTGGTCGAGAACTTCCGTTAAATACGTTTTGCGTGGTTGCGATCAACAGGTCGCCATCTCAATGCGGTTTCCGCGATTGCGATCTCCCAGACATTGAGACGATCAGCGTGCCTTCCTAGTCTTGATCGAGGTATTCGTCAGGCACATCGTCCTCCGGAACCTCACGCGTGGTCACTTCCTTGGTTCCTTGCCTTCCCGCATCTTCCACGCCCGTAACGATTCCAGCCTCGAATGCGTTTCCTTCCTCGACCAACTCGTCAACACTCTCCGAATCCGCGTCCTCGACATTAGACAAACCCTGCAAATCTCCGGACTGCCCGCCCGAGCCCGGGCCTAGCATCTCGGGGGAGACTGCCGATGCGCGCCGTCCTCGACTTGCCTTCGGAGTCTCCCTGGCACCTGCACCCGAAATCTTCCGAGGAGCCGACTTCTTCACCTCGATCTTCTTTGCCGCAGCTTTATTCGGAGCAGCCGTCTTCTTCGCGGATTTCTGAGGGGCTGCCCGTTTCACCGCCCGCTTCTTTGTCTGCTTCTTCTTCGGAGCGGCGGTCTTCTTTGATTTCGTAGATTTCTTCTTGGTTTTCTTCTTGGTAGCCATTGGCGCAGTCTAGCACCGACGCACACGTGCAAGCAAAGCCGAAGCAGCGTGCTGAGATGAATGCGTTTCTACGCGGTCCAAAAAAGCGAGGCCGTCCCCAGGCGGACGGCTATCGCTCGAAAGAGACCGAAAAAACCACGCGCCGGGTTACGCTTTAATGAACTCGACGTCCACCGTGATGGTGACTTCCTCGCCCACGACGATCCCACCGGTCTCGAGCGCTGCGTTCCACGTTAGTCCAAAATCTTTTCGATTGATCTTAGTCGTTGCAGCGAGTCCCATTCGGGTGCCGCCCCACGGGTCTTTCATGGGGGCGCTCAGCCCCTCGACGTCAAATACCACATTGCGCGTAACGCCGTGAATCGTAAGATCACCTTCGACGGCAAGTTCCACACGTCCCTCTTTCGAAACGCGAGTCGATTTGAAGGTTAAGACGGGAAATTTCTCGACATCCAGGAAATCGGCGCTTTTCAGGTGCGCATCGCGCTGCGCTTCCCGGGTGTTAATCGTGGCAGCATCGATCGAAGCCTCCACTCGTGATTTGGTGATGTCGGCGTCGTTTAGTTCCAGCTTGCCGGTGATGGTAGTGAACTCTCCCTTCACATTCGAGATCATCATGTGCTTGACCTTGAACTGGGCGGCGGAGTGAACGGGGTCGATGTTCCAGGTCGTAACGGCGGTTGATTGTGGTGCAGTGACTGTGCTCATGTATGGCAATCCTCCTTTTTCAAAGATGCTCATGGACACGACAAAGTATGCAAATATTTTCGTCCCCTATTCGTTGTTCGATTCGAAAGTCAGTTCTTTCCACGATACTGCCCCTATTGCAGACTCCAACCGACGGCCTCGGTTTGCTCCCCGCAGGACGAGTTTCGCGAATCGTAACGGGAGGCCAAGAGGAAGGTTGCAGCGGTCGAAACGATGGTGGCCAGGGACGGAATTGAACCGCCGACGACAGCCTTTCAGAGTGGCGTTGATAAATGTTTACTACGGCTTAATTGATCTTGGGTGGCTGCGTAAGTGCTCGAGAAGTCGTAGGTGACACGCTTAGGTTGGGTCGGGATCTCGGCCGGAGGACAGCTTTCCAACGTGCTGCGATCCGCCGGCACTTCGTGGGTGCGCACTCCCTTCGCGTCATCGCCAAACTCATGCGAAAGGTCGGCGTGCCGAATCGCGACATGCTTTCCGTGCATGCGATTACGCATTCGCTGGTGCCGAATATGCAGTGCTGACGTTCTTTACCGCGTCCACTAAGCCGCTGCCATCTTTCTCCAAATTCAACCGCGACTTCTCAAGATATGCCGCAGCCCCCGCCGCCACCAGTTTCTTCTCGTTCCGCTGCGAGAGGCCGGAAAGAACGATTACGGGTATCGACTTCGTACAGGGATCTTTCTTCAACTGGCGCAGGACTTCCGTACCTTCGATCATGGGCAGCATCATGTCCAGCAAAATGATCTCGGGGCGGACAATCCGGGCGCGGCACAAACCTTCTTGTCCGTCTCCGACTGCAGTCACGCTGTAGCCGGCCTTGATCAGAATCCTCTCAATCGCCAAGCGCAACAGTCGGCTGTCTTCAATCACAAGTATGGTCATATTTCGTACCTCTAACGATCGGGTGTCGATTTCGTGTTCTGCAATGCCGGCGAATTCGCCGTGAACGACTGCCTCACGGGCAGCCTTTGGCGAACCCAACCTGGCTATGGTGACTTGCGAGCAGTTCCTCGATCGTGTCCCCGGGGACGGGTCGCGACCACAAATATCCTTGACCCAGTTCGCAGCCAAGGTCCCGGAGCACTTCCATTTGCTCCTGGGTCTCAACTCCCTCGGCAACTACTTTCAGTCCCAGGTTATGCGCCAAGAGGATAATGATGCGGACGATCTCATGGCTCTCAATGTCGCCGTCCATCGCGGAGATGAAGCTTCGGTCGATTTTCAACGTATCCACGGGAAACCGTTGCAGACGAGAAAGAGAGGAGTGGCCAGTGCCGAAGTCGTCGATGCTCAGCCGAACGCCAATGGCCTTCAATTCCGAAAACAAGGTTGCTAACCTCTCGGGATCGCCCATGGCGATGTTCTCAGTGATTTCAAAATCCAGAAAGCGAGGATCAACTCCACACTGCCGGAGAATCTCTCCCATCTGAGAGGCCAGGTCCGTCTGGGCTGCTTCCTTTGCCGTGACATTGACGCTCATAAAAAGAGGTGGATCAGATGGAAAGAGCGACTGCCAGCGGCGAAGTTGACCACAAGCGTCGCGAAGCAATTGCCGGTTCATCGGCAAAATGATGCCGCTTTCGTCCGCAACGGTGATGAACTCCCCCGGCATGACAATGCCATGCGGGCGTTGCCAGCGACTGAGCGCTTCGAATCCAACAATTCGATTGTCCTGCAAGGACACGAGCGGCTGGTAGTAGACCCGGAACTCATTGCACTCTAGCGCCTTTCGTAGGTCAGTTTCGAGTTGCAACCGTTTCACCGCGTCCGCTTGCATCGCGCAATCGAATACCTCACAGCGGGCTTTCCCGGTGCTCTTGGCGCGATACATGGCAATTTCGGCATCGCGCAGAACATCCTCAGCCTCCGTACTGCTCCCGCTGAAGACGATACCAATGCTTGCGCTGATCACAATCTCTCGGCCATTCACCGCGAAAGGCATCGCGATCCGCTCCCGAATGCGCTCCGACATGCGGATCGCATCGCTCGGGTCGCGCAGTTCCGCCGCCAGCACAACAAATTCGTCGCCTCCCGGCCGGGCAAGGGTGTGGTCACCCGGAGGGCATGGCAGGTTGCTGTTCGGACCGCGTGACACCGTGTCGGCGCCGCGGAGGCAGGTCGTCAGGCGCCGAGCAATCTGGATGAGGAGCTCATCTCCGGCGGCGTGGCCGAGGCTGTCGTTGAACATCTTGAATTCATCAATATCGATCAGCAGGACCGCAAACTTGTAATCGTGGTGCCGCTGCGACACTGCGATCGCACGTTGCAGGCGATCCAGAAACAGAGCCCGATTAGGAAGGTTGGTCAGGCCATCGTGGAAAGCTCGATGCTCCAGCAGCGCTTCCGCCCGTTTGCGTTCGGTAATGTCCCGGTTGACGATCACCAGTCCTTCCGTCTCGCCACGCGAGCCGGGAATCGCGCTCGCGGTGGATTCAAGCACATGCCAGGTGCCGTCTTTGTGGCGGATGCGGTATTCCAGACGGTCACCATGACCCGTCAGATGTGCCCTCTGGGCTGCCTGCAGAACGCGCTCCCGGTCTTCCGGGTGGATCTGCTCCATGGAAGAGGTCGCGGCTAATTCTTCTGCGGTGTATCCAAGTACCTTTTCGTAGGCAGGACTGTTGTAAAGACGGCGTCCCTGCGTGTCGACCACAGCGATCATGTCGGCCGCGTTTTCAGTAATCAGATGGAACAGCCGTTCGCGCTCGGCGAGCCGACGGCGTATCCGCTGCAACTGCAAATGCTGATAGACAGTGTAAATGTCGAAGAGCAGGACAAGCGCCGCCAGGCCCCTCACCCACTCCTTAAGAGTCTGGGAATAGAAGTCGTCCCTGTGCAAATGAAAGCCAGGAAACGTCAAGGATAGGATTCCGAGGGTTAGAACCAGAGTTACCGCGACCGCGAATCCCCAGAGCCACCACTCGCGACCCTCTACTTGACGAATCGGAATTGCGGCTGGGTTTGTGTCACACCAGAGTTGAGACTCGTGAGTCACTCCGTCTCAGCCTGTACAACTCCGACTGTGAATACTCTGCCAAACATCAGATTCACGCCTCTCTGTGAGTCGCATTCGCTATGGCACAAACAGTTGGTTACCTTGTGTTACTAACGTCTATTACGTTCTTCCGATTGCGGAGGTACACGTACCAACGTAATCTCGCCTCATGACGGATCTCAGTAAACCGGTGGCCAGCACAAAGGACGCGGGTACTTCACAGTCGATGCCGACCAGAGGAGAAGCAATCATGAAATCGATCATCTGTTCGGCCCTGGCTCTATTCATCATGTCCGGCACCTCAATGGCGAAGGAACTGCCAGACGCTCCCAGCGCCGTGATGACGGCCGACGCGTACATTGTGGAAGCCCCCTCGACAGGGTCGACGCCGAAGATTCTTGAGCAGAAAAAGCCCATTGATGCCACGTTCCTAAGTCTCGCTGTGATTTCGACTGGCAGCACCTTTGCCGACTCCTACACCACGTTATTCGCCCGGCAGAACTGGCTGGCCGGCAAAACAGGCGTCTGCAACATGGAAGTGCAGTCCGCCTACTTGTACGGCACTCACCCGACGGTAGGCCGGGCCTATGCGGTGGCATCCGCCAAGAGCGCCGGCTCTATTCTCGCCGCCTATTACCTACGAAAGCACCACAACAGGTTCTGGAGCGCACCGTTGGTCGCGAACTCGATCCTCAGCCTGCAGGGCGTCACCCAGAACATGTCGGCGTGCAACTAGTGTCGGGTACCGCACATGCTCACTCCTGTTCGAGCATTCATTGCACCGTCAAAGTTACGGGAACGGAATGTTGCAAAGTGCCGGATGTTCCAGAAACCGTGAGTGTATATGTCCCCGGCGTCGTTCCAGTCTGATTTTGCGAGCCGATGCCGGTACCGCCGGCGCATGCGGACATGAAGAGCGTTGCGCTAACCAGAAGGGCCACAGCCATCAACGCTACACGTTTCTTGATTCGTCGCTTCGACCCCACCAGTATCAGTCCGAAGAGGCCGAGTCCCTGGAATTGCAACCAGAAGGCAAACACCGGCACATGCGGAGCTGAACGGATCGGCGCCAATCCAGCAGTCGTTCCCGTCGTGCTGATCGTCACGGTCGCCGTTGCCGTGCCAGAGCCTGGGATCACGGAACTGGGCGACAGGCCACAAGTCGTTTTCGCAGGCGCCCCACTACAAGTCAGCTTGACGGCGTTCGCAAACGTTCCACCTATGGAAGCTACCGTCAGCGTGTAGGATGCCGTCGCGCCGGCTTTGACGATGGCGCTGGCAGGCGAAGTGGCTAGGCTGAAATCGGATCCCGCACCGCTTAATCCCACACTCTGCGGGCTGCCCGCTACGTTGTCGCTAACCGTAACGGTTCCGCTGCGGATTCCAGATGTCGTCGGAGCGAATGCCACACTGATCGTGCACGTCGCTCCGGCCGCGACAGTAGAGGGGCAGTTATTCGTTTGGGCGTAATCTCCGGCGACTTGGATACCGCTGATATTCAGTGCTGCATTGCCGGTGTTGGTCAACGTTACCGTCTGAGACGTGCTGCTGGTTCTCAAAGGCACATTGGGGAAAACCAAGCTAGTGGGAGTCAAAACGACCACGGCAGCTAAGGCAACTCCAGTGCCGGTTAAGCCAACGATCTGGGGACTGCCCGCTACGCTGTCCCTAACCGTCACCGTTCCGGCGCGAATCCCCGATGCCGTCGGAGCAAAGGTTACATTGATCGCACAGCTGGATCCTGCAGACAGACTGGCGGGGCAGGTGTTGGTTTGCGCGTAGTCTCCGGCAACTTGGACCAGACTGATGCTCAATGCCGCATTGCCGGTGTTGGTCAAGGTTGCCGTCTGAGACGTGCTGGTGGTTCCCAAAGGCGTACTGGGGAAAACCAAGCTAGTGGGAGTCAAAACGACCACGGCAGCTGAAGCGACTCCAGTGCCGGTTAAGCCAACGATCTGAGGACTGCCCGCTACGCTGTCGCTAATCGTCACTGCTCCGCTGCGACTTCCTGATGCCGTCGGAGTAAAGGTTACGTTGATCGCACAGCTGGATCCAGCGGACAAACTGGTGGCGCAGGTGTTGGTTTGCGCATAGTCTCCGGCAACTTGGACCAGACTGATGCTCAATGCAGCATTGCCGGTGTTGGTCAACGTTACCGTCTGAGACGTGCTGGTGGT
>PMUM01000033.1 GCA_003166855.1 Acidobacteriaceae bacterium | reverse complement strand
AGATTGAGCAGGTCATCATGAACTTGGCGGTGAACGCAAGGGATGCCATGCCACAAGGTGGGCGTCTGACCATCGCGACGAGTAACGTGGCACTGGACGCCTCTTACTACCAAGGCGTCGAGGTCCCGCCAGGGCAGTACGTCTTGTTGGCGGTCAGTGATACAGGCATCGGCATGAACGCCGAGACTCAAGTTCATATTTTCGAACCGTTTTATACGACCAAAGAAGCAGGAAAAGGCACGGGGTTAGGTTTGGCGACGGTCTACGGAATTGTGAAGCAGAGCAACGGATTCATCTGGGTTTACAGTGAACCGGACAAAGGCAGCATTTTCAAGATTTATCTTCCCCGTGTCGATGCTGCTGCGGATTCCGACGAGAGCCTCCAACTAGTCCATGCGCCATCCGCAGGGACTGAGACCATTCTCTTGGTGGAAGATGAAGCCGCCCTTCGCAACGTATGCCGAGTGTACTTGGAATCCAAAGGTTACACCGTGTTGGAGGCCGGCAATGCGAAAGAAGCGATGAGGATTTGCCAGAGCCATGATCGCCCGATTCACGTGCTAATCACAGACATCGTGATGCCTGGCGTGGGAGGATTGGAACTGGCCAAATCCGCATTGGAGCTGCGGCCAGCGCTTTCCGTTGTTCTTGTATCCGGATACACAGACCGCCCGTTAGACCGCGAAGCGATAAGCTTCGCAAAATTCCTGCAAAAACCATTTAGTTTCGACGCTTTGTCTCGTACCGTCAGATCTCTATTAGATAAGAATCGAGAAATACTTCTTATCGAGGACAGCAAATTCATGCGAGTCGCAGTGCAGAGAGCACTTACCCGAGCGGGATACACCATCCACACCGCGAACCACGGAGAGGCGGGTCTACGTGCAGCGCGTGGGACACTACCTGATTTGATTGTCTTGGACCTCGTGTTACCGACAATCTCAGGCCTCGACGTACTTAAAGCGCTGAAGCGGGATGCCATCACAAAGAGCATTCCCGTGATCGTCCTCGCGGCACTTTCAGAACCAAACAAGGAAGAGCTATTAAATGAGGGTGCCGCAGCTTGCGTGGAAAAGTCGGACAAACTACTCGAAAACGATTCTGTAGCTTTGATTCACACCGTCACGCAGGTTGTGGGCAAAGCGAAAGCATCGAGGGGATAAAAAACGGGTCTCATCCTGCTCCACCAGAGAAGTTCGCGTGGCGTAGCAGGATGACAAGAAAGACATGCTGGAGGCGATGCAGGCTGGAGCAGATGACTATCTGGGTCAACCGTTCGACCAACTGGAATTGAAGGCCCGCCTGCTGGTGGGTAAGACCAAGCCGACCGTGTCCTATATGCGGCGAAGCAAAATGGCCGGAATCGTGTGGAGCACGTCGACGAATGCGGCCCGATGTGCGAGGAGGATGTTGTAAGCGATGTCGTCTAACTCAGTTCCACAATCCAACTCTAGTTCTGAAATTGATGATCACAAGCTTCTCAAGATGGTGGACCTCATGGTCCACCATCGGAACCTTCCAGAACTCTTCGTTGCAATTGCAGGGCAACTAAGTGGCGTGGCTGAAGATGAAATCATCAATTTCTCGCTGTACGATCCCAGTAGAAATGTTATGCGACTGCATGTTCTGGAGGGCAACGACCTTGCCCGCCCTCCGATCGAGGTTCCGGTCGCTGACTCGCCCAGCGGTATCGCTTGGCAAACCCAGCGGCCACTGGTGGTGCCTGATGTAAACGCCGAAACGCGTTTCCCCTCTGTAGTGAATCTTCTTAGGAACAAAGGAATACGCTCGTACTGCGCCCTGCCTCTGACAACTGCGGGAAAACGGTTGGGAGCCTTAGGTCTGGGTAGTCCCCGGGTGAGTGCCTATAGCGAAGAGAGTCTACGGTCGCTGCGAAAAGTGACGGAACTTGTCGCCTTGGCCGTGGAGAACGCGCTCACGCGCGAAGCTCTGCAGCAGGAGACCGAACGGCTGCAAGTGCTGCTGGAAGTCAACGCCACGTTAATGATCAATCGGGACTTGGAGAAGCTATTTCCAGAAATTTCCAGGTTCCTGCGGAGGGTGATCGGGCACGACTATGCCAGTGTGGCCGTTTATGACGAGGCCGCTCAAGCGCTATCCCTGTATCCGCTCGATTCTCCTTTGACGCAGGGACTTCTCGAGACGGATGCGACGCTCCCCGTCAAAGAGACTCCCGCTGGTCAGGCTTTGCTGGAAGGGGAGATCAGGATCTTCAGCCGCGAGGATCTGGTGGCGCTTCGGTCCAGCTTTGTTAGCCAGATGCTCGAACAGGGGATCCAATCCCTTTGCTGCATTCCGTTGGTCACGCGCAAAGGTACTCTGGGCACTTTAAATCTGGCTAGCAAGGAACACAACGCCTTCCTAGGCCAGGATCTCGACTTCTTGAAGCAGGTGGTGGGGCAAGTAGCCGTCGCGCTGGACAACGCCCACGCCTACCGTGAAATTGCGGAGCTCAAAAACAAACTAACGAAGGAAAAGGTCTATCTGGAAGATGAAATCCGCTCTGAACGGAACTTCGAAGAGATCGTGGGTGAGAGCGCGGCGCTCAAACAAGTGCTGAATGAAGCCAGGACCGTAGCTCCCAGCGATGCCACGGTGCTGATCCTGGGAGAGACGGGGACGGGCAAGGAACTGATCGCACGTGCCATCCACCGGATGAGTTCCCGCAACAATGCCAGTTTCATCAAACTTAATTGCGCAGCGATTCCTACAGGACTGCTGGAAAGCGAGCTATTCGGGCACGAGAAGGGTGCATTTACGGGCGCCGTCAGCCGGAAGATCGGGCGTCTGGAATTAGCCGATAAAGGAACGCTCTTTCTGGATGAGGTCGGAGAGATTCCACTGGAAATGCAGCCGAAGTTATTGCGAGTGCTGGAGGACCATGAGTTCGAGCGCCTGGGCAGCACCCATACCATCCGCGTTAATTTACGGCTAATCGCGGCCACGAACCGGGATCTGCCGCAGAGTATAGGCAGCCGGCAGTTCCGAAGTGATCTGTACTACCGCCTAAGTGTCTTTCCCATTCGCATGCCAGAGCTGCGGGAGCGGAAACGGGACATCCCTCTGCTGGTGCGCTATTTTGTGCAAGACTTCGCTCGCCGTATGAAAAAGCGGATCGAAACCATCCCCACGGAAACCATGAATACGTTGGTGAATTGGACGTGGCCGGGAAATGTGAGGGAACTGGAAAACATGATCGAGCGCTCGGTGATCCTTTCACAGGGTCTGATTCTAACGGTTCCCCTGGGCGAATTACGCCTGGCCGCGCAAAACTCTCACCACGACGGCTCGCTGGAAAGCGTGCGACGCGAGAATATTGTTCGCGTGCTGCGTGAAACCGGCGGAATGCTGGCTGGGCCACGGGGAGCAGCGGCGCGGCTGGGTCTGAAAAGGACCACGTTGTATTCCAGAATTAAGAAGATGGGAATCTCCCGCGAAGAATATGAAAACCAGCAACGCGATAAAGAGCAGGGAAACTAATCGTCCCTTCGGGGAGGAAGCTTTTCAAGTGGAGGTGTGCGCGTGCACAAAATCCTGATCGTGGACGATGATAAGGCGATGTGCGATCTGCTGCGAGCCTGCTTGTCCGAAGGCTACGAGGTCATCGACACGGTAGACCCGGAACAGGCTCTGGGGCTGGCTCTGGAACACAAGCCGGATGCGATTCTTTTGGACCTCATGATGCCGAAGTTCTCCGGATTCGAACTATGCCAGAGCTTTCGCTCCCTGAGCTACACGTCTACGATTCCGATCCTTGTTATCACGGGAGAGACGGAGGCGAAATATAAGGACCATTGCGCAAACCTTGGCGCCGTTGCGTACTTTGAGAAGCCTCTCAAACTCGATGAACTCAGGCGCAGGCTCACCATGGAACTGCAGAGCAAGCGGTCGGAGCAGCGCGCCCACGTGCGTGTCCGCATGCGATTTGCCCTCAGATTGCGGGGCACTGACGCTAGTGAGAAAGCATTCGAGGAAATCACTACTACCGAAAACGTGAGCGCAGAAGGGTTTATGTGCAACTGCATGTCTTCGCTGGTCAAGGATGCGATTGTTGAGGTTATTCTGAGCAGCCGAGGCGAACATTATGTTGGACGAGCTCGGGTGGTGCGCAAGGAATCCTCCGGTACTCCTTGGCAGCGGTATGGGTTCCAGTTCGTCGAGAAGACGTCCGCATGGCCCTTGCAGGAGAAGAGCGCCATTTTGCTCTCGTAACCGATTTCGCGACTCCCGCAGAGCTTCCAACGAAACCCTATTTGAACAATCCCTAACTCCCCTATTGTCCGCAACTCTGAAGTTATGGGCGAGGACGGGGGCCCACGACTCGGCATCGAAGTCGGCTTCTGCCAAAAGTATTGGTGAAGGCTGCTGGCAAGAGTACGATCGCCAACATTTCCAGGAAGTTTGTAAGCGGCGTTGGGTTCTCATAGGGATGAGCCCCATTCGCGTTAAAGAAACCTCCGCCATTCGTTCCGAGATTCTTGATGATCTCCAGCGCGGCTACTGGACCCTGCGGTATGACCTGCTGCGTACCTTCGACGGTAGTGACGACGGCATAGTGGTGGAAGTTCATCGGGACGCCCTGCGAGACCAGCAGCAATGCGCCGATCAATGCTCCGGGCAACAGGATCCAGAGAAGGGCACGCGTCAGATCAACCCAGAAGTTGCCAGCGTGTCGGAGAGTTGCCGGGCAAGACCGCGGATGAAGGCAACGCCCACGGCTAACCCTGCCGCGCCGGCCAAGAAATTCTGCGCGCAGAGTCCCACCATCTGGCTGAAGTAGCTCATCGTGTTCTCGCCAGCGTAGGCCTGCCAGGTCGTGGTCGTCGAGAAGCTGATCGCCGTATTCAGAGCCAAATCTGGTGTCAACGGCGTCGTGTGGTACTGCGGAAAGAACCAGGGCAGAAACTGCTGCAGTCTGAGAATGCCATATAAGAGGAGCGTGCCGAAAAAGCCAAAGAGCACGAAACACGTCGCATACTCCTTGCCGGACATCTCCACATCAGGACTAACCGCTGTGACGCGATAGATCAGCCGCTCGAAAGGAAGACAAAAACGATCAAGTACCGTTCGCTTTCTGAAAAAGACTCGTTCCATGTACCCACCCAGAGGCCTTACAAGGGCGGTGACGATGGCCACAAACAACACGTATTGAGTTGCGCTGTATAAATCCACGATCTACCCAGGAGCAGCCCGACCGAAGCGTCGTCAAAAGAACTACCGGGTCTCGAACGTCCCAGGTCCCCTGTCGCTCTGCTTGCAGCATTCTAGTGCCGTGTCGGTGTGTTTGTAAGGAAACAAGTTACCTAAAGCTCGTCTGGCGACGGATCGCCTGAAAGCGGAATGAATAGCCGATCCCAATAAAATGATCTACCGCGGCCGACGATAGACCCACACCGACATGGAAATCAATCTGTTGCTGTTCGGTGATCTTTAGAGCTGTTCCAAAATGCAGCAAGTGCCTCGGACCGCCAACTTCAGGAAAGTCACCCGCATATTCAACAAACGCATCCCATGGTTTTGTTAATTGCCGATCTAACAAGAACGTGGACTCGCCGGTCACATTTCGCGTGCGGCCCTGAGTAGGCCAATACACCGAGAACATTCCGGCCGCCGTCCAGTTGGTGGACAACGCGCGCGACCACGGGACTTGCAATCCCGGATCGTACCCGCCGCTGGACACGCCGTTGGCGCCGGTCGGAAAACTGAGGAACAGGATTGCGGATACGTCGAATTTACCCGGCGTGGGACCAAGCTGTTCTTTCATTCCGACGGCAAAATCGCCGAATCCCGAGCCGGCGCCAGCGCTCAGGTTCTGAAAATAGTCCGGCACCGTGAAACGCAACTCGGTCCTCTTGGCGATACCAAAACGTATTAAGCTCTCCGGGCCGTCTAGGACGCTCTGCCCGTGGCTGCTGGTTTCAAGGAAGCCGTTCTCCACCTGCAGGCTGCCGCCCGGGACCACCACGCTGGAGTTCGTAACTGCTGGCCGATCCGTTGCGATCGTTCCCGCTGCGTCAACGCTCGGGGGCTGATCTTGGCCATGTAATGGCAGCGTTACGGCCAAGATGAATGCCAGCGGAGCGGTGGAAATGCGAGCGAGCATTGGACGAGTGGACAGTCCCGCGTTGTCCTACGAGCACGGTAGCACACAGCGGTTACTTCCCCACATTTACGGGGTGGCTTACACGCAACTTCGATTGCGCTAGTTCCTCGACGTCCAACTGCCCTTTCTTGTCCTTATCCAGTCTGTCGAACTCCGCTTCCACAAACTTCATCCACTCTTGCTTGGAGATCTTGCCGTTCTTGTCGGTACCGATGAGCAAAAGCAATTGCTTGATCTCGTTCTCTCCGAGTGCGAGTTTATCCTGCGGCTTCGGAACTGCTGCCTTTTGTGCGACCGCGGTTCCTAGTATCGCCCAGGTAGCGACCAGCACTGCAATGACTACGATCGCCCGTATGATGTTCGTCCGTCTTAACATGCTTGCCTCCTGTGCTGAAAGCTCAGTTTCGTAATCGGAAATCTCCACGTTCCAGCGCTGGGATTGCCTCCAGTAAACCCGGCGATCCACTGCTTCCTCGATCCGTAATTAGAAGTCCAACCGGAGTGCCAGCTGTCCGGTACGATTTCCGGCATTCTCCGCAGTTTGCGCAGATTGCAACACTCCGAACGTGCTCGGGTTGCTCACGTTGGTCGCCGGCGGCGCATAATTCGTATGGTTGAGCACGTTGGTAAACGTCGCTTCGAAGCGCAAGTGCATACTCTCGCGGATCGCTATCACCTTCGCCAGCCCGACACTTACTGCGATGGTTCCGGGAGCTTCCAAACTGCCGACGCCCGCATTTCCGATACGCGCCGCACCTGCGGGCGTAGGCGCGAATGCGTTGAGGTTGAAATAGTTACTCGCTGAGCGATGAGCCGGAATCGAATTAGCCACAATGTCCGGCCGAACGATCGCCCCATCTAACTCAGGGTCGGTATTGGTCTGGTCAAACTGGGGGCTGATCGTCGGGGTCAGGTACGGACCTGTTTCCAACAGCGTTATCGTATTCAGGTTCCACCCGCCAAGCGCTCCGTTCACGAGATGTGACGAACTCGCCCAGCGCCGGCCTTGACCGAAAGGCAGCTCATAGTTCCCAGTGAACAGAAAGCGCTGACGACGCGTTCCGGCGACATTGCCGCGATCCTGACTGACATTGAAGCGGTTCATGACCGCGAGTCCATAAGCGGTTTCGCCGCCAAAACCGATCGGGGCATCGCCTTGGGCATCACTGATGTTATGCGCCCATGTGTAATTGGCCGCGAAATTCAGACCACGGGACATCCGGTGAGTGGCTTCTACCTCCATCCCCTGATAGTTCTGGCCGCCGAGGTTCTCGGTGGAGTAGATCACTCCCCAATTCTGGAACGGTGCTCGTGGGTCGACAAACGGACTCGGAACATAGGGAAGCGCGCTGGGGGCAATCTGATTCAGATTCACGGTTACATTCATCCGATAGGAGTTCATTCCCACGTAGCTCACTCGCAGCGCCGTGTTGGAAGTAAGTTCCCGTTCGACCGTGACATTCCACTGGGCCGATTGCGAATCGCGGTAATGGGGATCGGTGGCCTGCTCAAGCGTCCCGCCGCCCAACTGACCGAACTGGCTGGCAGCCATCGTCTGAGGGAACTGAATCAATGGCACACCATTCGACCCAATTGAATTCTGATATGTGTGGACCGCTGCTTGCGGATTGCTTTCGTTGTTATTCTGCAGCTGTCCCAGGCTAGTCACCGTAAAAATGCCAAAGCCTGCGCGGATCACGGTTTTGTTGTCCCCGAACGGACGATAGGCCACACCGACGCGGGGATCGAAATTGCGCATGTAATTCTGCCGCAGGCCCGCTGGCAGACCCTCCTGGCTGTTCAGCACCACATTCGTGCAAGGCAGCGCCATGTCACGATTTGGCAACGTGCAGGCATTAAACGACTGGAGAAATGCGGGCGCTGTTCCAAGTCCATTCGCCAGGATGCTGTTGATGAGGATCGCATTGGTCCGCGGATCGAAGTTCGCCTGAATTCCACGCTTGTCCACGAAGGGAGGGAGAAACTCCCAGCGAAGGCCGGCGTTCACCGTGAGCCGGTTATTGACGTGCCATTCATCCTGTGCATAGACGCCCAGTTGGGGACCGCCCGCGTTGTCTGTCGGACCCGTCACTGCAAAGTATGTAGTATTCGGGAGACCCTCTAAAAGGTCGCCAAAGGCATTGCCCGTGAATGCGCCCGTGAACGTGAACAAGCCGTAATCATCGGATGGCGTCTCGATCTCAGGAACTTCAAACCGCACCCAGCGAATATCCGCGCCCGCCCGAAACGTGTGCTTGCCTTTGATATAGGTAACGTTATCGGTAATTTGCTTCGTGCTGGAGAGTGTGGGTCCGACGATATCCCGGCCAATGGGTTGAAAGCCGGTACCGGCGGAGAAATTGATGCTGGGAAAGCCGCCGTCGGTTGGATGGGTTGAAAGATCCACATTCTGCAATCCCAATTGCGCGATCGCCGCCGCACCTTCGATGGGAAAATTGGGCGCCAATAGAGTGCGCGTAAACCCATAGCGGAATTCGTTGAGCAGGTTGGGACGGATCGAGTAATTGTGGGAAATCAAGAAGCTTCTGTCGTGCTCAGTGTCCACATCGTTCGGCAGAAGGGGATTCACCACGTTGGACATCACATTCTTCCAGTTGAATCGCGCATACACTTGCTGTTTCGTGTTGATAATCTGATCAATCCTTCCGTCGAACCCGTTCGTATCGGAAGGAATTGGCTGCAGGGCTTCATAGTTGAAGCTGCAGTTCGGGGTAAGCTGCGTCACACAATTAACATTCGGCAACGGATAGTAGCTGTTTAGCAGGGTTGTCGCTGTTGCATCGATGCTGCTTGAGGGAATGACTGGGCCGCCGAGATCGGTAAGATTCCCGTTTCGTTCATTGAGCGTAGGAACAAGGTATTGCTCTGGTTGCGACGTCCTTTTCCGGTTGCCCTCATAGTCGAAGAAGAAGAATGTCCTGTCTTTTCCGTTGTAGAGCTTCGGAATCGATAGCGGGCCGCCTACACTTCCCCCGAATGTATTAAACCGCTTCGGCGCTTTCTGCGTGAAGTTCAAGACGTTAGCATCGAGTGCGTCGTTCTGAAGGTACTCGAACAGGCTTCCATGGAAGTTGTTCGTTCCGCCCTTGGTAGTAAAGGTCACATCGCCTACCTGTGAAAATTCAGCACTGTTGTTGAAGGATGTAACCTTGAGCTCCGCGATCCCCTCGGAAGAAGGATAAGGATTCGAGCCGGCGCTACTCGTCCAGACGTTCGCGGTCGAGATGCCGTCCACGGAGTAGCCCACCATGTTTGCGGTTGCGGCGCCCAAGGCAATATTTCCCTGGCTGTCCTGTTGCACGTTCGCCGAGGTCGCCAAGGCCGCCAAGGGACTGGTCGTGACCGCGCGGAAGTTCAACGGTAACTGGCCGATTTGGGCGGTTTCCTTCGAATCGCTGAGAACTGCGTTCTCGGTATTAATCATAACTGCCGTGTCGCTAACTTCCACCATCGTGGATTGAGTCTTGACCCCAAGGGTAACGTCGATTCGTAGCGTCTGCCGGGCAGTTAGTTCCGCGGATGGAACTTGGAAGTCGGCAAAACCTTCGGCCTGAGCGGAAAGGGCATAGTTGCCGGGCTTGAGGTTCACAAACTCAAATGATCCGTTCTGGTCCGATGTGGTTGACCGACTGCTGTTGTCTTCCAGACTCCGTATCTTGACTGACGCGCCAGGCACGACAGCCTGCGTTGTGTCATGCACCACGCCGACAATACTGCCGAACGTTGACTGGCCTACGGCCGAGCAAACCATCAATACAACTGCGATTGCAGCACCTGCGAACTTCCCACGCATCTTTCTCCTCCGCTAGAGGTCCGTTCGTTATTAGCTTGCGCTGGGACGAACCTCTCGCTTTAACGACTCTATTTGGAGCTGGGTGAGGCAGGCATGAGGGGTCCATAAAATCTTCGTAAAGGGGGATAAACTGCTTTCACGATTCAAAATGGAGACGTGTGCAACCCGCGAGATCGGTCGCGTGAGGGGACATCTATATTTCGGAGGCATGCGCGCTACCTGGCAGTCTCTGTATTGGTTATGCGGACGATGCAGTTGGATCGAAGCGATATATGACCCAAGGTTCAGTATGAAGGTAGTGCTTCCCATGTCCTGCAGCGTCAAGCTTCTTGCGGAGGGAAATTAAAGTTGTTAAGAACTTGGTTTGTCCAAGCTGATTTGCAGTCGAACTTGTCTCCAACATGGTTTGCGGTGTAACTAGGCTTCGCGGGTGGCTAGCCAGGAACACGAGGACATCGAATTCTTCTGAGGTCAGCCGCAAGTCCCGATCGCGCAAAGTCACGCTCCGCTCGTCCAGGTTGATCTTGAAGTCGCCGAATCGGATCCTCCCCGCCAAGGAAGTCCTTCCCTTCGCCGTGTCTTGCTCCGGTGCTTTATCACACGTCTTGGCAAACAGTTGCCGCAGACTCCATTTCCTATTCATTTGAATTTCTCATCTCGTGGTTCCACTTGCCGCAAATCCCCATCTCAGCAGCCCCATTCAGCCTCACCCGGCTTCGCGAAATAGGGCCTTGCGTTTTCTCGCTCTCCGACCGCCGAGGTCAAATCCAGTAATGCCAAACGGGCGACAGCCACCAAACGACTTCTTTCCTGGTGCGGCATTTGTTCCCATGCTTCAGCGTCGGGCTTAGTCGTATGGTTGTGATCCGCCCGAAGGGCCTGGTCATAGTGGTGGAAAAGTTCTGCCAATTGTTCTGCGGATACTTCTTCGATCGACATTGAATCCCTTTCTCCGGACCCTTCGACTAGAAGAGCAGTCCGAATTCAACCTGTTCTCAGGCAGCGCGAGCCATTGGCTCTGGCCGCTCCTGCCGCCCAGCGATCTCCTCTTCGGCGGTATTGAGTCGGAGACGCACCCAGTATCCGATTCGATGAGGTCTGCACTCCTTGCATAACGCAACCAGGAATCGCACATAAAATGAGACGCCTGCAGTGCAGACTAACGTGATTGCTGCGGTCACAAACATTTCAGCCTCCGAACTCGAATCTCAACGCCTGAACGATTGCCCGGAATCACTCAGACAGTTCATTGGATACGAAAATCCACAAAGTTCGAATAAGAGGTCCATAAATTGTTTGTAAAGGTGCTTACCCATTAGTTGAAGCTTTTATGCATAGAAGACTGGCGTGAACTGGGAGAGAAAATCCTGCTGGAACTTAGCCTTCCAGTTTGAAACGGGTTGATGCGAGGGCGTAAAGCGGTCTCCAGACGAGGCGGTTAATCGTAACTACCATGACCGCCATTGCCACGGTGGCGGCCAGGAGCAGGCGAAAATTTCCGCTGTCGGTCGCTTGGCTAATGATTGCGCCCAGACCTGTAGTCGAGATGGTTTGGGCGCGGAAGTGGAAGTATTCCGCCACGATGCTCGCATTCCATGCCCCGCCCGAGGCAGTGACGAAACCTGTGATCAAGTAAGGAAATATTGCAGGCAGGAATAGTCTTCGCCAGCGCTGGGTCGTGCTCAGTTGGTACGTATTGCAGACTTCCTTCAAATCCGCCGGTATCGCCGTCGCACCAGCAATCACGTTGAACAACATGTACCACTGCGTGCCCAGGAGCAGCAAGACAATCGAGCCGATTCCGAGACCACCACCGGCGCGAATCAGCACGAGAAGAATAATCGGGAACAGCGCCGTCGCCGGTACGGATGCAGCAATCTGCGCAATCGGCTGCGCGATGGCAGACAGCTTAGGCCGCAACCCAATTGCTACTCCGGCGGGAACAGTCCACAGAGCAGCGAGTAGCAGAACAGCTTCTACCCGCAAGAATGTTGCTCCCGCGCCCCAAAGAATATGGCGTAATTCGGCTGACGACATCGTTGCCATGATTGAGAACACCTTCGCCACTGCGTACGCAATCGCCGTCAGCGCAAAAACTGCCACCGCGCGGAGAGCCCAGTGCGGTACCCGGTTCTTGCCTCTGGTTAGTGACCGTGTCTCGTGCTCCTTGGCGAAGTGCAAATCCAACCTTTCGCGAAGGGGTAAAACAAGGGAGCGCGTCACGAACGGAAGGAGTTTCGAACTGCGCAACATAGTCAAGATCGGCGATCGAGGAATTTCGGCTGAGCCAACCTGTTCGACCTTGAACTTCTCTGCCCACGCGATCACCGGGCGCCAAACCAGTTGATCGATGAGAATGATGACACCGATCATGGTCATCAAACCCCAGAAGATCGCTCGCGTGTCTCCTGCGTTGGCGGCGGTCTGAAGATAGGAGCCAAGGCCGGGCAGACGAAAATCGCGGTTGCCTAGGACAAACATTTCGCACGCCATCAAGAAGAACCAGCCGCCGGCCACGGACATCATGGAATTCCAAATGAGTCCAATCGCGGCCTGCGGCAACTCCAACTGCCAAAACCGCTGCCACCAGCTCAATCGATACGCCAGCGCCGCTTCCCGCATTTCAGTGGGGATACTCTTCAGTGACGAATAGAAACTGAACGTCATGTTCCACACCTGGCCGGTGAAAATCAACAGGACCGATCCAAGCTCAACTCCCAATTGCCTGCTGGGAAAAAGCGCCGCCATCGAGATCATCACTCCCGGAAGGAAACTGAGCACAGGGATGGACTGCAGCGTGTCGAGCAGCGGAATCATGAAGCGCTCGGCCTTGCGGTTGTAGGCAGCTACGTATCCGTACACCAGCGTGAAGACGAAACTGAATATGTACGCGATGGCAAGCCGCAGAACCGAGAACAACGCATATTTCGGCAGCGCCGCAGGATGGAGGCTGATTTCCGCCTGCGAGCTAACCGGGCCAGACCAATAGCGGGCAAATGCAATGACGCTGTAAAACAGGCCGATTCCGCCCAACACGATCGGCAACTCTTTGGCCAGAGAAGTAGCGCCCGCCGGCACGATACCCCATCCCGCCGGTCGGTTAGAGGCGGTATGAATGGAGGGCGGCATCGGCATCAATGAAGCGGAACAGCTTCGCTGGAATTGGCGGTGCCTGAGCCTTCGTTCAGGAGCAATCGATCAGTCTCCGAGTCGTAGGTGAAAATCTCAGCATATCGCCCCCAATTTAAGGCGGTTTCAATCTGGCGTTGAACGTCGTCGTGGGAGAGGTGCTCGTCCAGTACGTCCCGGAAAAATTCCAAGGGAACCTTGCGATCCGACTTCCGCTCAAGAGCGTTCCGAATCTGTTGAATTAGCGTGACATGACTGAGGATGGCTGTGCGAAAGAGCTGTTTCCGCGTCGCGATATCTGCTTCCGCAAATTCCTTTCCCGACGGAGTGATCTTCACATCGCCTCGCGTCGAATCCGCGAAGCGCAGCATGACCGCCCCGTCCACAATAGGGAAGAGATCGTCCACTTCCATGAGCAATTCTTCGGCGAGGTGATACATGTCTTCCTCGCCCCCACGATCGTTCAGGAACTCAAGCAGTCCCGCCATGCCGCCTGCGGTTGCATGGGGCAGCACCTGGAATGAAGCCTTGCGCAGCGTGGGCAACTCCGTGACCGGGCTGCATTCCAGTTCAGGTTGGGTCATCACTTTGTAGATGTAATCCACGTATACGAGGAACTCAGCGGACTTCCGATCGCGCGGTTGAGGCAGTGAAATGCGGAAATCAGCGCGGATCTTTGCGGGATGTGTTCCAAGAACCACGATTCGATCTGCCAGCAGGACCGCTTCTTCAATGTTGTGCGTGACCAGGAAGATGCTTTTTGTGGGGATCTGATCCTTGAGCCACAACTCCATCAGCTCGCCGCGGAGGTTTTCCGCAGTCAGCACGTCCAACGCTGAGAAGGGCTCGTCCATGAACAATACTTCGGGCTTTACTGCGAGGGCACGCGCAAATCCGACTCGTTGTTTCATGCCTCCGGAGAGTTCTTTGGGATAGGCGTTTTCGAAACCTTTGAGCCCCACCATGGCAAGCGCCTGCAAAGCTTGGTGATGTCGATCCGAGTGCGCTAGCCCTCGTGCCACCAGTGGAACCTCAACGTTTTCCAGCACCGTTAACCAGGGAAATAACGCAAAACTCTGGAAGACAATACCAATATTTGGAGCGCAGCAGTCCAGGGGTTGACCATGTACCAGTACCGTGCCACTGGAGGGTGCACTCAACCCCGACAGAATTCTGAGCAAGGTCGATTTCCCGGATCCAGAAGGCCCAAGAAGGGCAAAGATGGTATCGGACTCGACGGACAGGTCCATCGGAGCGATGATCTGCATCTGCCTTCCGTCCGGTTGCTCAAAACCCTTCTCGATTTGAAATGCCTCGATGATCGGTCTCCCCGGCTGCGGAGGCTGCTCTTCCGGCGCGCGCGCCGTTTCTGGTTCATGCTGGCGCGAGGTTCCGGCCGCTACCGCACCCGAGAGTTCGTCCATGAGCCGCTGCCAAGCCTCTTCCGGGAGTTCGTCGAAGAAGCGCAGGCGGTCGTCGGGGTTCATGTTGTCAACCAAAGGCCGCATTTCTCCCACGGGCAGCGAGTGCAGCAGGACGTATTCGTGATAGTAGGGAAACTTAGCGACGACGGCCGCGGCGAGATCCCGCGGCAAGCGGCGGAAGAGGGATTGTTGCTGTTCGAAAGGCAGGCTCCCCAGTGCCGCAGCCGCCTGTACCGCGTCGCAACTCTGCAGCAGAGTCACCGCCTCGTTCCAACGAGCCTGCGAAACCGTGTCTTGAAGCCTCTCAGCAACTGGTGGATTCATTGGAACTTGGGACTCCAGAATCGTGAACTGTCTCTCGGTTCAATTCCCGCGAAGCTAGGGCGGACCCACGACTCGGTCACGAAATCGCTCCGCGATATATCGTATAACGGACATCCCCTAGAAACGGCGAAAGTCCTCCGAGGCTCTGGACGCGCGGGAAGATCCGGTTTCTGGGCAGTTTCGTCGTCATTGAAGACTTCGAGTGCCAAGAGCACAGCACCTCGGCGAGACTATCCTTGACGCGTGTTCAGTTTGTCGGGTGCGTGCTTCAACTCTTCAAGCTTCTGTCCAGCCTCGCCGAGCTTGTCTTCCGCCGTCAGGGAGGGTAGTCAGTAAAGCCTTTGGCAAGCAGGGTTTGTGGGCAAGATACAGTCTTCAGGCAAAGCCAACTGGACCGTTCAACAATGTTACGGTTCCGACAAGGCGCTACTCATAACCTGTGTTGGCTCTCAATCCCCAATGCCCTTGGCGTCTTTGAATCGGTACCCAATGTATGAGTCCGTGAGGATATATTCAGGGTTCGAAGGGTCATCCTCCAGTTTCTTGCGTAGCTGGCGCACGAATGTGCGGAGATACTCGAACTCATTTCCATATTCAGTGCCCCACACAGAGGTGAGCAGGCGTGCGTGCGTCTGAGGCTTGCCGGCGTGCAACATGAGACAGCGCAGCAGATCAAATTCCTTCGGTGTTAGATGAACGAGAATGCCGGATTTTCGCACTAGCCGACGCTCGGAGTCGAGTTCGATATCACCGATGGTGATCACCGGGTCCTGATCCTCTTGAGTCGCCTGGGAACGGCGAACTGCGGAGCGAACGCGGGCCATCAACTCGCCCACGTGAAAAGGTTTCGTTACATAGTCGTCCGCTCCGGCGTCCAGCGCGTCAATCTTGTCATCGGGGTTGTCGCGGACTGTCAGCATCAAGATAGGAAGCTGCGGGGACAGTCTACGGATTGCCCGACAAGCTTCGATGCCGCCCATTCCAGGCATATTAATGTCGAGGAGCGCCGCATCATACCGTTCAGTACGCACAAACGACACCGCCTGTTCCCCTCCCGACGCTTCCTCAATATCGAAGCCGAGTGTGCTCAATGTGGCGTGAAGTGCTCGACGAATCGAGGACTCATCATCAACAATCAACACTTTACTTTGCGATGGATTCACGTTCCCTCCTTACGATCGCCGGCAGCGAGAGAAGAAATGTAGTGCCCGTCTCTCTCTCACTGGTTACCCAAATATTCCCCTGATGTGCTTCCGCAGTTTTCTTGGCAATTGACAGACCCAATCCGCTACCCGATGCGCGATGCCTTGTGGCAGAGCTCCGGTAAAAGCGTTCAAAAATGAGCCCACGATCTCCACACTCGATTACAGAACCCTCGTTATGAACAGAAATCAAAAGCCGCTGATCCTTTTCTTGGGCGGAGACGACTATTGGAGAATCAGCATCGGAATACTTTGCGGCGTTCACAACGAGTTCTGTAATAGTCACGGCAAGGAGCTCGCGGTCCCCAGAAACCGCGAGATCTTCGTTCTCCATGCGCACCTGAACCGAGTGCCCACAAAGTTGATCAGAGCACTCATCAAGTATTTCGTGGATCAGCTGAGCGACAACTAGCTCCTCGCGACGTAAGCGTATTTCTGCCGGTTCAAGCCTCGCCATTCGGAGGAGGTGAGTCGTCAGGGCGTTGAGCCGGTTTGAGTGTTGATCGATCATCCCGACCAACTCTGCCTGAGCCGGGTTGAGAGTTTTCATTTCAAAGAGCCCGGAAGTGCAGGTAAGAATAACCGTCAAAGGAGTCTTGAAAGCATGCGCCAGGCCGTCGAGGACAGCCGTCCGAAGTTGCTCCGTCTGACGCGCCGCCTCCGAACGAGTTTCCTTGTCGAACGAACGGGCTCGCTCGAGAGCGGTAGCTGTGAGTGTGGCGATGGAGTCAACGACGAGCGGAGTCAAATCGATTCCACAAAGCACTATCGCGCCAATCGGAGCCGATCCTAAGCGGAGAACACGTTGCCATTTGTGCGACTCGATATCATCATGGCTCGTGTTGCGAAAATAGGCACTCCGAGCCAAATCTTCATCTTCTTTAGTACACGTTCCAGCGGTATCCAATCGGGCCAAAGAGGGATCGAAAATCGCAACGGCGTCGACTCCGATGTTCTTCTTGATCAGATGGGCGATCTGAAGCCCCGGCGGCTCTTGCCGACTGAGGGACAGGATGCTACGGCTGAGCTCGTAGAGTTTCTCGGTATTGCAGCGCTGTAGAACTGCTTGTCGCATGTGACCCTGCACCTGGACGGAAAGGCGACTCACAATCAGCGCAGTGAATTCAAATGACGCTAGGGCCACCCAGTTCTGAGGATCGTCAACATGAAAACTGTGAATGGGCGGAGCAAAGAAATAGTCCAGGCATGCGATGCCCGCCAAGGATGAACCGGTGGCTTCCCAGAATCCGAATCTCAGCGCTGTCAGTACGACAACTAGCAGATCGATGGAACCTGCCGTCGAAAGGTTGAAGTGCAATCGGAATGCACAATAGCATAGAAGCAGCGCTGCTGAAGGTCCCGCTACGGCTCCAGCTACGAGCCGAAGCGTTCTCTTCCTTCTGTCGGAAGTGCTTAATGGGCGTGCTGTATCGAACAACACAAAGTGCCTTCTTGCGTCACTTGCTTGCGTGGAAAGGGGGAACAGAGTCAGCCAGGCTTGTGCAAGATGCCGACATTTGTCACGCACTGCTCCCTAGCATGCACTCTCTTTAGACAACATATCGCCGAACACATAAAGAAGGCGTTAAGACTTCGCAAACGTTCCGTAAAAAACATTGCTCTATTTCTTGAGATGGGATATTTTCGCAGGCCCAATTGACGCAGCGGCCTCCCCTTTTTTCTTTGCACTCGCGGCCTGACCCACTACACTTGAACGGATAAAGCCGTGAGCAAGAGCCTACCGTTGATGCTTCGCCACGCTATGTACAACCTGCGTGGCGGCTTTTTGATTCGCCCGCTCACAATCGCGCTTGCGCTGGGTGGCGCGGGCGCATTCCTGTCGTGGTTGGAAGAGGAGTTTCCGGTCACCAGCGCCTGGGTGCCCACTGTCCTGTTCCCCTCGCACGCTGACCCGCAAGTCGCCCAGGTCATTCTGGCGGG
>PMUM01000006.1 GCA_003166855.1 Acidobacteriaceae bacterium | reverse complement strand
CGCCCTTTTATAATGCGGTAGCAACAATTTGGAAGAATTGGTCGCGAGACCTCAGCTTTGGTACAAGCAAACAGTCTACGTTCTGCTGATGCTCGCTTCACTGTCATCAGGAGGCTGCCGACGCAGATCGAGCGGTCAAGCCGATTCCGAACCGTGCGACTGTGCAAGTTCTGTCATCTTGACAGGCGATCATGGCTGGCCGATTCTTCCTACTGGCAAGTGATCGAATCATGCCGCGAGGAACGTCTATTGTGGCGGCAGTAACCGTCTCACGCCCGCAATGGACTAGTACAAAGCTTCAACGGCCACCACGGTTAAGCTTCGTTGTTCGAGGGGCGCAACAAGCTCCTCCACCCCAGACTAGCCTGACAGGGAGAACGATTGTGCATTTCTCAAGGACCAAAACTCTCTCACTGCGAATCTCTCACGCGAGCCTTTCTGCGATGGTCGTTGTTTTCCTCGCGGGCCTGCTCGTTCCGCAGTCCATGGTGGCGCAGACCGAAAGCGTCCTCTATAACTTCTGCTCGCTTACGAATTGTACCGACGGCCACGGACCCGCTGGAACGCTGGTGAGGGATGCTAACGGCAACTTCTATGGCGCAACTGAGGGAGGCGGCGTGGCGGAGGGAACCGTATTCAAGGTCAGTCCCGATGGCGGCGAAACCGTTATCTACAACTTTGAGTTTGCGAACAATGACGGCTCCTTTCCCGAGGACGGGGTCATCATCGATGCACAGAGGAACCTCTACGGCACTACTCTTTATGGTGGCTCCGCTAATCTCGGCACCGTCTACAAAATCAGCCCTGCGGGTTCCGAGACCATTCTCCATAGTTTCACCGGGGGGTCTAGCGATGGAATCGGCCCCTATGGCCCCCTGCTCAGGGACAAGAACGGCAACCTCTACGGCACGACCATCCAGGGCGGCGCATACTTTTATGGCACTATCTACAAGCTAACTCCGCACGGCGCAGAAACGATCTTGCACTATTTCAACCCCGACGAGCACGACGGTGCCGGACCGATCACGGGCTTAACTATGGACAAGCAAGGCAACCTCTATGGCGTCGCCCTAGTTGGCGGTCGCTACAAAGAAGGTGCGGTCTTCGAGATCAATTCCAAAGGAAGGTATTCGATCCTGTATAACTTCGGTGCAACCGCCACCGATGGCAACGGGCCCGCCACCCTGACTCTGGATGCCAGCGGAGATCTCTACGGCACAACCTCTGTCGGCGGAACCTATGGCGCGGGCACAGTTTTCAAACTCTTTCGGGGCGCGAATTGGAACGAAACCGTTCTGTATAGCTTTGGCAGCAGCACAACCGACGGACAAAATCCGCTGGGCGTACCTCTTCTGGACGCGCAAGGCAATCTGTATGGCACGACCTTTATGGGGGGCAACGCCGCTTGTGGCACGATTTACAAACTCACTCCCAGTGGCGAGGAAACAATCCTGCACGACTTCGGGGGAGCCGGGGATGGATGTTACCCGGATGGCGGCCTTCTCAAGGATTCAAAGGGAGTCTTCTACGGAGTCACCTTTGCAGGAGGCACTGGCTCCTACACACCCGGCGGCGTTGTCTACAAGCTCGTGCCGTAGACAAAAACTCGTTTCTATTGTGCAAACGCTTCCGGCCCGCAAACCAGTTTGATTCGCGTCGATCCAGTCTTGACGGCTTAACTGTCGAAACATCGCCATTACACTCAGAATCCGCCCGCAATCGCGTAGAGGAGGCGAACAGACGGCGCACACTTGCGCTATGGCCTGATAGAGTCAATTGACTAAGCCCCGGTACAATGGGCACGATGAGCGCGACCTTCGAGCAGTGGCTTGAGTTCGTCTTCAACCACCCCGTTCGCAAGCGCGGGTGGTATTGGGATGAGGATTTCGGCTCCCGATGGGAGGCGCTCGAACTCACCGATGCACTCATCGTCCAACACATGACGCGGCTTTTCCTGGAGCCGGAAGTCCTGACGTCCTATTCGCTTGACCAAGTTGAGCAGGGTCTGTGGTTTCTCCTAGGCGAAGCGTCTCCGGGCTGCTCAAGCAGAGCTTTGCTCAGGCACCAAGCGGCGCTTCTCGACCGTGTCGCCTGCATCCGCGCAATGTCCGGCTTCTTCCACGACTTCATTCTCGCCGTAACTCCCGGCCACTTTGACCCTAAAGCGCCGACAATCGGAGTCAATGGCGCAGCCTACATGTGGCGGGACATTTTCCCCATGCACTCTTATATGCGCAGTCACGTGCCGGGGCCCACGCGGGCCGAAGCGCTGCTATCCATAGTGGAGAAGTGGAAGCTTGGGGCCGAACTCCATGATGCAGTCTTGAAGGAGATGGCCGACGAGCTGGAACTTGAGATTGAGCCTGAGATTCATCAAGCAACCTTGAGCGTAATGTCCGAGGTCCTAGATTTGCCCTCCGAAACTTGCCAGTTCAGCGCCCTTCACGGCCTCGGCCATTGGCACGCCCACCACCCTGAGCAGGTCGAGCAGATCGTGGATGCGTTTCTCACGCGGCACAAAGACCTCAGGCCTCATCTGATCGAGTACGCTTCAAGGGCTCGACTCGGCAATGTGCTCTAGGCCGTCGGGACTCCCTCGCTACTTCGTGCGGGCAGACAGGTTCCATCACGTGGAGTTGATGTCCTTGAGGCGGATGAAAACCGTGCCCCTCCATGGCTTGCACGGATGGTAGCTGTTGTAACATCGCGTGGGTGTTGAAAAAGTC
>PMUM01000328.1 GCA_003166855.1 Acidobacteriaceae bacterium | reverse complement strand
TGGTTGACGATGATGATGTCGCTCTCCATCGCCTTCCGCCGCATCTCGGTGATGAAGCAGCGCTCAAACTCGCTACACTTCTGACCAATGCAGGCGTCGGCACGGGCGTCGAGTTTGTGCCAGAGAAGACTCGCCTCGGGCAGTTCCGCCAACTCGGCGCGGTCGCCCGTTCCAGTGGTCTTCTCCCAGGCAGCGATAGCGCGATATTGCTCGATCTCTTCCAAGCCGCTTAACACCGGTTGATCCGTCAGGTCGTACAGCTTCTTGCGACACAAATAATTGTTGCGCCCCTTCATGTAACAAACCGACAGGCGGCCGGACGTGTCCCCGTACAGCGCCTGCTCCAGAAAAGGAACGTCCTTGTAGAACAATTGCTCCTGCAGATTCTTCGTGCCGGTCGAGATGATGACTCGCTTCCCGGAGCGAATTACGGGCATCAGGTACGCCAGCGTCTTCCCAGTGCCCGTACCCGCTTCCACGATGAGGTGGCGCTTTTCCTCCAGCGCCTGCTCGACGGCTTGAGCCATTTGCAGCTGGCCGCGTCGGAATTCATACGCCGGATGCTTGCGCGAGAGAACTCCTCCGGGGGCGAAGAACTGGTAAAGCGAAGCGTCCTTGCCGCTGGACTCAGGGCGGTTCGGCGAAGCAGCAGACTCAGGCTGGGAACTTAAAGTCACGGGAGTCTCTATAATAGCGATTCCGGCCCTTTCGCATCGTCAATGCTGTCCGGGCTAGACTCGACCGGCAGGACGAGGCATTCCGCCGCTACGCAAATTCATTTTGACTCAGCCTACTTACAATTCGACCAGCACCGTCGCCACTACCGCCGCCGGCATCCCTACAATCGCCATCGTGGGACGCCCCAACGTAGGCAAGTCCACGCTCTTCAACCGCATCGTCGGCTCACGCCGCGCCATCGTCGGGGACGAACCCGGCATCACGCGCGACCGTCTCTACGGCGATGCCGAATGGGAAGGCCGGCGTCTCCGCATCGTTGATACCGGCGGCATTCTGCCGGAAGAAAAAGACCTGATCCCGTCGGAAATCTATCGTCAGGCCCGCGTGGCGCTCGATGAAGCTGCCGCCATCATCATGGTGATCGACGGACGCACCGAACTCGCCGGTCCCGACCTGGAACTCGTGCGCCTGCTGCGCAAGGCAAACCGTCCGCTTTTCCTGGCCGTCAACAAGGTCGATTCGGATAAGCAATCGTCACTCATCAACGATTTCCATCGGCTAGGCGTCCAGAAGATGTTTCCAATTTCCGCAGAGCACGGGCGCGGCATCGACGATCTGCTCGACGCGGTTCTTGAGAGTCTGCCGCCAGACACCTCAACCCCAGAGGCCGCAGAGAACACAGCGGAACCTACGGGCACAGAGCCGCCGTCCGAGGCCGAAGATGCCCACGAGGTGAAAGTCGCGATCATCGGGCATCCCAACGTGGGCAAGTCAACGCTGCTGAACTGCCTGACTTCGTCAGACCGGGCGATCGTCTCGCCGACCCCTGGCACCACGCGCGACGCAGTCGACGAAATCGTCGAGCACAACGGACGCCGATTCCGCTTCATCGATACCGCCGGCATCCGCCGCAAAGGCAAGACGCACCTGATGGCCGAAAAGCTCTCGGTCGTCATGGCGCGCAAGCATCTCGAGGGCGCCGACATTGCGCTTCTGGTCATCGACGCCACCGAAGGCGTAAGCCAGCTCGACGCCTCCATCGCGGGGTACGCACACGAGAGCGGACGCTCCATCATCATCGTGGTCAACAAGTGGGATCTCGTCATCAGCGGCAAAGAGAAACCGGCGCGGCCCACCAAAGCCGAGCGCATGCGCGAGAGCAAGCGTCCCGGCGATCGCGACGCCTATGAAGAACGCTTGCGTTACGAACTCAAATTCCTGAATTATGCCCCCATCGTCTTCATCTCCGCCAAGAGCGGCAAGGGCACTGAAAAAATCTTTCCTCTGCTGGAGGAAGTGGCAACCGAACGCCGCAAGCGCGTCACGACCTCGCAAATGAACCGCTTCATCGAGCGCGTGGATTTCGAACGCGCTTCAGTCCCAATGCGCCAGCGCGTGAAGATTCTCTACATGACCCAAGCCTCGGTCGCCCCGCCGACGTTCGTACTCTTCACCAACCGCGCCGTGAAACTGCATTTCTCCTACCAGCGTTTTCTGGAGAATCAAATCCGCGAAGCCTTCGGCTTCGTAGGCACGCCGATCTGGATCAAGAACAGAGCGAGGGAGTAATCAGACAATCCAGAGCGCATCCGTCATCTAACGAATGGGGCCAAGCGTCCTGCGCTGATCCACGAGGAAGGCTACTCCTAGGAGTCCGGCTGAGCGCACTCCGTCGAGCACAGTCTTAACCGTGCCATATCTGGCGCGCGCATCCGCCCGGATGTAGACCTTTCTTTCGACATCACGATCTGTCAGGCGGGCCTGAATCTTTCCCGCCATGTAGTCGGGACCGATCTGTTCGCTGCCAAAATAGACTTTACCGTCGCGCATGATCGAGACCAGCATCGCGTCGTCCCGAAGCGCGCCCGGCATTGCAACTGGATGCAAAACCCTGGGCAGGTCGGCGCTCAAGCCATGGTGCGGGTTATAACTCATCGCGCCGGCAATTAATTCGATAAACACTAGCACGACCATAATGGCGGCAAATGCGGTCGTGTCGATGCCGCTGAACAGCCTTGAAACGTTTGGAGACTTGATCGGCATCTGAGATGACTCCTATTCCCCCGCCACTTCTTGCCCTTTCGTCAGAAGTCCAACGCGCTGCACACCCGCGTGGTGGGCCAAATCAATCACATCGGCCACATACAGAAAATCCACGTCAGCGTCGCCCCGGACAAATGCAACCTTCTCCGCACGCTTCAAGTAAATCTGCGCCAACCGCGTCTCCAAGTCTTCCCAGCGCACATCGTCCCGATTGATCTTCACCGTCGGCCGTGTATCCTTCGTCGTCCACACGACCTGGATCACGACCGTGCGCTCCGGCGGGGGTTCAGACATTGCATCCTTGGGTGGCTGTGGAAGCTGCACCTTCTCCTGGTATTCCTTGTCCATCGACACCACCAGCATGAACATGATTATCAGCGTCAGTAGCACATCGATGAGTGGCGTGACGTTAATCTGCGGACCGCGCGCACCTCCGCCTGCCATTGAGAAAGCCATACAGGTTGCTCCTCTCGGGGCACGCGCGTGTCTGCAACATCAGACACCTGTCATAGTCGGGGAGTTCCCCATGCGGGCGACTCAATCTTGCATCTTTCTGACGATACCGTGCATCATTGAGACAGATGGTCGCGCGCGGAACGGGCGGCCTGCTGCGCAATCTTCAAGACATGACCCGTTAGACCCATGACTCGTTCGTCGCGACTCGCACTCTTGACTCTGTTCGCCGCCTTGCTGACCCCGTTCGCCCGCTCGCAAGATAATTACGAAATTCAGGTTTACGGGGCCGACACCGTTGCACCGCGTACGACGATGGTTGAGATCCACTCCAATTTCACCGTCGACGGTAGTAAGACCGTGCAGGACGGCATGCTTCCCACCAATCACGCCGAGCACGAAACGCTGGAACTGACGCAGGGAATCACAGACTGGTCCGAGGTTGGCTTCTACGTCTTTACGAGCATTCAGCCTGGGGAAGGCTGGCAGTGGGTAGGCGATCACATTCGCCCTCGCGTGCGCGCTCCTGAGAACTGGCATTGGCCGGTGGGGGTCAGCTTGTCGCTGGAATTCGGCTACCAGCGTGCCGCCTACTCACCCGACACGTGGACTTTGGAGATCCGCCCCATCGTCGACAAACAAATCGACCGCTGGTATTTTGCCTTTAACCCTGCGCTCGAGCGCTCGCTTCACGGTCCGAGCGTGAACCAGGGCGTGACGTTCTCTCCCGCCGCCAAGTTCAGTTACAACTTCACCAAGAAGATTGCGGGCGGACTGGAGTACTACGCGTCCTACGGATCACTGGCGGGCTTTGACTCGCTGAGAAACCAGCAACAGCAGATCTTCCCGACCATCGACGTGGACTTCGGTCCGCAATGGGAGTTCAACTTCGGAGTCGGTATCGGCGCAACTAGTTCCACCGATCACCTCATTGTGAAATGTATCGTGGGCCGGCGATTCTCTTGGCCCCACAAGAAGTAAAGATGTGAGGATAGCCGCGTAGGCTATCCGCCGAACCGATCCGCACGATCGCGCAGGGAAGTCCTGACTTTCTCACTTACTCATAACGTAGGGCCTCGACCGGATCGAGCTTCGAAGCCCGCATCGCCGGCACCAGCCCACTGATCACGCCCACCACCAGCAAGACTGCGGTTGACAGGATCACAGTCATCATTGAAATCCTCAGATGAATGTCCCCCTGCCCGGAATCGTCCTCAAACAGCGGCCCCATCATCGGCAGAGTACCGACGGACCACGCAATGAGATAAGACAACAACACGCCAATCGCTCCGCCGATCAGCATGATCAACAAAGTCTCGGCCAGAAATTGCAGCTTGATATGGCGTTTGCGAGCTCCCAGCGCCCGCCGCAGGCCAATCTCGCGAATACGCTCGTCCACCGACACGAGCATGATATTCATCACGCCCACGCCTCCGATTCCGAGAGTCAAGGTGCCAATGAAAGTCAGCAGCACTTGCAATCCAATCGTCAGAGCATCGATGACCGGCCGAAATTCATCGCGCCCGAACATCTGCAACGCCTTGGGATCGGTGGGCGAAAAGTTCTGCCGCGTTGCCACCGCGGCCAGCACCTGTGCCATCGCCTTCTTTTCGAACTGCGGCGCGATCGGCTCAAACACCATCACTGCGGCATAGCGCGTGTTCCACAAATCACCCGCCGCCGCTCGATTTCGTCCTCGGCGTTGATCCAACGGCCTTCCGACGGGACTTCGTTCCGCATTTCACCATACTCCGGACAGACCCCGCGCACCGGCGCCGTTCCCACCATGCGGTCTCCGTAGGCAATTCCCGGGCGCCTTACCGTTTCCAAGCAGACATGCTTCACCAGAGAAGCCGTCTGCTTCACCATGTCCAGATCGGCCTGCTCGAGCACAACTTTTTTCCCGGCACGCTGCCCGCCCGGCTGTTCGCTGGTTTGTTGCGGCCAGCAAATGACTGCGCCCTTGCCGAACGCGTCAAAACCGTGCACGAGAACGCTGCGAAAACTATTTCCGTACGCGATCAAGAGCGTCACCGTCGCGATGCCCCACACGATTCCCAGCATTGTGAGGAAACTTCGCGTCACGTTGCGCTTCAGAGCGGTCCAGGCCTCGAGAATGATTTCAATTAGCATTCGAACTCGTCCAACGAAAATGTTCGTGTGGGACCGGGTCTCAGACCCGGACCCACACGAACCTTATCCGCCTGCTTCATATCGCAGCGCTTCAATCGGATCAATCGACGCCGCTCTTCGCGCTGGATACAAAGCTGCCCCCACGGCAATCGTTCCCAACAGCCCCGCAGCGATCAAACCCGAACTCCAACTCGGGATCAATCCAGCAAAGAAATCGGGCATCGGCAACATATTCACCAACGCGCAAAATCCAAACGCCACGCCCAGGCCGATAGCTCCACTCAACAACGCGATGATTAGCGCTTCAATAAAGAATTGCCGCAGGATCGTCCCCGCCGGAGCGCCGATCGCCTTGCGCACGCCGATCTCACGAGTGCGCTCCCGCACCGCGACCAGCATCACGTTCATGACTCCAATGCCGCCCAAGAGCAACGTCACAATCCCAACCGCTCCCAGGAAGAATTTCATCCCGTCGGTCATCGTCTTGAAGGCCTGCGCTTCCTGCACCGTATCCCAGATCGGACACGCTTCCTTGTCGTTGGGATCGTAGCGGTGCATGCGTGCCAGTGCCGCCCGCACTTCACGCTTACATGCCGAGTGCTGGTCGACCGATTTCGGCGTCACCAATAACTGATCGAACGTGGAGTCGGTTCCTGGAGGCTTGTCGGGAAAGTCACGGCGCATCGCGGCAAAAGGCAGGAAAACTTTGTTCACATCCCATCCGTCATAACTGGAATCCTGCTTCTTCTTCGCCATGACGCCAATCACGGTGTAGGGAAAATCGTTCAGATAGACCGTATCCCGCACTGGATTTCGTCCCGGAAATAATTGCTTCGCCGCGTCCGACCCGAGGAACGCAACGCGCCTGGCTTCGCGCATGTCGTCCCAGTCGTAGAAACGTCCCGAGCCGACGTCAAGACTCCGAATGTACCCAAACGGCGGATAGGAACCCGTCACCGTGAACGCGGCGTTATTGAAGTTGCTGTGCACCCGCACGGTATCTTGCTCGAGCTCTGGAATTGCGTACTCACAGTCCGGAGAATCAGCCTGCACCACCGGCACATCCTGATCTTCCCAGTGCACCACTCGTCCTGCATGAGTGCCGCCCGCTTGCAGACTCGTCCTCCCGTGGAAAACGATCATCACATCCTTGCCGAGGTTCCGCGCCTGCTCTTCCTGGCCTTTACGCAGGCCTTCGCCGGCCGCCACCATGAGCACAATCGAGACGATCCCCCAGGCAATCCCGAATATGGTGAGGAAAGCACGCAGTTTGTGCGACCAGAGCGTTCGGAGGACGTCGAAAATGAGATCCCGTACGGTCATAACACTTGGTTGGACGAAACCGGGGAGAGAAGGTAATCCTCCGGACCGGCTTAGCATTACATACGCACGCGGGAAGGTTTTTGTTGCAGGAAAAAAGCCTATGTGGGGACAGCCGCCCCGGCGGTCCGCCGAAGCGAAGCGAGGCCTGAGAGGATGCTCAGGATTACGATCGGCTCAGACCGGTCGGGCCGAGCAACCCCTTCGGCGGGAGTTCTCGCGCCTCAGGACTTCACGGTTGTTGCGCCAACCGCATTCAGCCACTGATCGAACTCTCTGAGCGCCAGCTCACATTGCAGACGGTGCCGCTCTTTCCGATCGCGGATCTTCTTCTCCAGCGGAGGCAGAAGATCAAACGTAATATTGGCGGGCTGAAAGTTCCTGGCATCCGCGTGCGTAACGTAGTTCGTAAGCGATCCGAAGGCTGAAGGCCGCGGGGCCGGAGACAACTCTATCCCCGAAGCCAGCGCGGCAGCGTGCATCCCGGCCAACAACCCGGTCGCGATCGACTCCACGTAGCCTTCCACACCGCAGATCTGTCCGGCGAAGAAAACCCGCGGATGCAACTTCATCTGCAAGGTCTCACGCAGCAAGGTCGGCGCGTTGATGTAGGTGTTGCGGTGAATCTGCCCGTAGCGCAAAAACCGTGCATTCTCCAGACCTGGAATAAGCCGCAGCACCCGCGCCTGCTCACCGAACTTCAAATGATTCTGGAACCCTACCAGATTGTAGGAATCCGCCCGCAGGTTCTCCTGCCGCAACTGCACCACCGCGTAAGGCATCTTGCCGGTGCGCGGATTGATCAGCCCCACCGGCTTCATCGGACCGAAGCGAAGCGTATCCCGCCCGCGGCGCGCAATCTCCTCTATCGGCAGGCAACTCTCGAAATAGTTCAGCTTCTCCCACTCGCGCTCTTCTACGGACTGTGCTGCCAGCAGTTCATCGTAAAAACGCCCGTATTCTTCCGGCGTCATCGGACAATTGATGTAATCTGCCGATCCCTTGTCATACCGCGCCGCCATGTAGACCCGCTCCATGTCAATCGAGTCAGCCTCCACGATTGGACTGATCGAGTCGTAAAAATAGAGATGGGTTCCATGTGGAGCGGGCGCCCCCGCCCGCTCGCTGTTTGAGTTGCCAACGGTTTCGCTAAGCCGAGCAATCTCAGAAGCCAGCGCCTCAGACGTGAGCGGGCCAGTGGCGATGATCGTGATGCAATCCGCTTCATCGACCGCCGTCACTTCTTCCCGCCGCACCACAATCCGCGGCTCTCGGGAGATCGCTTCCGTTACTCGCGCTGCGAATGTTACCCGGTCCACCGCCAGCGCGTGTCCAGCCGGGACCGCACATTCCCGCGCAATCTGCAGCAGCAGCGAACCCGAACGCCGCATCTCTTCCTTCAGCAGCCACGGCGCCGTGTTCTCGCTATCCGACTTCAGCGAGTTCGAGCACACGAGTTCCGCAAAGTCCGCGGTCTGGTGAGCTGGAGTCGAGCGTACCGGACGCATTTCGAAAAGTTCGACTTCGAGTCCCCGCTGCACACACTGCCACGCCGCCTCCGACCCAGCCAAACCAGCCCCGATAATCTTGATGGTCGCCATTCTTGTTATTTCTTTCCTCGGCGCTTTACCCGCGGCTCGTGAATCCGTTCTTGCCTCTCCAGCATTTCGATGAACTCCTGAATTTTCCGGGCTCGCGTCTCCGCCTTCTTCACTGTCTGAATGCGAAACAGCACGGCATACCGGTTCGCACCATCCAGCGCCAGAAAGAATTCAAGGGCCCGCGGACTCGCATTCAATGCCGCCTGAAAATCCTCCGGGACGGTAGCACCCCTGGGGGAGTCATAAGCCGCATCCCACCTCGCGGCTTTTTTGGCGGCCTCGATCGCCTCCAACCCCGCCGCCTTCATCGCTCCACTTGCGATCAAAGCCAATGCTTTATCGCGGTTGATCTTCGACCAGATACTCTTCGCTGAACGCGGAAGGAACCGTTGCAGCCACGCCTCTTGGCTCTCGCCCCGCTTCTGCCCGTCGATCCATCCATAGCACAAAGCCACCTCTAGAGCTTCAGCGTAGTTTACGGACTGCAAGCCCGATTCCTTCCTCGCCAGCCGCAGCCACAAGCCCGGTGACTTGCGATGATTCTTCTCGAGCCATGCGGCCCACGAAGACTGTGTCTTAAACAGGCGAATCGGAGCGTGGTCGCTCTTACTCTTCGTTCCGTTCGTCTTCACACTGCCTTCTCCGCCAGTCGCCGCAGAGCGTCATCGATCAGAAGCACCGGCCGCCACTGATCCCGAAAGGTCGCTCCCATCTTTGTGTACAACTCGATCGCCTTCTCGTTCCAGTCGAGCACTTCCCAGTGTATTCCGTAGCAGTGCTCGTCGACCGCAATGCGCGCGACCGCAGCTAGTAGCGCCGTCCCGATGCCGCGCTTGCGGAATGCCTCCCGCACAAACAAGTCTTCCAGAAACAATCCGCGGCCCGCCCACGTTGAATAGTATCCAAAAAAGACGGCATATCCCGCCGGATGCCCCTCCCACTCGGCGATGAGCGCGCGGAAACGCGGGTTCTCCCCAAATCCATCCCGCGCCAGGTCTTCTTCACGGATGGTAACCAGTTCGAGTTGACGCTCAAACTCCGCGAGTTCTCGAATCATGGTCCGCAGCAGAGCTGCATCGTGGATGGTTGCAGGACGAATCTGAAGCATGGCAGGCGGGCACTCCTCGGTCGTGGATCAGTGATCGTCGAACTTGGATCAGTGCAAAACAGGCGTGGCATCCGTGCCAATGCAGACCCAGGTCCCGTGCTTAAACACCCAGGTATCTACAAAGCGCTCGCGCCGTGTGTACGGCTTGCCTCCTTCGACACCTTTCACTTTCATCACGCCAGTCGCGATAGCCACATTTCCGTACACATGCACGCTGAACGACTCCGGCGCAACCTGTTGCTGCTGCGCACCAGGGTCCGGCGCCGACGATTTCACACTGGCCAAAAATTCAGCCTTGGTCTGGACCGAGCCATCATCATTCACCAGCACAATTCCATCGTCAAGAATCGAATCCAGCGCTTTGGTGTCGCCGGATTTATACGCCTGATTCCACAACTGCTCGAGAGCCACAATTTTCGACTTCGTGCCCGCTTCGTTATCTTGGGCCCAGGCCGCTGTCGTGCAGAATGTGGCACAGAACAACGCCATCACAACCCAAGTCAGTTTCATAAACTCCCCTCCAATGTCGACGTGACAGCTCGCACGTTTCAGTGCATGATCAGCGTCGACTGGCGGCATGGCAAGTATCTCTTCCTATGCGGTGCTTTCAAGGCGCATCCCGCTGCACAAACTGATCCGATCTGCGATGATGAGGAACAATCAGTTCCACTCTCAATCTTGGAGAATTCGATGGCGCGTATCACCCTGATCAGTCCGGAATCGGCCAACGCCGAAGTCAAGGAAATCTACGAAAAGACGCTGCGCGGCAGGCCTGGGAACGCTCAGAAAGCGCTGGCGCACCGCCCGGAGATGCTGAAGAACTTTCTAAGCTTCTACGCGAGCGTGGGACGATCCCTGGATCGCAAGCTCTATGAACTCATCTACCTCCGTGTCTCGCTCATCAACGGCTGCCACTACTGCATTCAGCACCACGTTGCATCCTCAAAGCGGGTGGGACTGACCGCGGAAGACTGGGCAGCGCTCAAGGCGGGAGATTATTCGCGCTACAGCGAGAAAGAGCGCACCGCACTCACCTACATAGAAAAACTCACGCGCAAGCCACACGACGTCGCCGACGGAGACTTCGAGCTGCTGAGCAAACACTTCTCGGAACCAGAAATCGTCGACATCCACCTGCTGACGGGCCTCGCGAACCTCACCAATCGCTTCACTGACCCGCTGGGACTGGAAGTGGAGTTCCCGGAGGAAAAGGTCTAACTTCTTCGCCACGGATTCCCACGGATCGCCACCGATCAATAAGGAAGTTCTTTGTCTTATCCGTGTCGATCCGTGCAAATCCGTGGCTAAAGAATTTCGCGTAGGTCGCCAACGCGCCGAGTCACGCGCTCCCTGTCCAAATATTCAAGCAACGGGATGGCATACTTCCGGCTGACGCCCGTCAGTTCCTTGAACTTCGCCACATCCATCTTCGGAGATTTCAATTTCTGGGCTGCGACGAGCCGACGTAACTCTTCGAGCGCGCTCCGGTGAAAGACGAGTTCATCAGAAATTTTGACCAGCATTTTGTCGCGCAACAAGAGCGTGACAATCTTTTGCGCGCGGATCTTGTCGACTTTTAGTCCCGCAATCACTTCGTGGAGCGCTGGTACTTTCAATCCCGCCCCGGCGAAGGCACCCTCGATCTTCTCCTTTGACTCAGCTTCCTCGTCCTTCATCACCACACCGCGCCCGGGCAGGTGGACCAAATCACCGGCAACTTCGATCTTTTTTTCCCGCGATAGTAATTCGAGAATTGCCTGGAAGACTTCTGAGGACGCTTTCACCTGTTCCCGCAAAGCTTCCCGGGCGATACCGCCCACTAGGGGGTCTTTCCGGTGGAAGGTCTCAACCAAACTCACAGTGAGTTGCTGGGTCCGGACCACTGCAGCTGCATCCACGAACAAATCACCGATCCGCAACACTTTCCGCTCTCGCAGCGCTGGCGCGAGTCGAGTTTCGAGGACATTCGTGGCCCAGCCAGTTTCAGCCACGAGCCGTGACAGAGTGATTCCGGCTTGACCGCGCCTTTCAATCCGGGATCCCAACATACGTTCCGGAGCGCTGGCGGCCAGAACTTGCAGGAAGTTCTCGAGTTCAGGCATGCGCGAGATCGGGGCAGAATCTAGCACAACCCCGCCGCCGATCGTCACGACCGGCGAGAACTGGCGGAGGATGAACCGGTCTCCGGGAAGCAACAATGCCGCCTCGGGAAGCTTTAACCGCGCGAACGCCTGCGAACCCGGCGCCAGCTGCTTCACCCCATGCAGGGTGATCTCCGCGACCGTCTCCATCGTGTTCGAATGGAAATGAACGCGCGTCCGGGACTTCAAAGGGCGCGGCGCGGCTGAAAGCAGGCTCAACTGCACATCCACTCGGCGCGTGGTGGAATACGTGGCCGGCGGCGCTAGCGTCATCCCGCGCGACAAGTCTTCCGTGCTGGTCCAGGCAAGGTTCAGCGCGGTTCGTTGCCCAGCCACCGCCGCGTCGGCCGGCTGCCCGTGCACCTGTACTCCACGCACCCGAACTTTCCGGCCTGAGGGAAAAACTTCCAGCTCCTCGTCACGACGAATCGTCCCAGAAATGAGCGTTCCGGTCACGACTGTCCCAAACCCTTTCATGGTGAACACGCGATCGACGGGCAGCCGGGCTAGTGCGCTGGAATCTCGCGGTTGCGCTCCGGCCGTCGTGCTGACGATCGCCCGCTTCAGATCTTCCAACCCAGCGCCGGTCAGCGCGCTCACAGCAACAATCGGCGACTGCGGCGCCTCCAAAAATGTTCCGCGCAGGAACTCCTCCACCTCCAACCGCACCACGTCGAGCGTCTCCGCATCCACTGCGTCCAACTTGGTGAGAACCGTGACGCCGCGTTGCACGCCGAGCAATTGCAGAATGTCGAAATGCTCGCGTGTCTGCGGCTTGATCGACTCGTCGGCCGCAATCACCAGCAGCACCAGGTCGATCCCACCCACCCCGGCCAACATGTTGCGCACAAAACGCTCGTGCCCTGGGACGTCCACAAATCCCAAGTGCAGGGGTTCGCCGTTCGCGCTCGCCAGATCCATGTGCGCGAAGCCCAGGTCGATCGTGATGCCGCGGCGCTTCTCTTCCTCCAACCGGTCGGCATCAATCCCGGTCAACGCCTTCACCAGCGCCGTTTTTCCGTGATCGATATGCCCCGCGGTACCTACAATGATCGATTTCATTTTGGGAACAGTTCGTAGCTATTAGCTCTTAAGCTCTTAGATCTTAGCTTTGTCGCTCAGCTCTCTCGCGCAGTGGACAGGCCTCTCATTTTTTTCGCGTGTCTTTCTAAAATATTGATTTCTAATGGCTTATGAGGCATAGACCCAGCTCGATCCTGCCAAAATCTTGAGTCGCAAGGACTTACAGGTAAAATATTCTGGAATAAGGACTTAGCTTCCGGTTTTGAGGCGCCGCGGAGATCGGAGGTAGCGGATGCGATGGGTGAAAGCCCATGAATTGAAAGCCGGCCTGCCTGGAGATTATCAGGAAGGGCACGCGTGCGGAGTAGTGCCAGGGCGGAGGATGGAGCTTGCCCAACGAGTGCGATGGACCCGGCGTGAGGACGTAGAGTGAAATGGTCTCCCACTTTTTTTTCGCCCCATTCTTCTAAAATCCTGATTTCGAAGGATTTATGGGATGGGGATGGGTCTCGATCCTGCCAAGATCCTGAGCCGCAATAACTTACAGGTAAAATCTTCCGGAATAAGGACTTAGACCCTGGTTTTGAGCCGCCAACAAGAACGACGGTGGAGCACTCGTTGGGGAAGCCGTTGTGCATACATCGAGCTTGCACTGTCCTGCATTTTCGGTAAAGGTCGTTCGTCACAAGAATCGGAATTATTTTTGGGTGGGCTGTGGAAAAGTGGCGTTGGGCGCTCTATTTTTGGGTGGACCGTCAGTACCACCATGAGCCGATAGACTGTTAGCTTTTCTCGTCACGAAAGCGGGCCTTTGGCACAACGTTGCTCCGTCTGTTTATCCCGCAGTTGTGAAAGGACTTTGAGTGCTATCGAGATTTATCGTCAACAACCACCCACCCCTGCGGGAGGCGCACTAGCAGTTCTTTCAAACTTCTTTCGATAGAGCACAAAAACAATGGCTGCAATCGGCAAGCCTAGTTTTAGATTCCATGGGCCGTAGGCCGAACACACCAGATTCGCAGGAAGCGGTGGCAACTTAAAGCCGAATGAGACCGTATTGAACGACCAATCTCCGGTAGTCCAATTCACAGAGACAAGAATGAAGGTGAACAGCATCAAAAGTATCCACAACCACTTCTTTGGGCCGATCTTTGCAGTAACGCAAAGGGTAATAGCGTAGATCGCGAATGCATTAAGCAGAATGCCAGCCGCAAACGCGGCGTACTGGGAGACACCTTTGTTCTTGAAAGTAAATGCGTTGATGGCCTCAATCGACTGTTCACTGGTAACCGCATGGATTCCGGTGATTGAGTCCTCGGTGCTTCGGATGGAAAACGTAACGAACACCCATTTTGCAGGAAGAAGCTCTTTGTCACTGCTGGTTTTCTTCACCGTTGACGGAAACTCGTAATCCAGCACGATGTTCCTGATTTCTACATCGCCTTTTCCTCGGAACTTCTGTGCATCGATCACCTTGACCGAAACTGGTTCGCGCTCTGTCAATATGTCATGAATCGCAGTGAGTGACTGACGCGTTTCGGCCCCAACAACGCCCGGTTGCAAAAGCTGTATAACGTCGCTGTATCGGCCCTCCCTGAGCAGGTCAGCACAATGCCACGCAATGCTCTCCTGCTGCAGCGGTGTGTTGCTTCGCATCAAACCGACGCGGTTATTTCCCGCAAGCTTGAGAAGGTCGTCGCGGTCACAACACGTCGCAAGGAGTATTGCGAGCCCTGTCAAACAGAGCGTTAGAAATGCAAACAGCCTGATAGGATGTTTTCTCACAGACTCAGCAATTTACGCCCAACCAGCAGGAAATTCCACGATTGTTGTCGTTAACAGGCCATTTCACTCAAATTTCGACTGCTTTCGGTTCGGATCGCATCCGGTGCATCCGTCAGTAAACGAAAGATGAGTGTAATAGCGAGTGGGTGTTGAAAAAGTCACGT
>PMUM01000331.1 GCA_003166855.1 Acidobacteriaceae bacterium | reverse complement strand
CAGCAACCCGCACGAGTGAGAACAAAGTGGCGGCTAACAACGCTGCAGCAACCCGCGCAAATGATAACAAAGCTGCGCAGAATAAGGCCGCGGCAACTCGCACGAGTGAAAATAAAGCGGCCGCGAACAACGCAGCGACTCGCTCAAACGAGAGTAAGGCCGCTGCCCAAAGGGCGGCAAAGCCTGCTCCTCGGCCCGAGTCTCATCCGCAAAGCGCTCCTCGTCCGGAGAAAAAAACGCCTGGGGGAAAGTAAACCGTCGTTCATTGCGATTTGACGGCACGCATGGCCGTCCGCCTCGTCGAACACGATTAGATTGGCGCGAGCCCCTGGGTTCGCGCCATCGCTTTCTACTGCGCCGCGACCGAGTGACGTCTATGTCGTAGAGAAGCCTTTTACCCGCTGCCATCGCCGCATTTTCCTGACGAGAGTTGGCTTTGCGCTTTCGACACCGTTTCACTGAGCAGTTTTGACCAGTAAGAAACCCGCAGGACGCCTATAACCAGAGTTGACTCCCCCGAAGTTAGGGTTCAGGGAGAATAGGAGCAAAACATGCTTGGAATGATCTTGATCGTGATCTTGGTCTTAGCCCTGGTTGGGGCGCTGCCCCGCTGGTCGCACAGCCGCGAGTGGGGTTACGCCCCGACCGGCGGCTTGGGGATAATCCTTTTCGTGGTTGTCATTCTCTTGGTTCTCGGGCGGATTTGATCCATGAGCTACGAACCAACACCGGCAGGTGTCATCTCTCGGAGTTGGCGCCTGCTTTCTGTCCGAGCGCTGGCACTTCTTCTCGTCGCGCTCATGTGCCACGGCACCTCTTCGGCGTACTCCGTTCTTACACACGAGGAAATCGTCGACCTGCTCTGGACCGATGAGATCCAACCTCTGCTGCTCAAGCGGTTTCCGGGACTCTCGGAAGACCAACTCAAGGAAGCGCACGCCTACGCTTACGGCGGCGCCGTCATCCAGGATCTCGGCTATTACCCATTTGGCAGCAAAGAATTCAGCGATCTCGTGCACTACGTCCGTACCGGAGACTTTGTCCGCGAGTTGCTGCTCGAGAGCCAGGATTTCGACGAGTATGCCTTCGCCCTAGGCGCCCTATCGCACTATGCTTCCGATATCGCTGGTCACCCGGCAGTCAACCAATCCGTGGCAATCGAATTTCCCAAGCTCCGGGCGAAGTATGGACCCTCGGTGCGTTATGCCCAAAACAAGACCGCGCACTTGAAAACAGAATTCGGCTTCGATACCGTGCAGGTCGCGAAAAATCGCTACGCCTCGCAGCAGTACCACGATTTCATCGGATTCGAGGTCTCCAAGCCGTTGCTGGAACGGGTTTTTCCCGTCGTGTACGGAATGCAGTTGAAAGACGTGCTGACTCACGAGGATTTGGCCGTGGGTTCCTACCGTTACGCGGTCGCCCACATGATTCCGGAGATGACCCAGGTTGCCCTGCAAACTCACAAGAAGGAATTGATGCGCGAGACGCCGAATTTCGCGAAGCAGAAGTTCCTGTATCGTCTCTCGCGCTCCGATTACGAAAGGCAGTGGGGGAAAGACTACAAAAAACCGGGCGTGGGCACCCGCATCCTGTCGACGCTCCTTCGGTACATGCCGAGGGTGGGCCCATTTAAAGGGTTAGGGTTCAAGAGTCCGACTCCTCGGACTGAGGACCTTTATTTCAAGAGCATCAACTTGACCGTCGATCAGTACCGCGCCTTTCTCGAAGAAGTGCGCAAGGACAAGCTTGTGCTGCCCAACACCGATCTCGATAGTGGCCAGCCGACCAAGGCAGCGGAATACTCGCTCACCGACGATACCTACGCAAAGTTGCTGGCGCAATTGTCGGACCGAAAGTTCGATTTGACGTCGCCGGAATTGAGGGCCAACATCCTTGAGTTTTATTCCGACCCTTCTGCCGCAATCGAAACGAAAAAGGACCCAGTTCGTTGGCACAGCGTGCTGATGTCGCTGGACCAGCTAAAATCCGCGGCGCCTGCAGTGGCGGGCGGTTCGGCACGGTGATCAGTTGTGTGATCGCCCCACTCCCAACAAGTCGGCGGCCCATGTAATTCACGTGTGAAGGAACTCTGCAATTTTGTTTCGGGAAGAAATTCTCGGAAACCTCGCTGGGACTCCAATCAGCTTGCTAATCATGGCCCGCGCGCTTAATCTGACAGTAGGCTGGTTGCGGCGGAACAAGGGAGACCAATCTGACAAACGACGAACTGAAGGCGTCTTACGTTGTAATCCGGCACAACGTCCGAACTTACGAGTCCGCAGGGGTGGTTGAGGTCGTCAAGGGGCGGCAGAACGCGGAGACGACCTTGAAGAACTTCGAAGCCGAGCAGAGCTCGGCGGACCGGCATGAGGGCTGGCGCTATTTCCTTGAAAAATCAACCTTGAAAGCGGGTACCAACCCCGCCGAGGCCACCGAACTTCGTCAGGCGGAACTGGAAAGTCGCGAAACCAAAGCCACGCTGGATGCCGACGCCTCCCACAGCGGAGGCGGAACCTCCAGGTGAGCCCGTGCGTGGCGCAGTAATTCTCTTGCTAACCTGGGGCGCGCAAGCGTAGCATCACCTTGTGCGTTAGATCGACTCGGTCGTAAGCAGTTCTCGCCTAAACAGCCAGTAACTTGCCTGCAGTACCTCCGAATCTCTCAAGCGTAAATTGATCAAGTAAAGGAACACCTAACACATGGCAGAACAAGGAACAGTAAAGTGGTTCAATGACGCCAAGGGCTATGGCTTTATCAGCCGCCAGAATGGCGAAGATGTTTTTGTGCACTTCTCAGCGATCCAAGCGGGCGGCTTCAAGAGCCTGCAGGAGGGCCAGACAGTGCAGTTTGACGTGACCAAGGGCCCTAAGGGCTGGCAGGCTGAGAACGTCCAGCCGCTCTAGCCTCATCCGAAATGTGAAAGGCGATCTCCTTGCGAGATCGCCTTTTCCGTTTGGCGAGGTTTTCAATTCGAGGCCTTATAAGCGATCACCTCTTTAGTTAGCGCGCTGATGCCGAGAAGTCCGCGGTTCCAATCTTCACGATCGTTCCCTGGGGCTGTGGTTTCGTTTCTTTAGCATCCCTCGCCTCCTTGCCTACCTGAGGCTTGTCCTTTACCTCAGACGCTGGCGAGGGTTTCTCAGTCCAGACGCCGTAGACGCGCCCGCCATACGCCGCAATTCCGCTGTAATCGCCGAAGAAAACGCCGCCCGCTTCGAATGGTTCCTCGGTCCATGCGTAGTTGTTGAAGCTATGTCCGCCGTCCGTAGAGCGAGCCAGAACAACGATCTGCTTGCGGTTCTGAGGATCGCCCCGGCGATCATAAAAGACGACGTCGACCGAGCCGTCAGTCGGATCCACTGCGAGCCATTGAAAGAACTGTTCCGCTCCGTTGTGTACCTGGTCGGTATTTACACGGACCGGCGTAGCCCAATGCTTTCCCCCGTCGTCCGAAGGTGCCAGAAAAACATCAAGGTCGCCGTTCCTGTAATCGCTCCAGGTTACGTACAGGCGCTTGCCTTTCGGGTCAATGGCAATCTGCGGAAATCCGTTCGCTCTTTCGAGCGTCTGAATCGCGAACATTATGGGCGCCGTGTGAATGACAGCGCGCGCGTGCGAGAACGTCTTGCCGCCATCGCGCGATGTCGTAAACATGATCGCGTCATCCTGGCTCCAGATCGCGTACACCTTGCCATCCGGACCGACTACGCCAGCGAATCCCTCGGCGGCGCCGTTGTCGTCGCGTGGCAATCCGGGATGCGCATCGATTTCGATCGGCTGAGACCAGGTCTTGCCGTCGTCGGTGGAACGCGAGAGCACCATCTGAGAATCGGCCAGCCTCCAGCGCGTCCAACCGATGTACAGATTGCCCGCGTAACGGCTTTTGCTGTTATCCGCGACAATGTACGGCTTGTCTTCGAAGGGAATTCCTGGGGAACTTGTCTGTTCGGCGACAGGAATATGTTCGGCTTCCCAAGTCTTTCCTCCGTCGAGCGAGCGCCGCACGAAGATTCCGTTGCGCGTAGCGCCGTGCGCCCAATAGTTGAACGTGCCTAGCTTGTCGAAAGCGATGTAACACACGAAGGCGTGTCCCTGATTATCGAAAGCCACAGACACGTCACCGGAGACGCGGTAGTTCTTGGGGTCGACATTCTCGGCCAGTCTCCAGGTACGGCCAGCGTCCTGCGAGTAAGACGCGTGCACGTTGTCCTGAAATACGCCGACCACTTGCTGGGGATTAGTTGGATTCACCGCGATCGCAGGTTCGGTAAACGGACCCGCCGTGGGGGTCAGAGGGAAGACCTGCGCCTGCGGAACCCAGGGCAGCTCCTGGCTCCGTAAGAACGAGGGTGCACAGAAACAAAGCGCAAACAGAAACGTTGTAACGAATCGGCGGAACGGTTGCGAGAGGAGCATTAGGTCCTTTTGAGTTCTTGATCGAGTCTTGTGTTAAGGGGCATCTACTGCGCACAGCGCAGCGCCTCCGGCGATCCCCGCGTCGGGTCCATAGTGTGCCATGACCAGCGGAATGTCAGACGCGCGCGGGTTCACGCACCAGCCCGGAAGGCGGTTCTTGATTTCATCGAAGAACGGCTTGAGCATGGCCGCTACGCCGCCGCCCATGACCAGAACATCGGGATCGAGCAAGTCGACAATATTGCCGAGCCACGGCGTCAATACGTCGACGGTCTCCTCAAGAATCTCTCGGGCCAGAGCATCGCCCGCAACATAAGCCTTCCCCACGAATTCGCTGGTCACCGCCGCAACATCTCCTTTGGCCAGATCGAGAATGGTAGAAGGGAGACCTGCAGCGAGCTTGGCTCGTGCTCGTGCGCCAATCGCCGGACCGGCCGCGAGAACTTCGATGCAACCCCGCTTGCCGCAGCTGCAAAGCGCTCCACGATAGTCGATGCTTACATGCCCGCCTTCACCGGCAGAGCCGGTGTTGCCGTGATAGATGCGACCGTCCAAAACAATTCCAGTTCCGATGCCCGTTCCAATCGTGGCATAGAAAACATAGTGGTACCCGCGCGCTGCGCCCCAGCGCGTTTCTGCCAGCGCCGCGGCGTTCGCGTCATTGTCCACTTTGACGGGCACGTGGTACATCGACACGATCTTCTCGGCTAGGGGAAAGTCGCGCCAGCAAGGCAGATTCGGGGGATTGAGAACCACTCCTGTTTTGGGGTCCAACGGCCCCGGCGCGCAGATCCCGATACTGTGAATGCCGCCCGCTACCGTGGACACCAGGGAGTCAATCGCGTCCGCGACGGCCTGCAACCCAGCCTCAGCCGTGCCGTTTGCCACCATGGGCTTGCGGCCTTGCGCGAGTATCTTGCCATCATGGTTCACCAGTCCCACGGCGACTTTTGTGCCGCCAACATCGACGCCGAGAACCGGAGCCCCGCCTTTGGGTTCAGTCATGTTTGCCCGCGGCGGTTGTCTGAGGCAGACTCGCAAACTGCACTTTGATCGTCTTAATCTCGTAAGGCTTGGTATGCAAGCTTACCGCGCCATTGTGTACCGGTAAACTGCCCATGCGCTTTTCCATCAGATCAGTCTCCGCCGCAGACTCCGCTCCTGGAGGAAGTTGAATTGTAACCTCACCATCCTTGCCCGCCCATTCGTAGAAGCGCAGAACCAGAGAGTTCTCTTCGTCGGCATGCTTCAGCGCGGTGATTATGACGTTGTCGGGTTGCACCTGCAGGAAGGAATGCTCAGGCGCGAGCGCTCCCTGATGCTTTCCAAAGGGCAGGGAAAGCAATTTGTAGTTCAGTTCGTAGCCGCGACGAATGGTGAGCGCGTCCTTCCACCCGCCACCGTGCGGGTACAGCGAATATGTGAACTCGTGATGGCCCTCGTCGGCGTGTGGATCAGGCCACTCCGGTGAGCGCAGCAGCGAGAGTCGCAGCACGTTGCCCTTCGCATCGTATCCGTATTTGCAGTCGTTGAGCAGGCTGAATCCGTGCTTCGAGTCCGAGATGTCAGCCCAGCGCTGCGCCGGAACTTCAAACTGCGCCAGTTCCGCGGGCGTATTGCGCGTGGTGGGACGCTCGACTGAGCCAAACGGAATCTCGAATGCCGCCTTCTCACTGTGGGCGCTGAGTGGGAATGCCACTTTCAGCAGAATGTGCTTCTCATGCCACTCCACCATCATCTTCACATCGACGCGAGGCATGCCCGCGTACACGATGATGTCTCGCACGAATGTCGAGTTCTGAAAATGATTCTTGACTTGGATGATCGCCCGCAATGGGCCGCTCTCCGTGAGCTTCACTTCGTCGGCCTTGTCGAGATCCCAGTGCTGCTTCTCGAAGTCCGCGTCGATATTCCACGCGTCCCACTGCTTGGGCTTGTCGACAAAAGTCTGCAGCAGATTGCCGCAGACTGAAGTCTTCGACCCGCCCGTATCCGTCTCGGCGGGAGCCAATGCCTCCGTCCCGCTTCGCTTGTCAAAGAGGCTGGTCATGCACCCCGTTTGCGGATCGATCTTCACGCGGATGAACTCGTTCTCCAGCGTGGCGGCGGAAGCCTTCAGCATCGAATGGACCGCAGGCGCCTTGCTTGCAGCTCTCACGAAATAGGTCTGATATCCCAGCGCCGGCGCATTTGCCAACAATAAGAAGTGGGTGCGGTGTGTCTCCGGATCGAGATAGAGCAGTTGCGATTCCGCGGGCTTGCCCGCGGAGTCCACAACCTCAATCTGCTCCGCTGGTGCCGGCAATTGCGCCTCAACCTCGGTCACCTCGGTTCGTGGCCACGAGAGGGGATTGAAAATCAGAACTGGAACGCCCTCGCCTTGCGTGTTCGCGTGCGCAGCGATCTCGCGCAGCGATCCCATCGTCACGTCGTTCGCGGCGCGATCCACATTTTCCAGATTGCGCTTGGCGTCCAGATAGTTCACCGCGATCCCAGAGCCCGGCATGATGTCGTGGAAGTGATCGAACAGCAGGTTCTTCCAGGTCAACTCCAGGCCATCGTTCGGGTAAGGTTTCCCGTAAAGCGACGCCAGCGATGCAAACTTCTCGGCGTTCAATACGTTTTCCTCGGCACGCCGGATTCGCCTCTTGGTTTCTGCCTGGGTAGTAAACACTCCGCGGTGGTAGGCGAAGTAAAGCTCGCCATCCCAGGTGGGAACCTGCATGCTGGGCAGCTTTTTCTCCAGATCGCTAAAGAAATCGCGAGCGAAGCTGAACTCAAGTTTCGGATACACCGCATCCGGAGCCCGCAGTTGGTCGGCATGATCGAGCATGATGCGCGTCGGCCCGCCGCCGTGGTCGCCCACACCGTACAGATGCATCATCTCGGGTTTGGCAGGGATGGTCTTGCCGTAAATCGATGGCATCCAGATCGAGAGGTCGGTCGCTAGAGGCTCCGCATCAATGCCGCCGGCATAGTCATGGGGAAAATACGTTAGCAGCTTGCTTCCATCCGGCGCCTGCCACCAGAACAGCTTGTACGGAAACGTGGTGAACTCGTGCGCCCAGAGCAGCTTCTGTGTGACAAAATAATCCATTCCCGACTTCTTGTATATCTGCGGGAGCTGATAGTTGTAGCCAAACGAGTCCGGATTCCACCCGATCTTCACGTCCACGCCAAAGTTCTTCTCAAAATAACGCTTGCCCACCAGAATCTGCCGCACCAGCGATTCTCCGTCGGGCATATTCAGGTCGGGCTCAACCCACATGCCGCCGATAATCTCCCAGCGCCCTTCCTTGACGCGCTTTTTGATCTGCTGGAAGAGGTCGGGATATTTCTCCTGCATCCATTCATAGGTTCGCGCCGACGACATCGTGAACTTGAAGTCCGGATACTCGCGCATCAAGTCGAGCACGCTCTGGAACGTGTTGCGGACGACTTCGACAGTCTCGGTCCAGGGCCAAAGCCACGCCATGTCGATGTGCGAATTGCCCACGATTCGAATGTTGAACTGCTGCAAAAAGGGCTTGAGCGCTTCCAGCTTAGCGTGTGCCTGCCTGAGCGAGGCGTCGAAACCGGCCTGATCGCCTTTTTCAAGCGGTGTGAAGTCGATCGCCTTGAGCGCCGCTTCCAATTGCTGCTGGCGTTCCGCCTTTCCATCTTCATAGGCTGCGATGATGGGGCGAGCAGACAGAAGTTCCGTCCGCAGAAACGCAGGATCCGGTCGCGTGTGCGGCGGTTCGATTATCAGTTCGCTGTGAAAGAATTCTGATTGCGCTTCGTCTCCCCCCACCACCCTGGCCGCAATCAGGAATTTCTGCCCGGGCTGCGCATTCTCAGTCAGGAGCATCGGTAGAATATCGTCATCGCTACCGCGATAGAGAATCGCTCCGTTCGAGAAGACGGTAATGATCAGACCCTGTGGACTCCCAAATCGCAGATCAATCGACACTCGCGAGCCTTGCGTGGCGTAGCCATTAATCTTCTCGGGAATCTGAATCCAGCGGCGGAACACGCGGGTTCCCGTCCAGTGCTCCTCATTCGCGTTTCGTCCACCCGGTCCCGAAACATTCTTGACTGTGAGCGTGCCCCAATCGGAATCATTCAGCCCCGGATCCTCCGGATGCGGAACGTCGGTATGGAAGCGCCATTCCACCTCGCTCTGACGGGTAATCGCTTCGAGCCGACCGAGAGTTGTCTTATAAGGATCGGGGGTGCCGGAAGCTTGTGAAAAGGCAAAGGACGCAAAGAGCAGAACGACGAGTAATAAGAAGAGAGCGCAACGCTTCATCGAGAAGGACCTTTCCAAACGAATTCAGACCGCGACGGCCTCTGGCAAAAGTAACTAGAGATTATCACTCAACAGTTGTTGATACTGCTAAGTTGCTGATTCTACAGCCAGCTCGGGCTGTCCGCGCGACCCCGCAAAAATTATGATTCCTTCCATCCAAATTATGAATCGACGTTGTTACGTGAGTTAGTTGACGGCGCAAGCCGCTCAACCTAAAATTCAGACTCGAATGTCAGATAGCCAAAACCTTCGCGCGGTGTGTTGTTGCACTTGTTGTTGTTGTGCATGCGTGTGCACTGGCGCGGGGAGGCTGCTGACCTAAGAATTATTTCTTAACACAGGCACTCATAGAACCCATCGCCAGACGATCCTGGCGGTGGGTTTTTTATTTTCTGGACACGCAGGTTCAGACGTTACTTCTTATGACAATCGCAGCCAAAGAGACCACAGCTCAGAGAGTCGAGCGCCTGAAGCGCGCGATGAATCCTTGGGAAGGCCTGGAAGAAATCCGGCGCTTCGCCCGCGAGGGATTCGAATCCATCCCACCCGAATGGATTGGAACCTATTTTCGCTGGTGGGGCGTATACACCCAGGGAGATGGCGCCGGAGTCACCGGTGGCAAGAATGGCGTGGGCCGCGCTCTCCAGCGTTTCATGGTGCGCATCCGCATTCCCAACGGCATCATGACTTCACGCCAACTTCGAGCCGTTGCCGATCTCACCCGGCTCCACGCTAATGGTATTGCTGATCTTACCGTTCGCCAGAATATTCAATTGCACTGGGTCACCATCGAATCGCTGCCCGAAGTACTCGACGGACTGTGGCAGGTCGGACTGAACACAACCGGCGCATGCGGCGATGTCGTGCGCAACGTGACCGGATGCCCGGTCGCCGGCGTGGACGCGGACGAAATCGTCGACGCCTCGCCGCTGGTCATGAAAGCTTCGCAACTGCTGGCGGGCAATGCCGACTTCTACAACCTGCCGCGCAAGTTCAAAATCTCGATCACTGGATGCCGCGTCTGGTGCCCCTATCCGGAAATCAATGACGTTGGCTTAACCGCGATCAACCGCATGCTCGGCGGAAGGCCGGAGGTGGGATTCTCCCTTCGCGTTGCCGGCGGACTTTCGACTGAACCCTATCTTGGTGCGCGGTTGAACGCTTTTGTCCGCCGGAACCAGGTTGTGCCGGTCATCAAGGGCATTGCCGAACTCTTCCGCGATTCCGACGTCTTGCGCGAACACCGTGAACGTGCCCGACTGAAGTGTTTTTTCCTTCGTCACGGATGGACTGCGGACCGTTTTCTCGATGAGTTGCACGTTCGCATCGGATTCCAGTTGGATTCGGCAGTCGAAGAACATCCTCCCGACGATGTCTATCGAGACCACGTCGGCATCCACGCGCAAAAGCAGACAGGTCTTTCTTATGTGGGAGCGGTCGCACTTCGCGGCCGAATCACGGCGGAACAGATGCAAGCCGCCGCTGACCTCGCGGAACGCTACGCTGCCGGCGAACTGCGCGCTACCAACATGCAGAACCTCCTCGTTGTGAATGTGCCGACGCTCAACGCTGAACCGCTGGCTAAAGAGTTCGATGCGATCGGGTTGAAAGTGGGTGGCTCTGCGTTCTGGCGGGGCACGGTGGCATGCAGCGGCACGGAATTCTGCAAACTCGCCATCACCGAAACGAAGAGCTTTTCCCGCTGGTTGGTCGAAGAACTGGAAGAACGTTTGCCTGGATTCGACCAGCATCTGAAGCTTCACGTTACTGGATGCCCCAACAGTTGCGGACAGCACTGGATCGCCGACATCGGCATTGAAGGCAAGAAGATCAAAGTTCAAGACCGTATGGTCGATGCCTACTACTTCTGCATCGGCGGAGCCCTTGGTTTGCATCAAGGTACCGCGCGCCCAGTTGGCTATCGCTGCGCCGCCACCGAAGTTCCGGACGCGCTCGAACGCCTGCTGGGACGCTATCTTGCGGAGCGCGAACCAGGAGAAAATCTGCGCCGCTTCTTTGCTCGCCACAGCGATGCAGAGTTGCGCGAGCTTCTGGCCGGAAAAGCGCTGGCGGCAGTGGCTCGCGATTTACCGGATTCGACCCGCAGTCTGGCTCAAGCAGGAGGGCTCGGTGACTAGCTTGTTTCCAATGTTTCTGAAGCTGGAAGGGAAGCCGTGCCTCGTTGTAGGCGCCGGCAAAGTTGGTGAACCCAAGATCGGCGGCTTGCTGGAGACGGGCGCGCGCATCCGCGTGGTGGCACTCGATGCTAGCCCAGTGGTCCGCGAATGGGCACGCGCCGGGCTGATCGAACTCGAGTTGCGCGCCTTCTCTGCAGAAGACCTGACCGGCGCATTCCTGGCCGTCGTCGCCACAAATTCGCGCACCTTGAATGAGCGCGTGTATCGCGAAGCGCAGCGGCGTGGAGTCCTCTGCAACGTGGTCGACGTTCCCGATCTCTGCGACTTCTTCTATCCCGCCATCGTCCGTCGCGGCGATCTGCAAATTGCCATTTCAACCGCCGGGCAAAGTCCTTCGCTGGCGCAAAAGATTCGTCAGCAACTGGAAAAGCAATTTGGTCCCGGATACGCCGCGTGGGTAGCGGAGTTGGGAGAGACTCGGAAGTTGATCCTCGCCAGCGATCTCGATAAAGAACGCAAGTTGGACCTGTTGCACTCGCTGGCGAGCAGGGAAGCAGTCGAAGGGGCCCTGGCCGAGATGCCCGAACTGGCTGCAAAAGGAGAGGGCGTATGAAGGGGAAAGTCTATCTAGTCGGTGCCGGGCCGGGCGACCCGGAGTTGCTCACTTTGAAAGCTCTGCGCGTGCTGAAGACGGCAGACGCCGTGCTGCACGACGACCTCGTCGCTCCTGAGATTTTGAAGCTCATCCCGCCAACCGCCCAAGTTCACAATGTCGGCAAGCGCTGCGGAAAAAAGAAAATCCTGCAGGAGGAAATCAACTTCCTGATGATTGCTCTCGCCGATTCAGGATTGCGCGTTGTGAGGCTGAAGAGCGGCGACCCGCTTATCTTCGGCCGAGCCGGGGAAGAGATCGAATCGCTGCGCCGGGCCAACATTCCTTTCGAGATTGTCCCGGGCGTGACTTCGGCGATGGGCGCTGCAGCCATCGCGCAGATTCCGCTCACTCATCGCCGCGCGTCGTCGGCGCTCGTGTTTCTGACGGCGCATCAAGCTCCGGGAAGCGAAGCTGCCAACTGGAGCAAACTGGCCGGAAGCGGCGCGACGCTGGTGATCTATATGCCCGGACTGAACTACTCGGAGGTCGCAGCAAAGTTGCGCGGGGCTGGCCTTGGGGGCGAAACGCCATGCGCCGTCATCTCCCGTGCGACCACTCCGCTGCAGCAGATACACCGTTCCACGATCGCCGAGTTGCACGGCTCGCCGAGACTCGCCGCACCAACTCTGCTGGTCATCGGCGAAGTCGTCCGCTTTGTCGACCCGGTTTTCCTAGCGCAGCAATTCAGTGTGCCCAGCGTTTCTGCGGTCAACATTTCGTCGGTCAACGACAGTGCTCTCGCTGCTGCACGATTCACAACACCAGACTTCCGAACCAATGAGGAGCCTCTCCCGTGAAGAACCGGATTCAGGAGCACATTCAAGATCAGGTCTCAGAGGTTCAGCACGCAGCCGAGAGTTGGACGCCGCAGCGCGCTTTGACGTGGGCGTTCGATACCTTCGGAAACCGTGTTGCCATTTCCTCCGCCTTCGGCGCCGAGGGCATGGTGCTGATCGATATGGCTTCGCGCGTTCGCAAAGACTTCCGCCTGTTTACGATCGACACGGAATTCCTGTTCCCCGAAACCTACAACCTGATGGACCGGATCGAAGAAAAATACGGCATCGCAATCGAAAAAGTTTATTCCGTCCTTTCGCCGGAGGAGCAAGAGCGTGCTCACGGAACCGCACTGTGGACGCGTGATCCCGACCTCTGCTGTGGCCTGCGGAAAGTCGAACCGCTCCGCCGAAAGTTTGGCGAGTTGAGCGCGTGGATCACAAGCATCCGCCGTGACCAGACTTCGGTCCGTTCCAGCGCGCACCGGATTGAATGGGATGCCAAGTTTGGGTTGGTGAAGATTAATCCGATGGTCGATTGGACGTCAAAGCAAGTATGGCGCTACATCCACGATCACGAAGTGCCCTACAACGAGCTACACAATCAGGATTATCCCAGCATCGGCTGCACGCATTGCACGCGCGCCGTCAGGCCAGGAGAAGATCCGCGGGCCGGTCGTTGGCCGGGATTCGCCAAGACCGAATGCGGCCTGCACATCATTGGACCCGTGCCGGGCTGAACGGCGAGCGCGTCGAAAGCGGCTAAGCTCGGCAACTGAGTCTGCGCTCCACTCAACCCGCCTGGCAGAACGCGCTGGAAATCCCACCCCAGTCGCGCACGGGTTCGCGCTGGGGGAAGAAGATTCCGTGTAGGCGCTGCACCGACTCTTCGACCTTCGATTCTTCCACCAGAAAAGAAATCGTCCGGTCAGAGGCGCCCTGGCAGACAACGCGCACCTCCATATCCGAAACGGCAGCGAAGACGCGGCTTGCCACGTCGGGCTGTCGTCGAATGTTCTCTCCGACCAGGCAAACCAGCGCCTTGTGATTCTCCCATCGCACCTCGGCGACACCTCGAAGATCCGCCGCAATCCGGGGCAAAGCCACCGTCGAATCCACGAGCAACGACATCGCGCCCCAGTGACAGTGCCATCAAATCGACGGAGCAAGAGTGCCGGTCGAATACTGCGGAGACCGCGCGCAAAAACTCAGAATCTACCCGGCCCGCAGATTCAATCTCAACCGCGGCAACGTTTCTCTTCGCGGTGATAGCGCTGACCGGATTTCCGGTCTTGGCCCGCGCCAGGATTTCCGTGCCTTCACCCTCCGGCCGTCGCGAATTCAGAACATAGACCGAAATGTTCTCGCGCATCGCCGGAGCCAACGTCGCGGGGTGCAGCACTTTCGCCCCCAAATGCGCCAACTCCGCAGCTTCATCAAAACTCATCTTGCGGATCACCCGCGCGTGAGAGCAGAGCTTGGGATCGGTGGTCATGATGCCGNNCCGTCGACGTCGGTCCATATCTCAACTCTTGCGGCACACAGCGCCGCACCCACGATCGCAGCGCTGAAGTCAGATCCGCCCCGGCCCAAAGTCGTGGGCACGCCATCGCTCGTGGACGCGATGAACCCGCCCAGCACCGGCACCCGGCCGGATTCCAACAATGGACTCACCCTCTCCTGCAGTTGTTGCTCGGTCACATCCCACACCGGACTCGCCTGGCCGTGGCAAGCGTCGGTGACGATGCAGGCTCTGGCGTCCACATGTGTTGCGCTGATTCCTGCCTGGCACAACGCCTCCTTCACCAGCCTGCTGGAGAAGCATTCCCCGAAGCCCAGCAAATGGTCCTGCGTTTTGAGATCCAGTTGCCGCGAGGCTTCCAGATCGTGCAGCAGCGATTCCAATTCCCGAAACTCGCCACGCAGTTCGCCGTCGAGAGCGCTGTAAACGGATTCATCGACGAGCGAATCCGCCAGTTGCTCATGCCGGACATAAATGCTCCTTACGATGGCAAGCGCGGAGCCCAGATGCCCCGCCGCTGCCGCATTTCCTGCCTCCAGCAGTTGGTCAGTGACTCTTGCCAGCGCGCTCACTACGACCACTGGTCGCGAGCCGAGTCTGCTTTGCACGATGCCGATGAGGCGGCGAATGGCAGATGCGTCTTCCACCGACGTGCCCCCGAACTTCATCACCACCACATCATCGCTTCGCTCGAATCTGCTTTGTCGCTGTAGGCTGCTCATAATGTCCTCTCCTTTTTGGCGCAAAGAAAAACCCACCGCCAGATCGCTTCTGGCGGTGGGTTCGGGTGATTCTTTTAAGATTGCTTTACTTCATCCGATCCCGTCCTCCAGAAGACACGTAATTCGTGTCGACATGCCTGTACCTGTCGATGTAATTCGCGTGGACTTCTGGATGAGGGTCTTCATGAAAATGGTCGATGACACCTAGGACAAGTGCAAAGTAAGGGTAGCCGGAGCCACAGTCTAGGGGAAATTCAAAATTCCGATAGGAGTAATCGGATTTTCAGCTCTAATCAATCCTTAGTCCTCTGTCTTCTTCAGCTGGGTGGCAAACTGCCGCAAGAGAGCGACAAAGGCAGTAGAGGCCACCGAGAGTGTTCGATCTCGCCGGTAGGCAAGACCGAGTTCCCGGTACAGCACCGCGTCCTCAAGATCGATCAGCTTGACCCGCCCGGATTCCACTTCGTCGCGAGCGAATGATGCGCTGATCAGCGACACGCCCAGGTCCGCCGCTACGAAGCTCTTGATCATGCCGATGCTGGGCAGTTCCATCCGCACCTGCAGTTCGGCGTTGTAGGGCCGAAACAGCTTATCCAGCAGCCGTCGCGTGTGCCCTGTCTTGGGGAAGAGCAAAGGGTGCTTCACAATCTCACTGACGGGTACCACCTTAAACTTGGCCAGCGGATTCTTCGGGCTGACCATCAGCATCAGCTTGTCGCGGAAAATCGGCTGAATCTTCAAGCTCGGCGACTGGATAGGCAGAGTCAAAATGCCAACCTCTACCTGCCCGTTTTCCAGCTTCTCCACGATCTTGTAACTGAAGTTGCGGTAGATGCTGATCTGCACGGGTGGGTAACGCCGGCAGTATTCGCCGAAAACCTCAGGCAAAACGTATAGGCACGTGGCCTCGTTGGCGCCCACCCGCAGCGTGCCACGTGGAGTGCCGCTGTGGTCGGCGACCGCCATCAACGACTCGTCGCGCAGGGTTTTCAGCCGTTCGGCATATTCGAAAAAGACCTGGCCCGCCGGCGTCAGCTTTACCGTCTTGCCCGAGCGGTCGAGCAACCGATCGCCGTACTCTTGTTCCAACTGTCGGATCTGCGCACTGACCGCGGACTGTGAGCGGAAAACCTTCTCCCCAGCACGCGAAAAACTACCCTGCCGGGCGACTTCCAGGAACGTGATGAGCTGATCAAAGTCCATGTTATGAGCGAGATTATAGCGAACTCAGGTCAAATGGAGGTTAATTAGACAGAATCAACCGTGCCAGAATCCGCCCTGAATTTTGCATGACTTGCATCGAAATTCTGTATTGTACTTTGCTCGTCCACAGGCACGAGAATACCCCTGTCTGTTCCTGAGCAGAAGTGTGCGACCCTCTGTCGCCCTCGCAAGCCGCGCCCAAGAACAAGCAATTCGAAAGAAATTCAGTTCACCGGACGAAGTCCATGACGACGCGTCGAAATCCGAGCAATGGCCTGCCTCCCGCCCAGGGTCTGTATGACCCGGCGCACGAGCACGACGCCTGCGGAATCGGATTTGTTGCGAGCATCAGCGGCCAAAAGAGTCACGACATCATCCGCAAGGGACTTCAGGTACTGCTCAACCTGGCGCACCGTGGCGCGTGCGGCTGTGATCCCGAGACCGGCGATGGCGCCGGAGTCCTCATCCAGATTCCGCACAAGTTCTTCGCTCGCGAATGCGAGAAACTTGGCTTTGCGCTTCCGAGGCCCGGGATCTACGGTGTCGGCATGACGTTCCTGCCGGTCGAGAAGCACCAGCGATTGCAGTGCGAGGGAATTCTGGAACGCATCATTCGCGAAGAAGGCCTGACCCTTCTCGGTTGGCGCGACACACCGGTCTATGCATCCGCCATCGGCCGAGTGGCCCGCGCGTCGCAGCCCTACATCCAGCAAATTTTCGTGCGTTGCGCTGCAGAGATGGACGAAGACGCCTTCGAGCGCAAACTCTACGTCGTACGTAAGCGTGCAGAAAATGAAATCCGCGAGTCTGGCATTGAAGACGCGGAAATGTTCTACATCCCGTCCCTCTCTTGCCGCACGATTGTTTACAAGGGCCTGTTGCTCGCGTCGCAGATCACCAATTTCTACCGCGAACTCTCTGATCCCGATGCCGTCAGCGCGTTGTGTCTCGTGCACCAGCGCTTCTCGACGAATACATTCCCCAGTTGGCAGCGGGCGCATCCTTACCGTTACGTTGCGCATAACGGCGAGATCAACACGCTCCGCGGCAACGTCAACTGGATGCAAGCCCGTCAGTCGCTGCTGCAGTCTCCGCTATTTGGCGACGACATAAAGAAGCTGCATCCCATCATCGCGCCCGACGGCAGCGATTCCGCGAACTTCGACAACGCAGTGGAGTTGCTACTTCAGTCGGGACGAAGCCTCCCGCATGTCATGGCCATGCTGATTCCCGAAGCGTGGTCGGGCAATCCGCACATGAAGCCGGAGAAGCGTGCCTTCTACGAGTACCACGCCTGTCTGATGGAACCCTGGGACGGTCCCGCGGCGATCGCTTTCACCGATGGCCGCGTCATCGGAGCGACTCTCGACCGCAACGGCCTGCGTCCGGGACGCTACGTCGTGACCCACGACGATCTGGTTGTGATGGCCTCTGAAGCCGGCGTGCTCGACATCGCGCCGGAACAGGTCAAGAAGAAGGGCCGCCTGCAGCCGGGAAAGATGTTCCTGGTCGACACCGTCGAGGGCCGCATCATTTCGGATAAAGAGATTAAGCAGAAGCTCTCGTCGCGCCAGCCTTACGCGCAGTGGGTGAAAGAGAATCAGATCACCATCGATCAGTTGCCCGAGCCCTCGCGCATGCATTTCCCGGACGCCGAGACTCTTCTTCGCCGCCAGCGAGCGTTCGGATACAGCGATGAAGACCTGAGGATGATCCTCGGCCCCATGGCAGCGAAGGGCGAAGAGCCGATCGGTTCGATGGGCACCGATACCCCGCTGGCCTGTCTCTCCGACAAACCGCAGTCGCTGTTCAACTACTTCAAGCAGCTTTTCGCGCAGGTGACCAATCCTCCGATTGATCCCATCCGCGAAGAGATGGTGATGTCACTTATCAGCTACATCGGTAGCGAGCGCAACATCCTGGAGGAAGCGCCCGAAAATTGCCACATGCTGAAGCTGGCGCATCCGCTGCTCTCGAACCGCGAACTGGAAAAACTGCGCCGCGTCTCGAATCGTGACTTGCTGGCGACCACGTTGCCGGCGCTGTTCCGCGCGAAAGACGGCGAAGAAGGCCTCAAGCGCTCTCTGGACGAACTGTGCCAGCGAGCCTCATTGGCGGTGAAGGCCGGATACTCTCTGCTCATTCTTTCTGATCGCGGCGTGGATAAAGACTACGCTCCTATCCCTTGCCTGCTTGCCCTGGCCGCAGTACACAACTTGCTGGTCCGCGAAGAAACGCGGACGCAGGTAGCGCTCATCACAGAATCCGGCGAACCTCGCGAGGTAATGCATTTCGCTTTGCTCAGTGGCTATGGTGCCAGTGCGATCAATCCTTACCTCGCACTCGAGAGTGTTGAAAACCTGGTTTGGCGCGGCGAGTTGGGTGACGGCCTTACTCCCGAACTCGCGGTGAAGCACTTCATGAAGGCCATCAAGAAGGGATTGCTGAAGACCTTCTCGAAAATGGGCATCTCGACGCTGCAAAGCTATCAGGGCGCGCAGGTATTCGAAGCCATCGGACTGAATAAAGATCTGATTGACGCTTACTTTGCCGGCACGACCTCGCGGCTGGAGGGAATTGGACTCTCCGTTCTCGCGACCGAGGCGTTGCTCAAGCATGACTATGCGTTCCGCCCGTTGACCGAGTTTGAGACTGAGCTTTCAGTCGGTGGCAGCTATCACCAGCGGGTGAATGGCGAATATCACCTGCTCAATCCCCAAACCATCAGCAAACTGCAACAGGCAGTGCGGCAGGACAGCTTCCAGACTTTTCAGGAGTACACCGACCTCATCGACAAGCGGACCGCGAACCTCTGTACCCTGCGCGGCCTAATGAAGTTGAGGAAGAGCGACACGCCGGTGCCGCTTGACGAAGTCGAGCCCGCCAAAGAGATCGTGAAGCGCTTTACGACCGGAGCGATGTCGTTCGGTTCGATCAGTAAAGAAGCCCACGAGACGCTAGCCATCGCCATGAACCGCATCG
>PMUM01000028.1 GCA_003166855.1 Acidobacteriaceae bacterium | reverse complement strand
CGGCAAATTGCACGATCAACGGGCTCATAGGACTGACTCACCGCCTCACGAGCCGACAATCTCAGACCAGTCATGATCGACACCAGCGTAAGCCTGGCTGTTGACGACAGAGAAGGAGCATCGAATCAAGCCCTTCTCTATCCTCTGCGATTCGAACCGATCTATCAGTATCGTCCGTGGGGTGGCCGACGTGCAGCCTCCGGTCCTCCGGTACCAATCGATCCAGCATCGCCACCATCGGGTGAGTCTCTGCTCTAGGTTCTGAGCGCAGAGATCACGCGAGCGTAGCCTTGGATTCACGCCGCCTTGCGGGATTTCGTCGCGGTCTTTCGCGCAGCCCGTGGTTTTATTCGAGCTTTTTCCGAGCTTTTTCTCGCTTTGGGCGCGGCTTTAACCACAGACGGCAACTCCCGCTTGGGCTGTTTTGCAGTGCGATGATGGCCATGGTTCAGGGGTTGGATGCGCGCGGCCTCATCTTCCATCCGCAGCTGAGCGTCGCAATCTTTTTGGCGCTCATCTTCAAGGTATTCCGGAATCGTTTTCATTGTCATGGATAGAGTGTGGCAGAACTGGCGGCCTCCAAGCTGTCCACTTTAGCTCTATGTCAACGGTCCGTAATCAGTGGATGGGAAAATTGGTTCCGCGGTACGAACCCGATTCGAGCGCGTAGGTTCTCAAAACAATCTGAGGGAATGAGCAATTCTGTACAGTCCACCCGAGGGCGGGGAGACTAGCATTCCCACTTGCTCAGCGCGGCGCCTGGAAACACCGCCCCCCCTGGGGCCAGGTGTGGTTCGTGTCGACCTAGTTGGCATATCTAAAGGAGAACAACGTGAAAAAGCTGATGACAATTTGTTTCGCCGTAGCCTTGCTAACCTTCGGAGTAGCTTCGGCTCAGGACACCATGCACAACGACAACATGAAGGCTGATGCCTCCAAGAAAGCGGTTCAAGTTACAGGCAAAATTAGCGATGACGGCAAGACGTTTGTGAGCGACAAGGACGGCAAGAGTTGGACTATCGCCAACCCAGACGCAGTGAAAGGACACGAGGGACACCACGTCATCCTGACCGCGCAGGTTGATGCAGACAAGAACGAAGTCAACGTCAAGTCGCTCAAGATGGCGAAGTAGCGCAGCATGCGGAAGTAGTCGGCCAATCAGCCGTGCGGGTGAGCGAGATGGCGGGCTGTTACAGGCTCGCAAATCGTGCGCGCCCGCCAATTGGCCGCGATGCCAAGGCTGTGGCGGCAGGGATCACCGAAGGCTGGAGCCGCGACAAACAACTCGATTTGAACACTGCCACAAAAGACCAGCTGCTAAGCCTGCCGGGCGTGTCTGCGGCGGAGGCAGACCGAGTGATTGCAGGGCGTCCTTATAGCGAACCTGGTGACTTGGTCACGCGGCGCATCATGCCAAAGTCAGAGTATGACAAAATTGCCGACCGGGTCACCGCCAAGAAATGACTGCCGAAGCAATAGGCGAGAATTGGTCCCTCAGTTTTCGGCCGACTAGGGTTGGCGCCCTGTAGAAGCTTTTTCTCCGCGGGGACGCAAGTAAGGGATTGCCCGTTCCAAAGCCGTTTCGCTGTAGCGCACCCAACGCGGAGTCGGACGTGGCGTCAGCGCCAGCATGTTGGACAAGTGACATAAGGACGGATGCAAATCCGCGACCAGTTTGATGAATGCGGTCAGCGGTACAGCCAACAGCAAGCCCATCACACCCCACAACCAGCCCCAAAAGAGAATCCCAACCGTTGCCGCCACCGGTCCAATACTCACTCGATTGGCAATAAATTTCGGAATCAGGAGATTCGCGGACACAACATGCAGGAAGAGAATCGTCAGGATGATGACAATATATGGTCCCGGTGTGCTGAACTGAAGGAGAGCCGCGGCTAAAGGAAGCGCAAGCGAAGCGATCAGTCCAAGGAAGGGTAGCAAATTCAAGAGTCCGCTGGCGATGCCGAGAGGTATGGCTCCTTTCACGCCAAGCCTCCAAAAGACCAGTGTGGTGGCCAAGGCCATCACGGAGCCGACGATAAGGTTGCCAGCTACGAAACCGTGAATCATCTGGTTCAAGTTCGTGATGAATCGAGCCGCGTCTATCCTGGAGCTGAAGAGGCCGTTCGTTCGGATAGCCATTTGCTCCTTGGTGCAAAGCATGAAGAACGTGAGAAATGGAACGACGCCGGCAATAATCAGCCCTCCCCACACAGACCCCACACCGCGCACCAGATAGTCGGGCCAGGTCGGCGATTCCTGTAGTCGAACCTCCGGGACTTTCTTGGCGGGATGCACGTCGTTCGTAAGGTTTCCCGCACTTTGTTGAAAGTTTTGGATCTTCCGGCTAATGGGCGCGATGGTTTGCTGAATCGTCGAGGCGTAGACTGGAAGTTCTTCCGCGAAGCTCATTGCTCTTCCATAGAGCGCGTAACCCAGCAGGCCGATCAGTCCGATGCCTGCGAGCACAATGCCCGCCGCCGCCGCACTACGCGGAATATGCAGTCTCTCCAGTTTCACTACCAGGGGGTCAAACAGGATAGCAAGGAATCCCGCCAGGACAACCGTGATGCAAATCGAGCTCGCGTAGTACCCGAATACCGTCAGCAAGCCGGCGACTAATATGAGAAGAAGCGTCGCGATTCTGCTGAGCAGCTTATCGGATGAGGAGATCGAAGACGGCGGGGTCATCTCCTGCAGGCGCACCTGACTCTGTTCGGCAGCCTCGCTCTTATTCATAACCTGATCAGACATGCGTTTCCCGCGCGCAGATGCGCCGTCGACCATCCACAGGTTCGGCGGAGCGGGTCCGTGCACCAGGGGCGTTCACTGAGGCTGATAAGCGTGGCCGCCCAGTATAAAACTCCGAGCGCCAAGCTTACGCCCGCCGGTCTCCGCAGTACTGAGCGGAGACCGACGGTACATCCGTTACCCAAGCGCTCGAACGCTCCCCGAACTGACGCCGCCAAATCTACTTCTCGAACACTTTTTCGATCTGTCCGACCTTTTTCTGAACTTTGCCGGTGTTTTTTTCGACGTTGCCTTCGGACTGTAAGTTAGGATTGTTCGTGACTTTGCCGGCCGTCTCTTTGACTTTGCCTTTCACTTCATGAACAGTGCCTTTAATCTCATCTTTCGTACTGGTGTTCATTTGTTTTCTCCTTGTGGTTGAATAACATAGATCCGCAAATCCTCATGGAGAGGTCTCGTTTCTGCATCCGAAGCGTTCTTCCCTACAGCGTCAGCAGTCTGTCAAAAAACGACCGATAACGCTGTAGGGCAACCCGCAGATCCTCAGTGGACACGTTGTCACCGCTGTCCCACTGCTTTTCCAGGCCTGACCGCTCGTTGGCGAAACCTTCCGCGAGTCGCTGCATCACCGCAGCGACCAGCTTGTCTGCGTCTTCAACCGTCCGGCGTGGTTCATCCACGAAGCCAGTCTGTACCTTGCTCCACTGCGATCGGAAATCTCCCATCTCCGATTCAGAAAACAAGGGCATGGGCTTTGAGACTGCAGCCGCGCTTTCCGGATGTTTCGGCTCTGGGGCTTTTACCAGCTTAGGTTTTTCGGGTTGCTTTGCCGGAATGCCGTAGCTCGCCAACTCGGCCGTCGAAATCTGCTCATCTTTTCTGTTTAGTTCAGCCATCGCGCCACCTCCTTTTTTCGGTCATCGGTACCTGTGATCGCCAGTATCGAAGATTGGGGTTCGTAAAACTGGTCAGAATTGATCGTGTTGCAAATCAGCGCTGAGGCATCGTTCCTATGTGGCCTTACGCTGAACTGGCACGCTCTTGCCCAGAGCCGTGGCCAGAGCAATCTGGTGGTCTTGTTCGTCGATCAGGATCTCGCGAATTTGTTCGCTCATGGCATACTCGGCCAACTCCTCGCACTGGCGGACTCGCTCGCGGTAATTTCGAATCGTTTCCGTTTCGTTGTCGAGATCGAACTGCAACATCTCAGTGGCTTTTTCTGATGTCCTGACGGTCTTGGCTTCAACCGCAGGCATGCCCCCAAGATAGTCAATTTGCTTTGCGATGATTAGGGCGTGGCTCAGTTCTTCCGCGGCATGCTTTTCAAGTTCGCCGGCGATATTCATAAACTCAGCACCCTTCAAGACCTGGGAATAGACGACGTACCCGATGATTGCTTGGTATTCACGCGACAGATCCTGATTCAACAGATCGATCAGTTCAGGACGAGATACTTTCTTAAAACCTACAGCAGTCGTTTCATCTTTCAAGGCGATTTCCTCCAGGATTGAGTGTGGGACCTATTCTCAGATCTTTCGTTTCTTTGAAGCTCAGATCTTTCGTTTCTTTGAAGTATGTGGGATCGGAGCCACACTCACGGTATCAAGGGCATGCTCACCAAAACTGTGCAAAACGGAACAGTCCGGCCTACAACAGATGCGCGCGACCGCGAATTGGCACAGCCTTGTGACGATCAAATCTTCTTGAGAGACGGTTGGTGGATTCTTATTCGACCGTCATCATCCCACTTGACGACCGCGTCCTCGTCATTGGCTCGCTCAACTGTGCCGAATTCTCCATTCGGCTTTCCGAAGTTACCCAGACCCTCGACGCGATCTCCGGGAGTCAGTTCCTGGTCAGTGGCAGACGGCTCAGAGAGCGGTGGTCTCTTGGCACGGTCTGAGTCAGGGATCGCCCCAGCGTGTGACAGGGGTGGTTGGGGAGCTTTACGCAGTTTGGGTGCCGGCTTATTTGTGCTATGAGTCATAGTGTTTCCTTTTCCACGAGGCCAGAGGATCGCGCTTCCCCACGACTGTTCATCGGCTCGATAGATAGAGGATAGGCTGCAAGGAATGGCGCGTCCGGTCCAAACTGCACAGTTCTGAAAACTGTTTTGCAAAACCGGGCAAGTGTGCGGGTCGACGGCAGCGAGATCGGCTCTCAGCGTCCACCGTGTCGTGGTCCGCGTAGGTGGGCAATACCAATTGCGAAATCAAAATGGGAAAGTGGTCAAAACAAGACATTCATCCGTCTGCTCTCTGAGTAGTGTGTGTTGTGTAGTGTACTCGCGTACAAAAAAACATCAACAGGCTTCGAAGGCTGAGAGCTGGATGTTTCGTGAGGCGCGGCACTTCGAGCGCATAGAGCTCCGCCCAGATCGCCACTCTACGGTCCATAGCCTAAGGAAGAACAGGCAGGTCGCTTCTGAGGCGGAGGCTTGAGGAAGAAAAAGAGACAGACCGGAAGCTGACCCAACCGTTTGGACCGAATCAGTGTTGAAGCCGCAGCCCCTCATGAAACGGTTGCGCCATTGGCCAGTCTAAAAACATTCAGCCAGGACAGTCCGAGGCCAGCTATTCGCGTTTATCGGATCATCCCTAGTCAGACATTCCTAAAAGGAGGAATAGAAATGAACGGACGTTCGTTTAAGTCACTGCGATTGCTTTTGCCTCTGGGTTCGCTGGTGTTTTGCGTATCCCTAATGGCCATCCCGACGCTGTCTCAGGATAACCAGCAGACGGCCCCAGACAACACCAAGACAAACAAAGACCAGGCGGGCCCGACTGCGGATCAACAGAAGATGAATCCCTCAGACCAGGCCCTCACACAGAAGATTCGAAAAGCGATCCACGAGGATCAAAGTCTCTCCAGCTATGCGCACAACATCAAGGTCATCACACAGGACGGCAAAGTGACACTTCGTGGGCCAGTGCGGTCTGAAGAAGAGAAAAATAATTTGGAAGCCAAAGCTGTCGGCGTAGCAGGACAAGGAAACGTAACTAATGAGCTCGACGTCACACCATCGAAATGATTGAGCAGAAATCGAAACTAGCTTGAACTCAAAGGAGAATGGACATATGTCAAGTAAAAAAGTAGGCGTATTTGGAATCTTCTCGACTCGTAATGCTGTCGACAATGCAATGGATTCGCTCGTCCGAGCGGGCTTTCCGACTTCCGACATTTCGGTGCTCTTGCCGGAGAGTCTAGGCGGAACGAAGAATATGGGAACAGAAAAGGAAACGAAAGCGCCCGAAGGTACGGCAGTGGGCGTGACCGCAGGGGGCGTAATTGGTGGCACGCTGGGCCTCCTGGCAGGTGTTGGACTTTTGGCGATCCCTGGCCTGGGCCCGTTCATCGCCGCAGGTCCCATCATGGCAGGCCTAGCGGGGTTGGGCGTTGGGGGGGCCGTTGGTGGAGTTACTGGCGCCTTGATTGGCATGGGTATTCCTGAATTCGAAGCGAAGAGATACGAAGGTCGCCTGCAGAAGGGCGAAATTCTGCTCTCTGTGCATTGCGACACGGCCGAGGAAATCAAGCATGCGAAGGAAGTTCTCAAGTCGGCGGGGGGAGAGGATGTTTCCTCCACGGGAGAATCTTCCGTTGCTGACAAGAAAACTGATCGCGACTTGGCCGGTACGACTGCGCGTTGAACCCGCTAATCGAAGGGGAGGAAGTCTGCTCGCAGCTTCCTCCCTCTTCATTGTTCTTGGGAAGCTTGGTTTAGGGATCCAAACTGCATAGTTCTGACAAATGAGCGCGTGTCCGGCTCGACGATGGCCAGAGAGTGGCACTCTAAACAACGAACATGGCTACACCGGCGGCGAACATTGCCACTGTTGTGATCGCTACGACGATCCATCCCAGGCGGGAACTCGGTTGGCCCTGCATCAGTTTCTTATCCGAAGCGACGATCAGGATGGCGACCAAAAGGAATGGGGCTAATAATCCGTTGATGACGGCCGTCCAATAGAGCGCCTTCACAGGGTTAATGCCTACGAAGTCCAGTCCGACACCCACCCCGGTCGAGAGCAGAATGAGAGCGTAAAATGCTCGTGCCTGTTTCAATTTCTTGTCCAGTCCTTGGCGCCACCCAAGCGTTTCCGCGAAGGCATATGCAGCAGATCCCGCCAGCGTTGGGATGGCAAGAAATCCGACGCCGACAATACCGACAGTAAATAGCGTGGCAGCGAACTTGCCAGCGAGAGGCCGAAGGGCCTCGGCGGCCTGCCGCGTGGTCTCGATGTGCGTTTTGCCGTGGCGGTTGAGGGTGATCGCAGTAGTCAGGATGATAAAAAACATGACCATGTTTGAGAAAAACGCACCCACGCCCACATCAAAGTTCCTCAGCTCAAGTTCTTTGCGTGTTGCTCCTCTCCGTTGAGCCAGCGTAATCTGGCCGGCCGACTTCTCCTCTTCAACCTCTTCACTCGCCTGCCAGAAAAATAAATACGGACTGATCGTGGTGCCGAGGATCGCCACCAGCGTCGACCATTCATCGCTAGTATGTGGCATCGACGGTATAAAGGTCGCGCGCGCCACTCCGCCCCAGTCCGCTCCCGCCACAAACGCAGTGATCGGGTAAGCCAAGAGCACTAGCACCAGCCACTTGAGCGCATTTGCTATCTGGTCATAGTGGAGTCGGATCGTCGCCCACGAAATCAAAAGCGCGAAAACCACAACGAAGAAATGCGCTTTGATCCCCGACAGCATTTCCGCGGCATCCGCCATGCCAGCGAGGTCGGCTCCAATATTGATCGTGTTGGCCGCAAGCAGTGCCGTGACGACCACCAGCAGCAACCATCTGGGAAATCGTCGCTTAAAGTTCGCTGCCAGGCCTTGCCCCGTGACCTTGCCGATGCGGGCACACATCATTTGAACCGCAGCCATCAGCGGCCACGTCAGCAGCGCGGTCCAGAGAAGCTTGGTTCCAAGCTGGGCCCCCGCAACCGAATATGTGGCAATGCCAGATGGGTCGTCATCGGCGGCCCCAGTGATAACGCCAGGACCAAGCGACTTCAACAGCAATTGCATCCATCGAGAGGGGGCAAATGTCAAACCGAAAACTCCCTACGAAATCACAAGGCGAATCTATTCAGAATCCAGCTGTGCGAATCGAGCGCTTAAAGTGGTCCAATGTGCTCAGACACGCGTCTTCGGCACTTATACCATGAGATGTAGTGAAGAAATGAGATGGCCGTTACAAAGGTCAGTCCAGCTTCATCTTACAAGTGAGGTACAACAATGGAAACCGTATTGATTGTTCTTGTGGTGCTGTTTTTGCTCGGTGGCGGGGGCTGGGGATATTCTCGTTGGCGCAACTAGCGACGAACAGAGGATGCGCGCTTAACGCTGCTTGATCCTGTTTTTTGGTCTTTAGGAGGGTTCCGGAGACAGACCGCGAACCCTTTTTCGAATTTCACAAACTTACGTGGGGCCCATCTGAAGTTCCTCGCTTCTCCTAGGCGTCTCGGAAAGCCGCACATCTGATGGACTCGAATGCGATCTTGCACGAAGTTCAGCAACTGTACAACGTGAGTGACCGTCTTGACTCACTGGCGGAGCAGCTCCCCCTCGTCTCAGAGGCACTGATCTCCATCTCAGGAAACGTTCGCAGCACGGCCACATTGTTGGAAGTGCTGGTGGTGATGAAGACAACGCCGCTCTCCGGACTAGATCCTGCCAACGCCTAGTGTTGCTTATCGCTGTCCCCGAAAACCTTTCTAGCGTGGAGACTAATCGTGCGGGACGACGTTTAGAAGTGAACTATGAACTTGCAACCCGCTCCCAGCGTCATAGTCGATGAAGCCCAACTTGAGGAATCGGTTCATGAAAAAGCTGACCCCTTCAATGATGAACCCGAGTCGCTTTGCGAATCAGCGATAATTGGTTTTCTGCGAACTGATGAACGCGACCACAGAGAGCGATGCAACCGAGTTCAAAAAACGGGAGCCAGCCCAGTCCGATCGAAGCTTCCTCTCCGGAACCGTCGTTGGCTGATTCGAGCAAGCGGCTGCTACCGTGGCTGATCGCGGTCGCATTTTTCATGGAGTCTCTGGACACCACGATTCTAAATACCGGGGTGCCGACGATCGCAGCGGCACTCCACGTTGCTCCGCTCAGCATGAAGTCGGTGCTCGCAAGCTACACCCTGAGCCTTGCGGTGTTCATTCCGATCAGCGGCTGGATGGC
>PMUM01000232.1 GCA_003166855.1 Acidobacteriaceae bacterium | reverse complement strand
GGCAACGGGCTGAAGAAGCCGGGGGATACGCTGAGGATGGCCAAGGGGGACAATCCGCTGGCGGGGCCGTTTTACGTGGACGGCGCAGAGCCCGGCGATACTTTGGCGGTGAAGATTCTGGATCTGCAGGTGGATGGGGAGTACGGAGTGGGGGCGTTCTCGCCGGGGTTCGGCTCGATTAATTCGTCGCACTACACTCCAATGCTGGGCGGAGAGTTGCCGGAACGGGTGTGGTTCTATCGGATTAATCACGATGACAACACGGCGACGTTCAAGGCGGTGGACACGGATTTCGCGGTGAAGATTCCCATGCATCCGTTCTTTGGGTGCATTGGCGTGGCTCCGGCGAACGGGGAAGCGCGGAGTTCGATTGTACCGGCCGAGTTTGGCGGGAACATGGATTCTCCGGAGGCGAGCGTGGGCAACACGGTATACTTTCCGGTGAATGTGAAGGGCGGACTGCTGTATCTAGGCGACGGGCATGCGGCCATGGGAGACGGCGAGGCCGCGGGTTCGGCGATCGAAGTTCCGCTGAAGGCGCGGGTGCAGGTGAGCGTGATCAAGGGTCGGAACATCGAGTGGCCGCAGTTTGAAAATGACGATGCGATTATGACCGTGGGAGCGTACCGTCCGCTGGAGGATGCGACGCGGATCGCGTTGACTGAGTTGGTGCGCTGGATTCATAAGGACTACGGATTGTCGGAACTCGACGCGTATGAATTGCTGTCGAAGGTGGCGAAGATTCATTTGAATGAGATGGTGGATCCGAACTACGTGGTAGTGGCTTCGATTGAGAAGAAGTATTTACCGAAGAAGAAGTAGCCGTGAGTGGATTACGCTTCCGTGGTTCCCACCCTTTCGCAAAGAACGCGAAAGGATGGACCACCCAGTACTGCTTCTGATCTAGAAGATCTAAAGTCAAAATCCCCACCCTCTCGCAAACACCGCGAGAAGGGTGGGGCACCCTCGTCTATCCTCTTCACCTTTTTGCCTCTACGTTGAAAACTCCAGGGTCTTAGGGGTTTCACGGTAACAACCGGCCTTCGTTCCGCTTGCATCCGAATGAGCGCTTGTCCGATCGTTATTTCCTCCGCAGAAGGGTTGACCACGTTGTATGTTTTCCATTCATCGCACGCTTTTGCTTGCTCTCCTTGGGGCCTACGCCAGCACAGTTCTGGCATCCGCTCAGGCCACGACGTCGCAGACTGACCCCAGTACCGATCCGAGCATTAGTTCGCCGGTCGCCTGCGTGTATGTAGCGAGTTCCAAGGGCAGTACGGAACAGATCAACGGCTATGCTGCACTGCCCAACGGATCGCTCACAGCCATTCCAGGCTCGCCGTTTCCCTATAACGTAAATTACATGGCGGTGAATAGCGCATGGCTTTTCGGCATCGCAAATGTCGACGAAGACCTCTACTCGTTCTCGATCGCCGCGAGCGGCGCCCTCACCCTGAAGGATCAACTCACGGTGGTAACCAATGGCGACGGGCTGATCAGTGATTATCTCGATCACACGGGAGCAACGCTCTATGCGGATTTGTATTCCACCAACAACGACTATCTCTCGTACAGCATCGACCAGTTGACGGGACAGTTGACGCAAGTGGGAGATCTGGCGGGAGGCCCTCCCAATAACAGCCGCGTGAGCTTCATCGGAAATAACGAGTTTGCGTATTCGTCGAGTTGCTATCACTTCGGGCCGGAGATCATCGGTGTGCAGCGGAATACGGACGGGACGCTTTCATACCTGAGCAACTTCAACCCGCCGTATCCAAAGGGTCCAGCGGGCGACTTCTGGTGCCCATGGCGGGCGGCGGCCGATCCGACCGATCATCTGGCAGTCGCGATGCAGCCGTACAACGGTAATTGGGTGAGCCAGGGGCCGTATCAGCTGGCGACATACACGGTGGACAGTTCCGGCAACCTGACGACGACCAGCACTTCCTCGAATATGCCGAAGGTTGCGGTGGGCACTGTGAACGATTACTGGATGTCTCCCAACGGCAAGTACCTGGCGGTTGGGGGTAGCACGGGACTGCAGATTTTCCACTTCAACGGAGCCAACCCGATCACGAAGTTTACCGGACTGCCGACCGCGAACCGGATCATCCAGATGTTCTGGGACAACGCGAACCACCTGTATGCGATCAGCGACACTGCGGGCAAGTTATACGTGTTCACGGTGACCTCGACGGGCGTGACGCAGGCGCCGGGGTCTCCGCACTCGATCGCGACGTCGCAGAGCATTATTGTGCTGCCGAAGATGTAGAAGGACCGAACTCGGGCGCAAAGTTTCGAGGTGCAAAGGCCCCACTTCTCGCGCAAAAGGCGCGCGAGAAATCGGGCACCCGGGTTGGAAGATCTAAAGTCAAAGTCCCCACCCTCTCGCAAAAAGCGCGAGAAGGGTGGGCACCCTGATCGATTCGGCCGTTCTTAGCGGGCTGAGGTTACTGCGGGGCTCGGGGCCTCCGGGGCGAGCGGGAGTTGGACTTCCAGGGTGCCCATGCGGTTGGTGAGTTTGTCGCGAACGCCGATGCGGATCCAGGTGGCGTGTACGGGGACGTCGAGCTGCTGGCGCACGCGGGCGACTCCGGTCTTGGTCGCTTCCGAACTGGCGGAAATGTCTCCAGCGGTTTCATTCACGATGCCGTTGAGCATGCGGCTGTCGGCATCGAAAGCGGCAGCGGCGAATTCGAACGAGGGTGTCTTGCCGTTCTGAGCCTGTCCCTTCAGCGCGAGATCCGTGACGCGGTAATCAATCACATACTTCTGCACATCGATGGGAGCTAGCGGCTTGTCTTTGTGGCCCGTAGTAATGTAAGCCGGCTGCTGAGCCAGTTGAGCCATCTGCTCGGGAGAGGCTTTGGCGGGGATGCCGTCGGCGTGGATGTGCGCGGAGAAGAGAAGATCGTGGACCATGGGCGCGCCGTGTTTCATGTTGGGCTGGAGCGCATCGTACTCGGCAGGCACGGGCGGCGTGGCAGAGGCGTCCGCGACTGAGGTTTTCAAGAGTTCATCCTTGGGTCTGAGGGCAGCGGTGAAATAGAAGCGGCGATAAGAAAGTTTGTAGCCGGGCTGGACTACGCGGACAGCGACGCTGCGACGGCCTCCGTCATCCTTGAAATTCGTTGGTGAATAGGTCAGCGAATAGTAGTTGCCACCGATGTCGGTAGCTTCATTGAGCGCGGCGGTGACATCGTTGGTGCTGTAAAAGGCATGGCCGCCCGTGGCGTCGGATAGCGCCTTCTGAATGTCATAGTCGGTGTACATGGAATCGCCGGAGCCTTGCGCCTCCATGGATGCGAGCAATCCGGTGGGATCGGTAGCGGAGCCACTGACGTTACTAAAAAAGGGAGTAGTGGTCGGCGAGGCTGCGGGTGCGCCTACCCCTGATATTGAGGTTCCAGGGGGCACGGTCCCATTGGCGCTGCCGCCATGCGGGCGTGCTCCAGTCAGCATACCTGGCGGATTGACCGGCACGCCGCCAACATTGATGGGGTAAACCGCAACCTGCGCGCGAGTCAGAACATTAATCTCACTAATGATCTGGTCTTCATATTCGCGGGGATCTTCCTTGCGCGGAACCAGCGCGAGGGGGAATGTTCCGGCCAGCCAGATCAAGTTTTTGTGACCGGGGACGCCCTCGAGGAATTCGTTCACCTGGGTCAACACATTGATCATGGAGGCGGGATCGTCGTATCCCAGATTCTTGCCCATCATGAATACCTTGGGAACGTGAGGCTTGGGATTTGACGGGTCGAGAGTCGCGTACAAGAGGGCTTTGTCAGCAGTGAAGCCCTGCACAAGATAGAGGCCGTCGGAGCGTACGAAAATCGCGAAGCGGGTTCCGTCGGGCATGCTCTTGATGAACTTCATGACCTGGCGGCGGGCGTCGAGCTGGTCCTCGATCTCGATGTTCGCGAGGTCGTAGAGAATGACGTAGAGCGGTCCGCGCTCGGGGGTCGCCGGAATGTTGACGAAGTGGTTGGGCGGCATGTGAGGCGCATTGGGCGGGAGGGAGATCGAGGGCTGCTCGAGGTCGAAGACGTCGAAGGTGAGAACATTCTGCGGGTGGCCGTCTTCGGCGACGACGAAATCGCTGGCCTTGAGGCCTTTCACGGGACGGTTGGCCGAGTCGCGAACGACGACGTCGACGACGACGCGGCGGACGGTGGTGCGGAAGGTGGGGATGGATTCCGTCTTTGCCTGGGCGGGAGCATCTTGCGCGGGCGAGGTGGGAGAGTCGGACTGAGCCAGCAAAAAATTGCAAGTAAGAGAAAGGGACGTCAGCAATACAAAACTACGCAATGAAATAGACATCGCACACCTGCTGTGGAGGATCGGACACAACAGTGGACGCTGAAGAACGGCGGGTGTCAAGCGAGCCTCAGGGGCTAAAGCCCACACCGATTCTAGTGCGGCTTACGCGACCCTAAAGGGCCGCTCTTCCGGCGTCGCAAAAATTCCCACTTCTCGCGCACACACCGCGCGAGAAATAGGGCACCCGACTCGTGTGCGCACAGGTCCACTGAAAATCAAAATCCCCACCCTCTCGCAAAGTACGCGAGAAGGGTGGGGCACCCTCTTGTTCGTTCTTAATTCCTATCCTTTGACTATCTTCTTCGCAGCTGGATCCCAGACGGCGACGGTTTTGTTGAAGTAGGAGAAGTTGGCCAGGTGGCAGCCGAGGGCGGCGTTGTTGCCGAAGACCTCGTTCTCGACGACCGGCTTTCGGGTGCGGACCGCGTGGTAGAAGTTGGCCTGGTGATCGACGGTGTCGCTGTATCCCGGAGGATTGGCGTAGGACTCGCCGGTCTCATCAATCTTCCACTTCAGGGCTTCCGGTTCGGGATGGTCTTCGTGCCATTTCTGCAGGTACTGGTCGCGAAGGGCTTTCGGCCATCCGAAAATCGAATAGCCTTCGGGCTCGGGGCGCGTGTCCTCGGGTTTGTAGGTGAGGGTCGCATCCTTGATGATCATCGTGCCCTTGGTGCCGTAGAAGCCGATGAACTCTCCGCCGTTGTTATTCAGATTGCAACGCAGAGTGACGCGGGTGTTGGGATAGTCGTAGAGAGTCTCGATGAGGTCGGGGAACTCGCGGCCATCCTTGAAGTGGAAGAGACCTCCGGAGGACATGGCGCGCTGCGCGGGCTCGTTGATGCCGGTGATGAACTGGATGCCGGAGAGCAGGTGGACGAAGAGATCTCCGCCGAGTCCCTCGCCGTAGTCGGTGAAGCAGCGCCAGCGGAAGAAGCGGACGGGATCGAAGGCGTGCTTGGGGGCGCTGCCGAGGAAGGCGTTCCAGTCGATGGTCTTTTCACTGGCGTCCGGCGGGATGGGATAGACCCATGCGCCGCTGGGAGAGTTGCGGTCCCAGTAGGCATTGATGGAGAAGACCTCGCCGAGTTTGCCGGAATCGTAAATCTCTTTGGCTTTGGCGTAGAGAACGGAGCTGACGCGCTGGCTGCCGACCGCGACCATGCGCTTGTTCTTCTGCGCGGCTGCCATCATGGCAAATCCGTCTTCGACGAGGTGCGACATGGGCTTCTCGCAGTAAATGTCTTTGCCGGCGGCGCAAGCGTCCTCGAAGATTTGGCGATGGTTGTGGTCCATGGTGGCGATCAGGACGGTGTCGACATCCTTGCGATCGAGGATGGAGCGGTAGTCGCGGGTGGCGGTCACGCTGGGATTCTTAACGGATTCGCGAGCGGCGGTGTGGCGGCTGTCATATAAGTCGCAAACGGCCACGCACTGAATGCCGGGAACTTCGAGGGAAGCTTCGAGGTGTTCGCATCCGCGAATACCGGTTCCGATGGAGGCGAAGCGAATCGTGTCACTGGGAGCGACCGGACGGGCCGCTGCGGAAAGCACGCGCGGTTGCAGGATAGTCTTAGCGACCGTAGTAGCAGCGAGAGCGCCTGAGCCGAGGTGAATGAATTGACGACGGGACAGGGGATATTTAGCCATGAGATTCTCCGTCTTTGGATTTCAGTGCGTCCGTGACAGCGTGCGGGCCGGCGCGGAGGGGTTACGGGGAGGAATTATCCCACAGGAGCGGGGAAGTTAGTAAAACGATTTTGTAAGGGGGATTGTTGTTAGTGCCCGAAATGGAAACCGGCGGGATTGGAGATTTAGGAGGGACCGCGGGCGGGACGCCCCCGGGACAGCCGGCGAGACGCCAGCGCTACCTTAGAACGCGGCGCTACGGGAAATCGTGACGCTGCGGAACCGGGAAGAAAAAAACCAAGGAAAAAAGGTGGGAAAAAATTGAAAGGGCCGTGACATTGGTTATGCTCTAGCCGCNNACCGTCACGACCCCTTGATGCGATCACTGCTTTCGCAGTTCCGAACCCCAACTGCCCCTCGCAGAGCCGTCGGTTTTTTCAGGTCCGGTCACCCCTCAGGTTACCCCGCTGGGCTGATCACTCAGTCTATCGGACTGGCTCGTTTTATTGTGCCAACCCTTTCGACCGTCGACGCAAACAACACTAACAGAGAATTGAAAAACGTCAACGCAAACTATTGGTGCAATAGCTTGGGGCAAACCTGTGCATAACGAGAAATGCAAATGGTTGCAAGGCGAGAACTTATCCCCGGACGAAATCAATTTGGCCGTGTTTTGCACATAAGATTGCACAAGGCTGGGGCGTACTGCAAAACATATGAAAGGGAACCAAATAATCGTCTTGACGGTGGAAGCGGATGAGCGCATCTTTCCAATAGCGAGAAACGAACAGAATTGATGTCAGAACTCGTGGCCTATGTGGATGGCGGTTGCCTGGGGAATCCGGGGCCGTCGGGCATTGGGGTGGTGATCAATGGCTGCGCCAGCGGCCCGGTACGGATCGCCAAGTGGATTGGCCACCAGGACAATAATGTCGCCGAATATGCCGCGCTGATGGAAGCCCTGCAGTACGCGGTGTCGCTGAAGGCGCAGAAACTCCACGTTTATTCGGACTCGGAGGTAGTCGTCCGCCAGATGACGGGGGAGTACACCTGCCGGAGTCCGCGACTCTATTCTCTGCACTGGACCTGCCGGAAACTGGCGCGGTCGCTGACGTTTTCCATCTCGCACGTGCCGCGGGAGAGTAATGCGGAAGCCAATGGGCTGGCGCAGTCGGCGCTGCGACGGAAGGCGTAGAAATAGTCGTCCTGAGACCAATTGCAACCATCGGGCTGAAGCCCGGAATCCTTTCAGCTCGTTCTTACGCGGCTGAAGCGCCGCTCTTCCACTACGGCGCTGGAAGCGCGTTCTTCCATGTGAAACTTTTGGATTAGTACCTCTGCGCGTCTAGATTCTTGACACCTTGCTCCCTCCGAGCGAGACTCAAGCTACTGCATCCTTATAAATAGGTTAGGTGAGCTGCGGCGGGCGGATCGCGCCCCGTTCCGTCCAACTCTTGGGCGTGTTCGCGCGCCGTGGAGCCTTATTCGTCTCTCGATAGCAGGTTGGCGGCTGCCGTGGAGACGGTTGTAAAGATCGCGCAATTGCATACGGAGCAGTCAATGGAGCAGAACAACTCAGCCCGAGCACCGCAGGCCAGCGTTTCGGCGGTCCTCAACGCGGCACGGGCGGAGGCTAGTGCCCGTGCTGCAGGCGTGCGTTTTCCCGGAGAGGATGGAGGACGTTCGCTGGCGGAGATGGCGCAGCGCGATCTCGATGCGGCGCTGCAGTTGCTGGCGGACCGCGCGCAATACATTACAGGCGCGACCGGAGCGGCCATCGCCCTGCGGCGAAGTGGCAAGAATGACATGTTGTGCCGGGCCAGCACGGGTCCGATCGCGCCCGAGCTGGGGGCGCTGCTTTCAACGGAGTTCGGACTTTCCGGGGAGAGCGTGCGCACGCGGCAGCCGCTGCGCTGCGACGATGCGGAGCGCGATGTCCGGGTGAATCGCGATGTGTGCCGCCAGATGGGAATTGCGTCGGTGGTGGTGATGCCTGTCGTGAATGACGACGAGGTGCTGGGCGTCTTCGAACTGTTTTCCGGGAAGGCGAATGCTTTCGGAGCGCGCGATGTGTCGGCGGTACAGCGGCTTAGCGAAATGGTAGAAACCGCGGTGCGTCTGGCGCAGGCTGCCGAGAGCCTGCCGGAGCGGCTGAAGATGCAGCAGGCTTCGGCTCCGGCCGCGAAGGATGCGGATGTTCTCGAAGATCAAAACCTTGCGGGGCAGGTTCTGGAAGACGTTGTTCTAGAGGAGCCGGTTCTGGAAGATTCGGTTCTGGAAACGCCAGCGCCTGTCGCGAAAATCACGGCCGAAAAGAGTGCTCAGGAATCGGCCAGTTCAGCGGCCAAGGTCCCAGCTGAACAGGGAAGGCCGGTCTCTGAGTTGAAGGCCGCCGCGCCTTTACCTGTGGAAGCCAAGGTCCCAACCTCGTCGGCAAATTCAGGGCAGGCACTGTCGCAGAGGCCGCTGGAGGATGCGTCGGCGATCGAGCAGAAGGCAGCCGTGGCGCCAGCCAAGAAGCCGTTGTTCTGGTCGGCGGCGCTGGCTCCGGCGGCGGATGCGGGGAAGGCGGAAGAGGCCGACCAGAGCCATGTTCCACCGGTATTAAGGAGTCTGCGGAAGTGTGAGTCGTGTGGATTCCCGGTGTCCGCGGGGCGCGCGCTTTGCGTGGAGTGCGAGGAGAAGAAGTGGAGAGGGCAGCTGAAAGTGCCTAAGGCGGCGACGGCGCAGGCTGTAGTGTCGGCGCCGACGGTTGCGGCTCCAGCTACGGGGAAAACGGAAGCGCGGGCGTTTGCGGCTGTGGCCCAGGCGGCGGGTGTAGCTGCTGTCGCGACGACTGCGGCTTCGGGTGCGTCTGGGGTCGCGATATCCGCGGCGGTCAAGGAATCTGAACAAGGCGCTGGGCAAGCGGCGGTTGTGGCGCCTCAGAGCGCTCCTGTTCATGAAACGGCGGTCACGCCCGTGGCGCCGGAGCGATCGTCTGGGGAGTTCGTGTTGAGTGCGGGGCTGGAGCCTTCGCAATCGTGGGTCGCGAGGAACAAGTACGTGTTGGGTGTGCTTCTCGTGGTCGGCGTCGCGGTGGCCGCTGTTTTCCTGCTGCGCTAGGTTTGGCGGGAGGTTGTGCCGTCCCTCCGGGACTGGTGCCGACTCTTCCCACCCTGACCCCAGCGCTGAAGCGCTGGGCTAAATTGTTTCGCCGATCCGCGGCGGCAGCTTGGCGGGTTTCGACTGATCGCCTTCCTTACAATTCCTTACTTATCCGCACTCTCCGTGCCCTCCTCCTCTACATTCTAGGCGCCCCTTTTTGCCTATGTCCTGCCCTCCCGGACCCGTGGAAAGCCTTGACAACAGAGGCAAGTCTGCTAAAGTTCGGAGACAGGTTTGCAAACTTCGAACACAACGGGCAGGTGCTATGGTCATGAAGAATGTTTATGAAGTTTTGCGGCAGAAAGAAATGGAGCTGACGCGACTGGAGAAGGAAGTGGAGGCCCTGCGGCTGGTGGCTCCGCTGCTCTCCGAGGAAAAGGAAATGGCGTCGGATCTGGGGAAACCCGCGCTCGCCACTGCCGTCAACGGACCGCAAGCCACGGCGCGCATTTCGATTCCCGCGCCGCCATCGATTCCCGCGCCCCAGCCGGTGCGCGCGGCGGGATGGGAAGACACAGCCAAGCGCTGGCCGTAAAAGGATGGACCAGGATGTCGCGGTGCCCGCATGCTACGGCGTGGGGCGGAGGTTTTTTCGGCCCGGGATGCGTCCCGGGCCGTTGTGTTTCTGGAGGCGGGCGGGTGAGAAGATCGGTTAGACTCGCACCAGAGAAATAGACCGTGAATTTACTCGACAAGATTCTTCCCGGCAAGCCGTCGCAGCGCGCATTCGCCGATACGATGATGCGGGCCTTCGAAGCGGCGGGAGTGCGAAACCTGGAGTACCGCGAAGCGGAATTCGCGCTCAAGATTCCCGGCAAGGACACCACAGTCTTTCTGAGCAATCTGTACGCAGCGTATTGCAATGCTCCGCGAAAAGAGCGGCAGTCGGTTGTCGCCAAACTGGTCGCGAGTTTTACCTCCATCCCCGAGATTCCGGGCGATTTTGCCACCGCTAAACTGGGCCTCATGCCGGTGATCCGGGATGCAGCCTACTACGGCATCACGGAATTGATCTCACGCAAGAATGGAACTCGTGATCCGGACATGGAGGCGCAGGCCAAGCCTTTAGTGAGCGGACTGCTCGTGGGCCTTGCTTACGATTCCGAGCACAACATTACCGCGGTGAGCAAGAAGCAGATTGAGCAGTGGGGCGTCGGGTTGGACGAAGCCTTTGCCGCGGCCAAAGATAATCTCTGGGAGAAAACCGATCCGAATCGGCTGGAGGGGAAGGGCGGCGTGTACTGGGGGCAGTGGGGCGATTCCTACGACAGCTCGCGGATGCTGCTGACGGAATTGATGTACCGCCTTTCGGTCGACGGCGACCCGGTGGCTTTTGTACCCAACCGGGATGTTCTTCTGGTCACGGGAAAGGATAACGTGGCCGGGTTGAACGCGATCCTGAAGACCGGGGCCGAGAGCCACTTTAACCAAGGGCATCCGGTCTCACCCGATCTGTATGTTCTGGTCGATGGAGTGTGGAAGGTCTACGTTCCGGAAGATGCAGCGCTGCGGGAAATGTGGCTTTCGCTCAGGCGGAACCGAGATGCTCTCGACTACAGCCAGCAAAAAAAGATTCTCGATGAAAGTCATGAGCAACAGGGGATCGATACTTTTGTGGCGAGCTTCAATATCTATGAAGGAAAAGACGGAAGCGTCTATAGCTTGTGCGTGTGGTCGAACGGTGTCGACAGCACGCTACCGCGAGCGGAACGTATTGGGTTCGTGGTGAGCGTTGAAGACAACGACATGTTTGTGGTTCCGTGGGATGCGGCCATGCCTGTGGCCGGAAGCCTGCTGGAGGAAGAGGCTGGATTAGTGCCGGTTCGCTATCGCGCGCGGCAGTTTCCCAGCGAAGAGCAAATCGCACAGTTACGCGCGTTGGCGAAGTGAGGTAGTCCGCTGGCTTCTCGTCTCTCAGTAGATCAGCGCATCCTGATGTGCAACGCATTTCCACTCTCCATTCAGCTTCTTCTTCCTTTGAGGCTCTCTTGCAGATGCTCTGAGTACTGAACTGGGTGGATCGAGTCGCGGGACTAGGCGCCGACAATCTCGCGCAGGGCCGCGAGGAGACGGTCGACCTCCTCTACCGTGTTGTAGTGTACGAGGCCGATGCGCAGGAAGCCGCCGGATTTCTCGACGTCGAGGTGCTCAGTCAGATTCAGGGCGTAGTAGTTGCCGTCCCAGGTAAAGAAGCCGCGGTCGCCGAGTTGGGTGGAGAGTTCGAGGGGAGTGTGGCCGTCGACTCTGATCGCGAGAGTGGCGCAGCGTTCGTGGAAGCGCGCGGGATCGGTGATGCCGTAGATCTTGAGCGCGGGGATTTTGACGAGTCCGGCGATCATTCTTTGCAGCAGTGCGCTCTCGTGTTCGTGGATGGCGGCGTAGGCGGCTTCGATCGCGGCGCGGCGGGTGAGCGGTCGAGCTTCGCTCGACGGATGGCCGATGCGGCCGTCCCCACATGTTTCGTCCTCCCCACATGATTCCCGGGCGTGGCGGCCTAGGTCGGCTAGGTATTCCACGCAGGCAGCGATGCCGGCGATGCACTCGTGGTTGAGGGTACCCCATTCCCAGCAGTTCGGAATCGCGTTCGTGTTCGGACGAACTTTATACGGACGCAAGCGCTTGAGGTGCTCGCGCTTGCCGAAGAGGACGCCCATGTGCGGGCCGAAGAATTTGTAAGTCGAGCAAACCAGGAAATCGCAATCGAGCCCGGCGACGTCGATGAGGCCGTGCGGACCGTAATGGACGGCGTCGATGTAGGCGAGGGCTTCGGCGGCGTGGGCGAGGCCGACGATTTCTTTTACCGGATTGATGGTGCCTACGGCGTTGGAGGCGTATCCGGCGGCGACCAGTTTCGTCTTCGAGTTGATTTTCGACGCGAGGTCTGCCATGTCGAGAGTGCAGTCTGCGTCGTGGATCTCGGCCCAGCGGACGGTCACTCCTCTATCTTCTGCCATCGCGAGCCAGGGGGAGACGTTGGCGTCGTGGTCGAGGCGGGTGACGACGATCTCGTCGCCGGGTTTCAGATCGCGGCCAATCGCGCGGCTGATGGCGAAGGTCAGAGTCGTCATGTTCGGGCCGAAGGCGACTTCGTCGGCGCCGCTGTGCAGGAAGTCGGCCATCGCACTGCGCGCTTCGGCGATCATGGCGTCGGTGCGGCGGCTGGTTGCGTAGGCCCCGCCGGTGTTGGCGTTGTTGTGGCGCAGGTAGCCGGAGATGGCGTCGATCACGAGCTGCGGGACTTGCGTTCCGCCGGGGCCGTCGAGGAACGCGGCGGAGTGTCCGTTGACGGTTTGGGCGAGCGAGGGAAACTGGGAGCGGACGTAGGTGAGGTCGAGGGCTGGGATGGGGACGATGCTCTCTGTACTCAGCATGGCGAACTTTTATCATACCTGACGCGCGGCGGTAGAATCGGAGAATGGCGTTAGCGAGGAACTATTTCGACGAGAAAGGACGGCGCGCCGAGGCGGTCATCCACGCACTCGCCACCAAGACCTTCCTGACTGATTGGTGCTACCCCAACCCGAAAAAGCCGGACGGGAAGGAACTCTGCGACCTCCTTGTTGTGTTTGATGACATCGCCATTATTTGGCAGGTCAAGGATTTGAAGGTTGACGACTCGGGACAGTACAAGAAGGCAGAGGTTGAGAAAAATCTTCGGCAGCTGTCCGGGGCTAGGCGGCACTTATTCGATCTCAAGGTGCCGATTGAACTTGATAATCCGCGGCGCGGGAGGGAGCTATTCAAGCCCGCCGACATCAGGGTCATCCATTTGATCTCCGTCCTGATGGGCGAAGGGGAAGGCCTTTTTCCGTTTGCTGAATTTCTCAAGGACCAACACATTCACGTCTTCACGCGAGATTTTTCCGGCCTCATTCTTTCCGAGTTGGACACGGTGTCGGACTTTTGCGAATACCTCCGCAAGAAAGAAGCAATCGACAAGTCCAAGAAGATTCTTATCTTGGGGGGCGAGGAGAATCTTCTAGCAAAGTACTTGCAACAAGGGCGCAGCTTCTCGTGGATGGACAAGTACGACAGCATCCTCATCGACGATACCGTCTGGCCAGCTTTCTCGCACGATCCGCAGTTTCTTGCGAAGAAGCGAGAAGACGAAATCAGCTACGGATGGGACAGTATTATCGACCGTGCTCACGACGGTTCGTCAGCGGCCTACGAGCGAGCTGCACGCGAGCTCGCCCGACCTAATCGCTTTGCCCGCCGTGTACTCTCGAAGTTGTTCATGGACGCTTACAAGGAATACTGGGATTGCCCGCTGCCCGTCTTTCGGCGCATGGCTCCCGTCGATGACACCACCTACTGCTTCCTCTTCATGGAGGACGGTCACGAGTTGCCCCGGAAGCGCCGGACGGCAATGCTTACACTGATGTGCTTCGTCGCGCGTGGTCTCCCACCGTACAACAATCGTGTGGTCGGCATCGCAACGGAAAAGGAAAACCGCTCGTACGACTACTGCGTTCGCGTCCAGCCGAACTGGCGACCCGAAGACGAAGCGAGGAAACTCGAAATTCAAGAAAAAACCGGAATTTTCGCGAAACCCAGAGTTGCCCGAGCTAGTGAGGACGAATACCCAGAAGAGCGGGCTGACGAGCGGCCCTGACGAAATCCGCCAGCATTCCATACGCCGTCGCGTACAGGCCGGGGTTTTCCTCAGTGATGGCGAGGCCGGGGAAGATGTCGGTTTCGAAATAGATGTAGGACGAGGTGCCGGTGATCTTGGCCATCGGCGAGGTGGCCAACACTTTTTCCGGCTGGACGCTAGCCTTTACGCCATCGCCCACGCGCTTCGCGCGGCAGACCAGTTTGAAGGGCCAGCCGTCGCGGCGCGCGTTGCAGAGGGCTTGCGGGGTGAGGTCGCGGATGCCTTCGCGCTCGATGTCTTCGAGGCGCACTGGCACATCCATCAGGACCGTGATCAGGGCCGCGGTCTTGACGGCGGCGGCCCATCCGTCGATGTCGTGGGTGGCGTCGGTTTCGGCGAT
>PMUM01000391.1 GCA_003166855.1 Acidobacteriaceae bacterium | reverse complement strand
GCGCGCGCCGTTTCCTGGAAGGATTTGTATTTTCCCGTGCCTACGATCAGGCGCGAGCGGAAGGTGCGTCCGGCAATTATCAATGAGTCCGACATGGAATCTATTGTAGCGCCGCCGTCCCGGCGGCTGGGAACCCGCACCTCCGAGGGCGAGACGCCCACGGGACAGCCGGCGAAGCCTGCCCTGAGCGAAGTCGAAGGGATGCCGGCGTTACCTTTGCCTACGGCACGGCCGTAGCTTCCGCCTGTGCGTACAGTTCATCGATCTGCTTCTTGTAGCGTTCTTCGATCACGCGTCTTTTCAGTTTCATCGTCGGCGTCAGAACGCCATTGTCGGGGGTGAATTCGTCCGCCACCAATAACACACGCTTCAGCTTCTCGAATCGTGCCAGATTGCCGTTGATGCCTTCGACGATCCCTTCGTAGAGCGCCTGCACCTTCGGGTTGGCGATCAGTTCCGCCCGTGAAGCGAACGGAACACTGTTCTCCCGCGCCCATTCTTCCAGCAGAGAAAAGTTGGGCGAGATCATGACCGCCGGGAATTTGCGCCGGTCGCCGAGGATGGCGGCGATTCCGACCAGAGGGCTGAGCTTGAGCGAGTTCTCGATGGGCTGCGGCGCGACAAATTTTCCGCCGGAAGTCTTGATCAGGTCTTTCTTGCGGTCGGTGACGGAAAGATATCCGTCGGCGTCGATGTTGCCGATGTCGCCGGTCTTGAACCATCCGTCGACCAGCGCCGCCTTGGTTTCCTCCGGGCGGTTCCAGTAGCCTTTGAATACCGACGGGCCCTTTACCAGAATTTCGCCATCCTCCGCGATGCGAACCTCCAGATTCGGCAGCGTCTTGCCCACGGTTCCAATGCGGTGATTGATCGGCGTATTCACCGCGATCACAGGAGACGTTTCGGTGAGCCCGTAGCCCTCGTGAATGCGAATGCCGGCCGCGGCGTACCACTCGGCCAGTTCGCGCCCTAGCGGTGCACCGCCAGAGATAAAGGTCTCGACCTTTCCGCCCATGCCCTGGCGAATCTTCGAAAACACGAGCTTGTTTGCGAGCTTCCAACTGCGCGAGGTGGGAGTCTTTCCGGCAAGAATTTCCGGCTTGTGGTTTTTCCCAACAGAAAGAGCCCAATCGAAAATGGCGCTCTTGGGCAGGCCCTTGGCCTTCTGCTTGGCCTGGGCATAAATCTTCTCGTATACCCGGGGCACCGCTACAAAAACGGACGGCTGTACTTCGAGCAGGCTCGCCGGCAGCCGGTCTAGAAACGGGCAGTAAGCCAGCGTTACCCCGTGATACAGCATCGAAAAGTCCACGTGACGCGCCGTGATGTGGCAGAGCGGCAGGAACGAAATGCTGATCAGTCCGGGCCGCATGTTGAAGCCGAGCAGCGAGCATTGGATGTTCGAAGCGACGTTGCCATGGGTCAGCATCGCCCCTTTGGAAGTGCCCGTCGTTCCTGAGGTGTAGACGATCGTGGCCAGATCATCAGGGCCGATGGAGCGCGCCTTGGTTTCGATCTCGGCGCCGAGGTTTTCCGGGCCCTGCAGCGTGAGGTTGTTCATGGTTACGCATTTGCCGGCGAACGGAGCCAGATCGCCGTTGAACTCCACCGGATCCATGACGACGATTTTCTCAATCTGCGTCTGGGGCAGGATCGACAAGACCTTATGCAGTTGCTGGTCGGACGACAGAAAGATGGTGCGGCAGCCCGAGTCGTTCAGGACGAACGCGGTCTGTTCCGGCGTGAGCGTGGTATAGAGCGGGACCGTCACGGCTCCCAATAGCAGGCTGGCAATATCGGCGGTGGGCCACTCGGGACGATTCTCGCTGAGGATCGCAATGCGATCCCCCGCTCGGATGCCCCAGCTGTGCAGTGTGCGCGCGGTTCTGGCGACGCCGATGCCGAACTCTCGCGAGGAAATCGGCAGCCACTTCCCGGCATCACGGTACAGCATGATGCGGTCCAGATTGCGTTCCACCGCGGCGAAGAAAATGTCGTTCAGAGTGGTGATGCTCATGGCGTCTTTCGGGTCCCGGCCGCGGAGCCACGCCTTGCTTTGTCGCAACCGGCTCCGAACAGAACTTTACTGTTTTGCCGGTGGTTTGGGCAATGCGTACCGTCACACTAGTTAGGTACTCCCCGGTTTACCGTGTGATCCCGGAAGGGTATGCTCAATCCATCACTCCAATGGGAGGAGTTCAATGCATAGAAAACGCTTCGGGATTCTAGCGCTGGGGTTGCTGCTGGCGATGACCACGGCATTCCCAACGTTCGCGCAAACCAAGAAGGAGGGTTCGAGCATGCCGAAAGTCGGCGACATGGCGCCGGATTTCACGCTGAAACACTTTGACGGCAACGACCTCAAAGACGTGAAGTTGAGCGACTACCGCGGCAAGAAGAACGTCGTTTTGGCGTTCTATATCTTCGCTTTTACCGGTGGTTGAACGCAGCAAATGAAAAACTTCCAGCAGAACTTGAAGAGGCTGGAAGCTGCCGACACCCAGGTCCTGGGTGTGAGCATGGATAGTGCCTTCGCCAACAAAGCCTTCGCCGACCAAATCGGAGTAACCTTCCCTCTTCTCAGCGACTGGGGCGGCAAAGTAACCCACGAATACGGGATCTACAAAGACGAATACCAGGCTCCCCGCCGCGTGAACTTCCTGATCGGCAAAGACGGAAAGATTCTGGAAGAGCAGGTGGACAAAGACGCGATCGATCCCACCAAGATCGTCGATACCTGCGAGCGCCCGAAGATGAAAAACTGAACGATTCGCGTGTCATCCTGAGGCCCGCGCTTTTTGCGGGCCGAAGGATCTGTGCATTTGCCGAAAGCGCAATGCTGCCAGCGAATGCACAGGTCCTTCGTGTTGCTCAGGAGGACAAATCTTCGAATTTCAATCCACGCAAGTCCGCTCGGTCCAAGCACTTCCACCTCCAGGAAACTAAACCGTCTCTATTGTGTTTACACGCTTGTCGGTAAAATCAAGCGACACGGACTTCGATTCCGTCGGGGCTTAACCTATGAAAACACGCAAGTTGTGGGTCTGGCTGCTGGTACTGGCGAGCTTTGCTTTTGTGCCGCAGGTCTCGACCATCGCGAAGGCGCAGGATGATGTGGATTCTCAGAATCAAGATCAGAATCAGGATCAGGATCAGGATCCTCCGGGTCGCGTCGCGCGGCTGAATTTCTCGCAAGGGTCAATCTCGTTTCGTCCAGCGGGCGAAGATGACTGGGTCTCCGGCGTTCCCAATCGGCCCATGGTCACCGGCGACGACCTTTGGTCCGACGAGAATTCCTGCGCCGAAGTTCACATTGGTTCGACCGCGATCCGCCTAGGCGCAAAGACCGGTATCACGTTCCTGACTCTCGACGACCGAACTACGCAGATCCGCCTCGCGCAGGGATCGATCATTCTCCGTGTGCGTCACGTCGATGACGAAGACAACTACGAGATCGATACGCCCAACATCGCGCTTAGCATCTTGCAGCCGGGTGAGTACCGCGTAGACGTGAGCGAGGACGGCAGTCAGACCATCACCGACGTCTGGCACGGTCGCGGCCGCGTTACTGGTGGAGGGCTTACCTACAACGTGGTCGCCGGTCAGTCGGCCACCTTTACCGGGAACGAGCAGCATCTGGACTACGATCTCGGACAGATTCCCGACCGAGATGACTTCGAGAGCTGGGCCTTCGAGCGTGACGATCGCGAAGACCACGCCGATTCCGCGAATTACGTTTCGCGCGAGATGACTGGCTATGAAGACCTCGACGAATCCGGCGACTGGAGCTATGTGGCCGGCTACGGTCCCTGCTGGCGTCCGCGCGCGGTCGTCGTGGGATGGGCTCCCTATCGCTTCGGTCACTGGATTTACGTCGGTCCGTGGGGCTGGACCTGGGTTGAAGACGAGCCATGGGGATTCGCGCCCTTCCACTACGGTCGCTGGGCGTCGGTGAACGGAGGATGGTTCTGGGTGCCGGGAC
>PMUM01000447.1 GCA_003166855.1 Acidobacteriaceae bacterium | reverse complement strand
TCGCCCAGCTGATCGGCGAGGATATCCCGCACATGGTCCGGACCGCCGAGGCGCTGGCGGCGCACCCGATCGCGGGGATCGACGTGAACCTCGGCTGCCCGGCACCCAAGGTCTACAAGAAGAACGTCGGGGGCGGCCTCCTGCGCGATCCCGGGAGGATCTCCGCCATCCTCTCCGCCCTGAGGGCGGCGGTGCCGGTACTCCTGACGGTCAAGATGCGGATAGGCTTCGAGGACGCCGGCAACTTCGAGCGGATCCTCGACATCGTGAACGAGAACCGGATCGCCCTGCTGACGGTCCACGGACGGACGGTTCGCGAGATGTATCGCAGCGACGTGCACTATGACAGGATCGCGGAGGCCGCGGGGCGCGCGCGGTGCCCCGTCCTCGCGAACGGAAACGTCACTTCGGCCGCCAGGGCCGTTGAGATCGTCCGGGACACCGGAGCCCGCGGCGTCATGATCGGGCGGCACGCGATCCGCAACCCCTGGATATTCGGGCAGTGCCGGGAGCGCTTCGCCGGCCTCCCCCGCTCCCGGGTCTCGCTTGCCGACGTCCGCGAGTACGTGCAGCGCCTCTACCTGGCGACGCGCGACCCGGCGGTGCCGGAGCGGGCCCATGTGAACAAGATGAAGAAGTACCTCAACTTCGTCGGCCAGGGGGTGGACCCGCGGGGCGAGTTCCTCCACGACATGCGCCGCGCGGAGTCCGAGGCCGAGCTCTTTGAGACCTGCGACCGCCACCTCCTGAGGGGGGAGGGCGAATTCGCATCCGAGCCCTACCCCGGCGTGATCGCCCGGCCGAACTGCGAGACGCCCGAGCAGTCGGACGGCTGCTCCCTGGAGACCGTCACGGCCTAGGGCCGCCTACTCGAGGCCGAGGGACTTGCGCCCCGCCTCGGAGATCATCCTCGGGTTCCAGATCGGGTCCCAGACGATGTGGACCTTCGCCCGCTCGACTGCTGGAAGGGCCGCGATCTTCTGCCGGGCATCCTCGGCGATCACCGGGCCCATGCCGCAACCCGGCGCCGTCAGCGTCATCTTGACGTCGACCGCGTTCGCCCCGGAGGCGGTCTTCTCGATGGAGAGGTCGTAGATGAGCCCCAGGTCGACGATGTTGACCGGGATCTCAGGATCGTAACAACTCTTCAGCGCACTCATCACATCTTGTTCGGTGATCGTCGGCATGGCAGAACCCCCGTTTCAGTTTACAACGATTGGGACGCGAGCGGGCCTCCGGAGTGTCGCGGGATCGGCGTGTTTTCGCGGGGGATACACTGTAGGGTGCGTGCTGGATGTGCGCTGAGCGGCATATCTGGTACAGTTTTGCGCATGATGAGTCCTGAAGCGAAGCAAAGGATACAGCTGGCGCTGTTGCTAGCGTTGGTGGTGGCGACTTTGCGCGCGGGCTACATTCTGTACCAGCGGCACGAAGACAAGGTCGCGGCTGAGAAGCAGAAGCAGGCCGAGAACGTTGGATATTCTAATGCGGATTACTATGTCAACCCGAAGAAGCTTTATCCGTACGACGTGAAGAGCGCGAAGCAGCTTACCCAGCAGCCGGTGTGGGTCAAGGAAGGATACCGCTATACGTGTTACTCCTTCGACGCGGCGCGAAAACGTGTGGACTTTGCGCATGATGCGGGACTGCTGCTGCCGATCGAAAAGCTGGAGATTAAGGATGTGATCACAGCGATGCCCGCGGGAAAGGGCCAGCAGCGGCAGGTAATGGCGGTGTTCGAAAAAGAAGGCAAGACATACGCGGTACCGATCGGGTTTGAGGCGAACCAGCAATATACGATCTATTCCGACGAGATGTTTTTCGTCGAGGATCCACACGACCTGTATAAGCACTGGTCAGCCGATGTGTGGCAGGCGGTGGAAAGGCATGAAGTGAAGCCGGGGATGAACGAACTGCAGGCGGATTTCGCGATCGGCATGGGAGTGCCGGATGCGGGGGGTGGTTCGGAAAAGACCGTGCATTATCCGAATGGCGGCAAGCCGGTGGTGATTGTGTACGAAGACGGCAAGGCGGCTGAGATCAAGCCTGGGTCGCCGGGGTCGTGAGCACTCGGCTCTAGGGCGCCGGGACGACCTGTTTCGCGAGATTCCATCCCCGGAGCGCTACTTGCGCAGGTCCGTTGGCCGATTTCGAGGGATATTCAATTTCAATTTCCCGGCTCTCCCCGGGAAGCAATGACACATAGTTGTCGGTGTAGTACGCGGGCAGGATTCGCGAACCGTCGGCGGCGTTCAGCAGGGTCAGCTTCGTGGCGAGCGAGACAGCGGTTCCTGTATTGCTCAGTTCCACTTTCACGCGGATGTTGTCGCCGGTGCGTGTGGATTTAGCTGTTGCTGAAAGCGTGGCAGTTGGAAGGCGATTCAAGCGGCGGTATGACGCGTTGTCCGCTCCCAGCCAATAGAAATTTCTGGAAACGACTTCTCCTGACGAGTTGCGCAGCTCCAAGTTCACCAGCACCATCTTTTCCGCCGCGAGCAGCGGCGCAAGGTCCAACTGGAATCCATCGGTGAGAGCGTCGGCGGCCGCGTCTCGCTTCTCTTCTTTGTGGAGCAAGACCTTGTTCTCGAGCGAATACACGTTTGCAGTGAGCGTCAATCCTGCCTGCGCATCATTCGTGGTATTGACGACTGCGACGTTGTAGTTCGAAAGATCCAGTTGCACGTGCAGGGGCTCGCAGGCCTTTTTGACAGCGTAGAAAGAAGACTGCGTGTCGTAGTCTGCGTTCACGATCTGCCAGGTGTTGCTGGGCCATGCGGGCTGGGTCATCCACAGGAGACGCCCGCTGTTGGGGGACCAGAGGTGGGCGTTCATGCCTTCGAAAATCGCGCGGTGGTCGACATAGTCGAGCATCTGCGCNNCCGATTGGCCACTGATCTTCTTTTGGAATCCAGGCGCGGAAAGACTCTAGCGTCGAAAACGACGGAGTGCCGGTTTCGACGGAGAAGCCGTGGTTCAACGCGGTGTAGTAGAGAGTGGGATCCATGTACTTATACGGGCCGCTGTTCTGCAGGTTGACCTGATTCGAACTGGGGAAGTAGTAGCGCGTGCCGTCCAGCGAGTTGATTAAGGCGATGAGACCTTCGTTGATCACGGGCTGAGGCACGCCTTCGTTGCGGCCGCACCACACGACGATTGACGGATGATTGCGGAAGCGCAGGATGGTGTCGCGGGCGTTGTCGAGAAATAGCTCTGGGTCCTGGGCCTCGACGTTGTAGTTCTGCGTGGATTCCCAGAAGTCGTTCCAGATCATAAGTCCGTATTCGTCCGCGAGATCGTAGAAGGTTTGCTCGGTGTCCTGGCCGACCCAGTTGCGGATGATGTTGAGGTTAGCGTCGCGGTGCAGGCGGAAGTAGGGCTCGAGATGCTCGCGGGAGACACGTTTGCGGGAGTCGTCCATGCCCCAGTTGCCGCCGCGGGCGGCGATGCGCACGCCGTTCACCTTGATGACGAGGTAGGGAGAAGTCTTCGTGTCGTCGAGCATCTTTACTGCGGGTGACGATTCACCGCCGGGCGCTAGGGATGCGACCCAGGACTTCCATCCGTCTCTCCATTCCGGGGGGAAGGTCGGCGGGAAAGGATCGGCGGCGGGGATCTCACGCATGGCTTCGTGGCGGATGTCGACGACTACTTCTGCTTTGAGCCTCGCGGTGGTTGGCGAGTATTCCAAACGGCGGAGATGGCCTGTGCTGTCGAGCAGGCTCAACTCGTAGGTGATCTCGCGAATTCCGAAGCGTAGCTCTTTTGTGTCGGAATCGGTGTTTCCTTCTGAGAAGGTGAGGTGCAGGGTATAGAGGTCGGGTTTGCCGTAGCCGTTTGGCCACCACAGGCGCGGATGCTGCACGGTCAGTTGCGCGAACTCAGAAGACGCCAACTTCACCGAACTCTTGCCCGGAGACAACGTGACTGGTTTGGTCACGATGACGTCGCCGAAGGAAGCCTTCAGGGTGCCGGTCACGGGAGAGGCTGACATGTTTTCGAGCGGCACGGTGATCTCGACGTCGGCGCTTGAAGTGTCTGGCAGAGGAAGGGAAGTCACGACTTGCGCGTCTCCAATCTTCACGTTACTCGTTGCGGTTAGGGTGACCGGTTGCCAGATGCCGGTATCGCGGTCGCGGACGGCGGGAATCCAGTCCCAGCCTTCGGTGGCGACGAAGGTGGGACCGTCGAGGCACATCATTCCGCCGTTTTCGCCTGGGCCTCCTTTGACCGATTGTTCCTGGGGGATTCCGGGATGCGGAGGAGGAGAGATGCGCACGGCGAGAACATTCGCTTTGTCGAGTTTTACAACGTTGGTTACATCGAAGACGCCACGGATGAATGCTCCTTTGATCGAACCGAGTTGCTGGCCGTTGAGCCACGCGGCTGCCTGGTAGTTGATGCCCTCAAAGGTCAAGGTAAGGCGGCGTCCGCGGATGGTTTTGGGCGCGTGAAATTCTACGCGGTACCAGTAATCTTGTTTATTGAGGCTCTCGGGGATCGCGAGATTGTTCAAGCCATAGTCGGGATCGGGATAGATGCCGCGATCGACCATGGTGGTGAGCACGGTTCCGGGGACGGTTGCATACATCCACTCTTTCGCATTGAAGTTGGTCTGGGAGATGGCTGCGCCATCAGCGCTTACTTTCGGCGCCGGGATCATGTGCCAGCCAGCGGCCAGGGTCCACTGGTTCTCCGCGTTCGCCTGGAGGATTTCTTGTGTAGGAGGGGTCTTCGCGGCAGGCGTAGAAAATGGGGCCCTGCTGCGCGGCATCGTTGAGGGATCTTGAGGCGCCCGGTATCCAGCCTGGCCACGTGTCTGTACGGGCCACGGCTTGGAGCCTTCTTCGAATTCAACGGTTGAGAAATCGTCTGGCTTCTGCGAGAGTTGCTTGATTTCATCGCTGCTCAGTGCGCTTCGAATCAGGGTGAGGGAAGCGATGGTGCCTCCGAAGTGACGCCAAGTCTGAGTGGGCGACGAAGGAGGGGCCATCTCAATGACTGGGCTCACGCTTCCCAAGTCCAACTTACCGCTGGCGATTTGCACGCCGTCGCTATAGAGGTGGAACTCCTCGCCGTTGAAGGTCGCAGCGAGGAAGTGCCATTTTCCGGGAGCGAGCGTCGTTGGGCCGGAGAGGCTGTTGTCCTTGCCCATCCAGAGAGTCACGTGGTCGCCGTCAAGCGCGAGGTATCTTGAGAACTCCTCCGTTGGATCGCCGAAGCCCGCGACCAGAGTCAGTGTGTGCGAGGCTTCCGCGGGCTTCACCCAGGCGTACAGCGACCAGGGGGAATCCGCGCGCAGGACTGAGTCGTTCTTAATAAGTGGCTTCTTCAGGCCATCGCCGTCAGGCAGGAACACGGCGTTAAACGGACCGTAGGACGGAGGATCGTTCGTGACGGTCGTCTGGGAATAGCCGCGCGAGGCGGTTGCGAGCAGAACTATGGAAATCATCAACGACGAGATCAGAAAGCGAGACGCGGGGAACGAAGTCATGAAGGCTCCCGGGATAACTGGAAATAATTCCCGATGGTGAAGGGGAATCGTAACAGGACTTGGTGCGGCATTCTAGGTGAGGATGCAAAATCTGAATGGATCGTATCGAAAAAACAGGTCGGACTAGGTGTTTAAATGGATTGACGCTGACGGATCGCTCTCGTACTCTAGTTCGCAGATGTTGTCTCATGTCCATCATCGCCACCATCACGAGCATAGCGCGATGGCGGCGATGTGCACCTGAGATTGCAGATTTGAGATAACAGCACTTTTCAGGAGTTCCGGCCCGCTGACGCGAAATCGCTCAGCGGGCTTTTTGTTTTTTGAGAGAGGGAGTACGGATATGAATGCGGAATTGGATTTCGACAAACTGGGAGGCCTGCTCCCTGCCGTGGTGCAAGACTCGATCGACGGGGAAGTCCTGATGGTGGGCTTTATGAACCGTCAGGCGCTCGAGCGCACGTTGGAGGGCGGGTATGTGACATTCTTCAGCCGAACGCGGCAGAAGCTCTGGATGAAGGGCGAGAGTTCGGGGAACAGGCTGCGGGTCGTCTCGGCCTGCACCGACTGCGACCGCGACACTTTGCTGTTGCGGGTTGAGGTGGAGGGAGCAGGAGTCGTCTGTCATCGCGGAACTCGATCCTGCTTTACGGAATCGATTCCTGCACGGACACCGGACGCGGCCGCGAGCCTTCCGAAGGAGACGCGATGAAGTTGCGCATCGGAATCCCCAAGGGCAGTCTGCAGGAGGCGACGTTGCAACTATTCGCGCGAGCCGGGCTTCCTGCATATACGAATGGACGCTCGTATTTCGCGAGCACGGCCGATCCGGAGATCGATTGCATGTTGATCCGGGCGCAGGAAATGGCTCGATATGTCGAGCACGGAGCGATTGACGCAGGGCTGACCGGACTTGACTGGGTGATCGAGAGCGGACTGGAAGTCGTCACGGTGAGCGATTTGATTTACGCCAAGCGCAGCCGGGGCAAAGTGCGCTGGGTGCTGGCGGTGCCTGAGGATTCCGCCGTTCAGCGGGCGGAGGAACTCTCAGGGAAAATCATCGCCACCGAACTGGTGAAGGTGACGCGCGACTATTTCTGCAAGAAAGGGGTCGAGGTGCGGGTGGAGTTTTCCTGGGGCGCAACCGAAGTCAAGCCACCTATGCTGGCCGACGCCATCGTCGAAGTGACCGAAACTGGGAGTTCGCTCAAGGCCAACCGGTTGCGCATTCTGGAGACGGTTCTGGAGTCGAACACGCAGTTGATCGCCAACAAGTGTTCGTACGGGGATCGCGAGAAGCGGCGAAAGATCGGCAACCTGGCTCTGATGCTGCAAGGGGCGATGGAAGCGCAGGATCGCGTGGGGTTGATGCTGAACGTGAAGAAGCAGGATTTGGCGGCGGTGCTCGCCGTGCTGCCCGCGCTCCAGAAGCCAACGATTTCTCATCTGAGCGATGAGGAGTGGCTTGCGGTCAACACAGTAATCGATGAAGGGGCCGCTTGGGATGTGATTCCGCGGCTGAAAGAGGCAAAAGCGCAGGGCATCGTTGAGTATCCGCTGAACAAGGTGGTGCTGTGATGCGGATCGTTACCGGGCGCGAAGCGGGTGCGCTGGTGGAGCGTCTTGCCGCACGAAGCACGCGGCTGAGCGGGTTGGAGCCTCGCGTGAGGCGCATGGTTGAGGGCGTGCGCGCGGACGGGGACCGATCGCTTCGGAGGTATGCGGAGAAATGGGACGGCCTGGAGAGGAAACAGTCTCTGCGAGTATCCGAGGAAGAAATGGCGGTGGCGCTACAAACGATTACTCCGCTCCTGCGCAAGTCGCTGGGACAGGCCGCTCAGAACATTCGGCGGTTTTGCGAATGGCAAAAGCCGTGTGACTGGATGCGGACTCGCAGCGGAATTTCTCTCGGGCAGATGGTTCGTCCTCTGGAGTCGGTGGGCTGCTACGTGCCCGGCGGGCGCTATCCGCTGGTTTCAACCTTACTGATGACCGTGATTCCTGCGCAGGTCGCGGGGGTGAAGAACATTCGCGTGGTGTCGCCCAAACCGTCAGGGGAAGTTTTGGCTGCGGCCGCGATGTTGGGCGTTCGCGAGTTTTATCGCGTGGGCGGGGCGCAGGCCGTCGCGGCTTTGGCCTACGGCACTAGCAGCATTCCGCGGGTGGACAAGATTGTGGGGCCGGGGAACGTTTACGTCACAGTCGCGAAGAAGCTGGTCTCGTTCGATTGCGCGATCGATTTTCTGGCCGGGCCCACGGAAGCTGTGGTTCTCTGCGAGTCGGGGGTGCCGGAGTTCATTGCGGCGGATCTGGTGGCGCAGGCCGAGCATGATCCGGAGACGCTGGCGGTTTTGATCACGACGTCTCGCGAACTGGCGAGGTCGGTGGAGGTGAGTGCAGCGCAGCTTGCAAAGCGGAATCCGATTGCTCAGCAATCATTGCGTGCTCGCGGCGCAATACTCATCGTGGAGTCTCGAGAACAGGCGCGGGACTGGGCCAATCGGCTTGCGCCGGAACACATCACAGTCGCTGAGGAGGATCTGCCTTTCATTCAGAACGCGGGGTCGGTGTTCGTGGGGGACTACTCAGCTCAGGCTGCGGGCGACTACGCCTCTGGGCCCAATCACGTGCTGCCGACTTCGGGGCAGGCTCGATTTCGAGGAGGTCTTAGCGTAGCCGATTTTGTGAAGGTGATTACCGTACAACAACTCTCCGCCAAAGGGCTGAGGCGGATTGCGCCTGCGATCGAATGTCTTGCCGGGGCCGAGGGATTGCCCGCGCATGCTCAATCGATCCAAGTGAGGTGCGAGCATGCTTAGTCCACGGGAAGCAGTAAGCACGCTGCCTTCGTATCATCCGCCGCTGGCGGGGCGAGACGGGCTGCGACTGGACTTCAACGAAAACACGGTGGGGTGCTCGCCGCGAGTGTTCGAGCGTCTGCGACAGTTGGGCCCGGAACAGCTTGCCCGCTATCCCGAGCGCGGGCCGGTGGAAGCGGCTGCGGCGGACATTCTGGGGATCGCAGCGGCGGAACTGTTGCTGACCAATGGCGTGGACGAAGCGATTCATCT
>PMUM01000399.1 GCA_003166855.1 Acidobacteriaceae bacterium | reverse complement strand
ATTGAACTGACGAAAGCTGGAGATGCACCGCTCCACGTGATGGACGTAGTCGCTGACGCCGAGCCTGATCTTGCCATGACGTCGCAGGACGTGGCCGCCTACCAGAAACTGGTCGCGGAAACCGGAGCGTTGTTTGGTGCGCGCCACTACCGCCAGTATCACTTTCTGCTGACGTTGAGCGATCAGGTGGGCGGGCATGGACTCGAACATCACGCATCGAACGACAGCGTTGAAGCAGAGCGCGCGCTGCTCGATCCGGATCTACACATGCTGTACGCCGATCTGGTGCCGCATGAGTTCACGCATTCGTGGAATGGCAAATACCGGCGTCCCGCGGGGCTGGCGACTCCGAACTATCAGGAGCCGATGATCGGGGACCTGCTGTGGGTCTATGAGGGACTCACGCAGTACCTGGGCACCGTGCTGGCGGCGCGCAGCGGATTGTGGACCGACGAGCAGTATCGGGAAGCGCTGGCAGGAACCGCCGCGGCACTCGATCATCGCGCCGGACGTACGTGGAGGCCTCTCGAAGACACGGCGCGCTCGGTGCAAACTCTGCGCATGATGGGATCGCAATGGCAGAACTGGCGGCGCGGCCTCGACTACTATCCGGAGGGCGAACTGATCTGGCTGGAGGTGGATGCAATCATCCGGCAGCAGACGCACGGGCAGCGATCGCTGAACGATTTTTGCCGGAAGTTCCACGGCGGCGAGAGCGGTTCGCCGAAGGTGGTCCCCTACACGTTCGATGACGTGGTAGGCGCGCTGAACGAAGTCGCGCCCTACGACTGGGCTGGTCTTTTGCGCGAACGCGTGGCGGCCACCAGCACGCATGCTCCTTTGGGCGGGATTGAGGGCGGAGGATGGAAACTGGTGTACGACGACAAGCCGAATTTGTTTACCCAGGCAGAGGAGAAGCTGGCCAAGTTCGGCGACTTCTCATACTCGCTGGGATTCACGGCGAGCGAAGATGGCAAGCTCGATGACGTGATTGTGGGATCGCCCGCGTACCGGTCAGGATTGGGGCCGGGCATGAAGCTGGTTGCGGTGAATGGTCGGAAATGGTCGCCGCCCGTGCTGCGTGCGGCGCTGAAATCCGCGCAGGGAAGCGGACAGCCGATGGAGTTGCTGGTGGAGAACGCGCAGTTTTTCAAAACCTATTCGGTGGCTTATCACGATGGCGAGAAAAATCCGCACCTGGAACGGGTTCCGGAACGGCCTGACATTTTGGGGGACATTCTGAAGCCGCTGACACACTAGGCAGAACCTGTAGTTCTAGTACCTAAGTAAGCCCCTCCCTCGGTAATCGCTGCTACAATCGCGCTAGAACCACTAAAAGACCGCCCAGGCGCAGGCATTCATGCACAGTTTTTTGCGAATCATTATGAGTCGGCTACTGCTGGCCGGACTCTGTGCGCCTTTGGCCGTGACGTTCACGCTAGCGCAGGCCTCGGTGCGCTCGGTGAAGGTGCTCGGTGGCAAGGATGCCGTCGAGATTGAAGTGCAATCCAGCGACAAGATCGTCCCTGAAACCCAGGTGCTGACCGGCCCCGATCGTCTGGTGATCGACTTTCCCAACGCGGTTCCCAGCAGCCAATTGCGCAGTCAGTCGGTGGATCGCGGGGAAGTGAAAAGCTTGCGGGTCGGCCTGTTTCAGTCGAAGCCCCCGATTACACGCGTTGTACTCGATCTAAAGACCGCGCAGTCGTACCAGGTGTTTCCGTATGGCCGCACGGTCATGATCAAGGTGATGGGTGGCGGAGCTGAAGTTTCTGCGGGAGCCGTCAATTATCCTTCGCAGTCGGCGACACGCCCCAGCCTGGTGGTTGCCAACTACACGACTCGTGCCGAACCTGTGAGTGTGGTGACTACCCCGGTTCCGCCGCTCGAGGTGACCTATGGCAATGGGCTGCTCGGGATCAGGGCCAACAAGGCGACGCTGTCGGAGGTCCTGTACGCGGTGCAACAGCGCACTGGTGCAGAGGTTTCGATCGCCGCTGGAGCCGAGCAGGAAAAAGTGGTGGCGGATATTGCTCCCGGGCCGGCGCCGGAAGTTCTGGCGCGGCTGCTGAATGGATCCAAATTTAATTTTCTGATTCTGAGCGCGGTGGACGATCCGCGGAAACTGGATCGCGTGATCCTTAGCGTTCGCCCCGACGGCGCGTTCATGCCGCTTGCTCCGGTGCAAGTGCAGACCGCCGACGATCCTGAAGATCGCGAACCCTCCACGATGAATCTCCAGCAGGGAAATCAAGGCCCTGCGCCCGTACAGGTTCCGCAGCCGCCAGACGGAAAAGCGCCGGGCGACGGGAATACGCCGGACCAATAAACGATTTTGTTGAGCCCCAGGAAGAAGATCTTCCCGCGCCTACTCAGGCGTAATTAAGCGGATGGGTACTGGAGAAGAGCCAACCACGGGGTTACCGACATTGCCGGCTACCCCATTGCTGCACCCCGCCACATTCAGAACGGTGGCATCCACGTTGCCCCACTGATCGACCGAGTTGATGAAGACCTGCAGAAACCCCACGATCGTGACGGGGGTTGTTCTGCTTGGCTTTACTGTGCCCGAACTTGCATTGCCGTCGTAAATGGGCAGCGACACAATTGAATTGCTACTTGTGATAGGCGTGCCGCTGGCCAGTCCGCTAGCGAGCAGCGGGTTGCTTGTTCCAGCAAGGATCTGAAACGGATAGGTCGATGCGTTGAGCGTGTCCTGTCCGTCGGGAGGCGGGGCAGTTGCGTTTCCTTCGTGGATCAGGCATTTGACGCCATTCATGGTGTCGTCGGTGCCGGCGCCCGGGTTTTCGTTCAGGTCGACAAGATTCTGAGGCGAAGCGGAAGAACTTTGCACGCCACACTGGTAAATAGTCGACTGGTCACAACCCCCGACCGCCTGTTCATAGAAGCTTCCTGCCGCACACGATGGAACGGCTACGGGAGCCGAGCCAGGAGCCTCGCCAGGGAGATATTGCAGAGTCGGAGGTAAATGAATATAAGCCCTTTTTGAGGAAAGCCAGTAATTGCCTTCGGGCGGGTTGGATCGGGTCGTGCACGAACTGCCGGTGTGAAGACAGTCGGGCTCAAACCAAAATCGTTCGCCGATCAGGCCACTGGGTGAAACCCCGGGGCGTGTGATCGATCCGTCCGTCGTGCTAACCAATGTCGTGCACGGCCCAGGCCCACCAGTTTGATCGCAATAAACTCCCGACGTTGGGGTGGGGTACAGCGGATCACGGTTCGGTGTGATCCATGGCTTTACGCATCTCGGCTGCACAGGAATGATAGTACCTGTGGTCTGATTCCCCACGTTACCCGAATTCGAGGGATTGAAAGCTTCGGCCGTGGCAGTGGCGCTTACGCTGTTTCCTGTGTTGCCCCAGATGCGCGAGAAAAACGTGGGCAGGCTCGGCCGCGTGACAAAGACGGTGACCATGGGATTAACGCCGAAGGGCCCGGGAGCGGTTAAGGTCGAGCAGTCAGGCGTTGGGGCGCTCGCTCCGGCCGAGTACTGCACAGTGGGAGCCGTCACGGAGGCACCACCGACTGCGCCTCGGGTTGCGACGGCGATGGCTGCCTGAGTGGCGGGACTCGACGATCCACCGCAAACTGCTTGCCATGAAGACGCAGAGTTGCCGGGGTCGCCGGTCAAGCCCGAGATCGATATGACCCGTGCCGCCGTCAGCGCGGCAGCGTCGGCAGTACGTTGCGCCTCCTCGCGTGCCAGGTAGAGTGTGATGACATCGATCGAAAGGGCGGCCATTGCAATGATGGCTACCAGAGCCAGCGCGACCAGCACCATGGTGACGCCGCGCTCGCGGCGGCGCGAAGGGCAAGTGCGCGAAAATCTTTGAATTGCTGGCGGCTTCATACTGTTCTTCAATTCTCGTTCATGGCTACAGAAACGACGGTAATCGCACTGGGCAGATTCGAGGACGCGCCCACGAGGCTCGCGACCCGGCCGAACCGCCAGGCATAGGCATACTGAATACTGACGCAAGTGGCGATAACTGCGGTTCCCGCTCCCGGAGTCTGCCCCGTACAGTTCACCGATGGGAGGCTTGCGCTGGTTGCAGGAAAATAATATCCGCGGTTGATAACGATAACCAGGCCGCCGGGAGGGCAGCCCGTGGTTGCGGTATAGGTCCAAGTCAGGCCTGCCGCGGCAGGTGAGGAGGAGCTAATGCCGCAGTCATTGATCTTGTTGGCGACCAGGTAGTTTTCGATGTCTTGAAATGCGTCCAGGACGGAGGCAGGAGTCGGCGAGGGTGATTGCAGGTCATTTGCGGGATCGGCCGCCGCCGCGCGAGCGGCATCGCGCGCAACGTTGGTCAGTTTTTGTTTGAGGGTAAAAGCGTTGCTGAAGTCGAAGATGCCGACCACAAACAAAACCAACAGCGGCAAGGCAACGGCAAACTCCACTAATTGCGAGGCACGGTCGTCGTGCCATCCGGACTTAGCGAGTCCTTTCAGCCAGGTCCGGAGTCGAGAATAGCGAATCACCGGGTCTCCATGCGTACCCGCGCAGAAGCGACGATCCAGATGTGCTGCTTGTTCAGAGAGGTGAACGGCAGCCAGAACTGGAATGGGTATTGGAACGAAACCGAAGCGCCACAGACTCCCGGGGCGCCTACGACGGCGGGAAAAAACTGGACTGGGGCTTGCACGCAAATATTCGCGCTGCCTCCGGCGGGACAGACCACCGCCGACCCGGTGCTGCAGGAATTAAAGACCGGCGGCGTCGACGGATATTGCGCCAGTGCCGGATTGAGCTTCGACGCGGTCAGCGCCGCCTGTGTCGCGTTGACGGCATTTGTCGCATACTGAGTAAGGGTATTGTTCTTGCAGGTTGTGCAATAGGGGGCGGCTCCCGCGCGCGCACCCTCCTGCGCGGCGCGGGTGATGGCGCCGTAGATGCTGAAGGCTTGCCCGAACCAGAAGATTCCCAGCAGCATCATGAACATTAGCGGAAGCACGGCGGCGGCTTCCGCAATCTCGGCGCCGCGGACTTCGGTGTATAGCCTACGCAGTGCATCATGCATAAAGTTAGACATGCCGCAACTTCCAGAGGTGAGCCATGCCGTAGAGCACGACCGTAAAGGCCATGGCTACGCCCTTGGGGATCGTCAGCGCGTCTGGGTTGTCGAGCGTAACGTGGGACCCAGGCAGCCGAAACGTGACCAGCGAGATCAGGATGTGGCCGATGTTTCGCATGGTCTGAAGAAAGCGCCGTTTGTAAATCACCAAAGCCAGTGCCATCGCTCCAGCAACGAAAACCGATGCTAGCAATATATCTACTAGACGTCCCGGACCCGTGTATGCGCCCAGTGCTACAGCAAACTTCAGATCGCCGGCCCCAAGGCTTCGCAGTAGCCAAAACGGCAGCAATAAGGCCATCGCGAGACCGGCACCTAGGAGCGAGTCCCTTAGGCCGCTCCAGCCCCCGAGGACTGTGTTGGCAACCATCCCGATCACCAACCCCGGCACGGTCAGCCAGTTTGGGATGCGGCGGCTGCGCAGGTCCGTCCAGCCTGCGATCAACGCGAGAGCAACCGCGCCTGCCAGAATGACTGGTTTCAAACGAGCCTCAGGCCACGCCACCAGGTCAGTCGCATTCCCGCGCTCTTCCCGTCATATTGAAAATCATGATATTGATCCATTTTGTGACGGTTCAGAAATCGCCAGCGCGAAGGGACCGCCGGCTCTCGCCGCCTTCGCCATGATGCCCGCAAAAGCGGCCTCTTGCGCGGATTCTCACATAGCAGGGAGGCGAAGTCAATGAAGGTCTGGATGCCCTTTTTGGCCTCGCGCCCAGTGCCTGTATGGTCGCCGCGCCGGCAAAATAAAAGGCCCGGAACGCGTCCGGGCCTTGCACAAAACGATTGCCCTTATTGCCGGTTGAACGTCGGAGCCGCGTTGTGCTCGGCGATGACCTTCCGGGCGTTGTCGGCCAGAGCTTTTGCCTGGGGCAGCAGCTCAAGGGCTTTGACGACTTGCGGATCCGATTCGGCGCGAACCTTCATGCCTTCGTCCTGCCCGAAGGCGTCGACGAAAATCTCAGACTTGATGCTCGACTTGATCCAGTCGTTGTTGTCGAGCAGATCGGCCTGCGTGTAAGTGATGCTGGCCTCGTCCAAAGACTTGCGGAATTCTTGCAACGTAGCGTCGTCAACTTCGAAGGTCTTGGTGGGATGGTGGTCGACCACATAGCGCTTGGCGAAGTTGAAGAACGCGTAGTGCTGCAGCAGCGTGTCCTGGAAGTGATTGCTCTTTATCGGAGGAATGTTGACGTCGGGAGTAATGCCGCCGCCGCCGTAAACCGTGCGGCCGCTGTCAGTGAGTTTCACTTCGCGGTTGGCGGTGTTGGAACTCTCGGCGCTGTCACGGTTGTAGTAGTAGTCATACAGCGAGATGTTGCTGTAGTCGCGTTGGATCAGGCGTCCACTCGGTGTGTAATAGTGCGCGGTGGTCAGCGCGAGGCCGGTGTTTTCCGACAGCGGATAGACCGTCTGCACCAGGCCCTTGCCAAACGTGACTTCACCCGCGATCAGGCCGCGGTCGTGATCCTGAATCGCGCCGGAGACAATCTCTGCAGCTGAAGCGGTGAGCCGGTTCACAAGAACAACGACGGGATAATCTTTGCCGCCATTGCCATGCTGCGCGATGTAGCGCTTTTCGGCAGAGGCGCGGCCGTGATGAGAGACGATGAGCTGTCCCTTCTTGAGGAACTTGTCAGCCACGCCGACGCCTTCGCTCAGCAAGCCGCCGGGATTGCCGCGCAGGTCGAGGATCAATCCCTTGAGGTCGCCGAAGGAATCGAGCGCGTCGGAGACTTCATGCTCGGTGGTCTCGTTGAAGCCGTTCACGTGCATGTAACCGATGCCCGGTTTCACCAGGAAATGTACATCGACGCTGTAGCGTGGAATCTCGTCGCGGACGAGGGTGAACTCCATGGGCTTCTCGACGCCGTCGCGCGCGATGCTGATGTGGACCGTGGTGCCCTTGGGCCCCTTCAACAGGTCGGCCACGTCGGTGGTGCTCATGTTCTCGGTCGACTTGCCGTCGACGGCGATGATGACGTCCCCGGGATGAATGCCGGCCTTGTAAGCGGGCGTGCCCGTGAACGGATAAATCACGATGACTTTGTTGTTGCGCGGACCGACGGTCATGCCCACGCCGTAGTACTTGCCGCGCTGGTCTTCGCGCATGAGCGCGTACGACTTGGGATCAAAGAAGTTCGAGTGCGGGTCGAGCGCGTGCAGCATGCCCGGGATCGCACCGTTGTAGATGGCTTTGTCCGGGTTCACGGGCTCGGCGTAATTGTCTTCGACGAGCGCGTAGACATCGGTGAATTGCTTGAGGCTATCCTTGACCTCGGAGTCGCCGGTCATCGACGACTGCTGGCCGGAACGCTGAGCAAACAGAATGCCCAGGAAGCCACAGGCGAGCAGGAAAAAAACTACCAGGAAGAGTGATCGGCGTGAACTACGGGCCATCGTGAGATTTCCTTCGTTGAGGGCTGCTTTCACCCCAGCTGCGGGCTGAATATCCGTCAGTATATCACCAGCTTAGACTCACCCGGACCGGGATTGTCACTATGGTAACCCTGCCGAAATAGACCTGCTTATCAGATGCGGCTGGGGGAGCTTGGGGTTCCTTACTACGGAGCCAAATCGCACAATTTAGGGAACTTCGGCCGACGCCTTGAGCGGGGCGGCTGCGTTGGCTGACAAGTCGGGTGGGGCTGGTCTCGCAGAACCCGTCGGTAGCGGTGAACGCTTGCGATGGGGCGCCTGGGCCGCTTCGTCGGGATCCGGCCAGGAACCGCCGTGATAGCGCCTCCGGTGGAAAACCGAGGTTGAGTGGCCGATCGCTGCGCCGAGCAGGGCTCCGACGGCTGCTCCTCCGAGCGCGGCCGCGACGCGCCCTCCCTGGTCCGTAGTGGCGGCGCCAGCGACAACCGCGCCGAGGCAGAAGCCGATAAGTGCCCCTGCGACGGGATGGCCGGTGCCTGCCGGAGCCCACATGCTTGGATATGCGGGTTGCGGATAGCGCGGACCTCGAGGATGCATAGGTCCGGGTCCCCGGTCTGGGATTTGAGCCGGCGTGCCGTCGTTGTCTTCGCGCGAGTCATCCGCGAGTACATACTTGCTCCGTGCAGCAAGCACGCGGTCGAATGCGCGTAAGTTGTCGGTTGGTGCGGCGGTTTGTCCAGCTGTTGCTGTGGCCGCTTGTCCAGTGGCCAATGGTGCTGTGAGCAGCAACGGCAGCAGAGCGCGAGCGATAGTCAGGTTTTTCATGAGCGCAGAGTAGCTCTGGTCGCGTAGTTGCGTTCGCATGTTTAGTGCAGTTTTTTGAGTGTCACAGCGAACGATGCGAGTGGCAGAACCGCTAGTGTGGATTGGTAGTTGAATGACACCTGCAGGTGCCGGGAGCACGAGTGTTTAGAATTGCTCGGAGAGTGCGGGGCATGTCCTTCGGTACTTCGAGAACGACGATCTGCGCGGGGCCTCCGGTTTCGGTGCGGTACGAAATGCTGAAATAGTGGCTGTGGCGGCGCATCTTCACCAGCCCGACCGCAATCGCGGGCAGCACTCCCAGGTGGCGCGTTACGTCTTTGGAGTATTCGTACGATTCGATGGAGGCGTAGGGAATCTCCACTTTGTTTCCGGCGTGTTCGAATGTGAGTGCAGTCGCGGATGTGGTATCGAGACGTCCGATCACTCCGGCGGTGACGCTCGGCACAGTGCCACCCACGTAGCGTACGTGGCCTTCGTCGAGGGCAAAAGCGGATAACGATAAAAGCAGAAGAAAACAGAACTGCGGGAATCGCTTCATGCTCCTCCTTCAATAGTGCTAAGGGGAGCGTAAGGGGCTGAGCCACGCTGGGGGCTTCGTTTTGGGGCAGTTTCTCAAGTGTCACATGAGGGTTTGGCTATCCGGTTTGGACTGACTTGGCGATCCTGATCATCGCGGCGGCACTGCGCTCGACATCTTCGTCAGTCGTGGCCCAACAGGAGACGGAGATTCGCATGGCGGTGTGTCCCTGCCAGACCGTGCCTCCGCATCAGCAGGTTCCGTCGGCTTGGATTTCGGCAATGACGCGGCGCGTGTGTTCGGGAGAACCGAACGAAACCAGAACCTGATTCAAGACGACGTCGTTCAGCACGGCGAAACCTGCAGTGCGCAGGCGCTCGGCAAAGAGTTTTGCCTGGCGGCAATTGTGCTCGATCATCTCCCGGAGTCCGCTGCGGCCGAGAGATCGCATCGCGGCCCATAGTTCGATTCCGCGGGCGCGCCGTGAGGAGTCCGGCGTGTATTGCCAGGGCTCGCGTCCGGCGCCCTGTGCGAGGTATGCAGCGCTGCCGGCAGCGAGTGCACGGCGCAAATGCTCGGGATCGCGAACGACGACCATTCCCGAGTCGTAGGGAACGTTCAACCATTTGTGGCAATCGATCGCCCAAGAATCGGCGGCGCTTACGCCGTCAAGCAGCGGCGCGTATTGCGGCGAGACGGCGCCCCATAGTCCGAACGCTCCGTCGACGTGGACCCACGCTCCCTCCTGCTGTGCCCGCGCGCAAATTTCTTTTGCCGGATCGAATGCGCCCGTGTTCACGTTGCCCGCCTGCATGCAAACGATGGTGTGCCCGTCGAGAACGGGCAGGGCATCGGCGCGCATGCGTCCCTGTGCGTCGGCGGGAACGGTGATCACGCGTGAACGGCCGAGGCCCACCATGCTTAGCGCCTTCAGAACCGAAACGTGAACTTCCTGGCCGACGACCACGCGAATCGGCGGCGCTTCGAACATTCCGTCTTCTTCCACGTTCCAGCCGACGCGCTGGAGCAAGGCCGACCGTGCCGCGGCCAGGCCTGAGAAATTCGCCATGGTGGTGCAGGTGACGAAGCCGACTCCGCTGGTGGAAGGTAGGCCCAGCAGATCCAGGGTCCACTCGCGGACGATGTCTTCCACCTTCGCCCCCACCGGCGACATGATCTGCATCGCCGCGTTCTGATCCCATGCGCCCGCCAGCCAGTTTGTCGCGAGCGCTGCCGGGAGGATGCCGCCGATGACAAATCCGAAATAGCGGCCGCCTGCGGTTGCGACTGTCGCGGGTGAGCCGACGTCATCGAGCAGGGCAAGAACTTCTGCGGGCTCGCAGGGATTCTCCGGCAACGGTCCGCTCAGCGAGTCGAGTCGTGCGATATCCTCCGGGCCCGGCAGCACTTTGCGGTCACCGATGGCGGCGACGTAACGCGCGGCTCGGGCCGCTGTCTCGGCAAGCAATTCCTTCATGAGCGTCTCCTCGTGAGTTTTACAACGACTCGACCGGTTGGTTGATGAACGCCTCGTAACGCTGCAGTTCGGCGATGGATGCCTCCGACAGCAACGGGAAGGGAATCGCTCGGCAACTCGCCGGAAGTTCTGCTGCGGTCAGGAGGTCGCAAACGACCGCGGCCGTCTGCTTCAGTCCACGCTGCCAGTTGGGCTCGCGGGCGTCGCGAAGAACGAGGCTGTCGGGATGGAATCCCGCGGCGCTTAACACCGCGCGCGCCACTTTCAGAAACTCGGGCCAGCGCGAGGCCACGCCGACTAGAGCGCCTGAGGGAGCAGGCAAGTATCCGGCGAGCGAAGCGGGCACGGACCGGACCTGCAGCGTGATCAGATCCGTCCCGGGCGGCAGCAACTGGCGCGCCGTGGCCTCGCGATTCGGCAACACTACCGGAATTCCGCCCACTGGCGCTCTGGGACAATCCTGCGGCGTGCAGGACTCTACCGGAAAAGTGACGGCGCGGGCGATCTCGGCGGCCAGGATGCGCCGTAATTCTTCGTCCGGCTCAATCAGCAGAAAATGGTCGGGAGGCTGCAGTTCGAGCCACTGCCGCAGACGCGCCCGCAGCACGGGCAACGTCACGCCCAGTTTTCGCGCCGAGCGGAACAGACGGGCAATCATCTGATCAAGAGCCAGTGCAGGCGTCGGCGACACCTCCGGCTTGCTGGCGCGAACGTAGACCCCGCTGCCGCGGCGGAATTCCACCCAGCGGTCACGTTCGAGCTGGCGGTATCCAGCGCTGATCGTGTTGGGATGCAGGTGGAAGCGCCGCGCCAGATCGCGCGTGCTGGGCAGGCGCTGCCCAGGCGCCAGGTCGTCGCTCAAGATGCCGAGCACGACCTGCGTGACCAGTTGTTCGCGGATGGAGACTTCGCTGCCGCGGGCAACCCAGAATTGCATGGCGGCAACATCATAGCGCGTGCCGAGCCGCCTCCCGTCGAGTTTATCCGCAACCCGCTAGACGGTGATTGAGACACTATTTGCGTTTGACGTTGAAGTCGGTGTTGAAGCCAGTTGGTTGCTTTGCCCAAGCTGCGGCAGATCCTGCAGCATCGAACTATAGGCCGACTGCGCGGAGGAGACATTGCCGGACTGCAGCGCCTGCCCTAACTGGTTAAACAGCTGGCTCATTTCACTGCTGTCGCTGGTGTGAGGCTGGTGATGATGATGAGCCCGCGTGTGCGCGGAGTTCTGGAAGTCCTGTTTCAGGTTGGTGTAGTCCTTTTGCGCGGCGGAAACGTTTCCAGACTGCAGATCCTGCCCGAGCTGGTTGAGCGCCTGCGCCATGGGATTGGTCTGGGTGGATAACGTCGAGCTGGCTTGCGGCCCAAGTTGTTGCATCGTGGCGAAGTCCTGCTGCGCGGCAGACACGTTGCCGTTCTGCAGATCCTGGCCGAGTTGCTGAAACTCCTGTTGAAACTGCTGCTGGTTGCTTTGGATGCTCTGGTTGCTGTAGTTGAAGAGACTGCTGCTGGAAATACCGGCTACGGACATTTCTTCTCCTCTCGAAGGGACAATTCGCCCGCAACGCCATCGGCAGTTTCCTCGCTGAACTCCAGGCGCCGCTGTCGATAACGCGCCTTTGTGTATTGGCACGCCTCAGGCCAAACCCCCGAAAAGCCACGCTGAGGGAAACTGAAGCTCTGATAGTACTTAGCGGAACGAACCTCGATTGAGCCCTTCGCATTTAGGACCAGACTGGGCAAATTGTTCCGATCAGAGCGAGGCAGAATCAGCCCAGCTGTTCGCGAATGGACACTTCACCGTCGCGGGAAAACACTGATGCATGGGGCTGGACCGTAAGCCGCAGCCGCTCCGCGAGAAACTTGTCACGGCGAAGTCTCGCAGTCATTGCTGCTTTTCCGGCTCCGGCAGTATGATGAAGCCCATGAGCTTTTCCGAGACGGTCTTCCTGTTCTTTTTGGCCCTCATCATCTTTGGGCCCAAGAAGTTGCCGGAGATCGCACGCCAGGTTGGCAAGTACATGAACGAGTTCAAGCGCGCCTCCAACGAGTTCAAGGCGCAGATCGAGCAGGAAATCGCTCATTTGGAAGTGGAGAAGCCGACCATCCTTCCGCCGAGCCCGCGACCGGAAGGTGCCACCAGCCGCACGTTGAATCCCGCGCCCAGCGCTGCCATCAGTACCGAAACTCCCGCGCCCGAAGTGCCGGCCACGTTGGCGGCTTCCGAGGACGAGCCTCTGTTTGCTACCGAGGCCGCGGCTGCGAGTTCCACCCCCGCTACCGAAGCTGCCGCGCACCCGAACGACGTAACATCCTCCAGCTCGCAGGAATCGCATGTCTGAAATCGGAGCCGCGGGAAGCAGCGGCGACAGCGCAACAAAAGAGGCCATGCCAGTCATGGGATTCCTCGATCACCTCGAGGAGTTGCGCAAGCGCGTCGTCTATTCCATCATCGCGGTGGGAGTGGGCTTTGGCATCTGCTGGTGGAAGGTCGAGCGCATCTACGACGTCATGCAGCGCCCCATCATCAGCGTGCTGCACAAGCACCAACTGCCGGAGCATCTGGGCTATTTGAATCCCACCGATCCCTTCAACCTTTACTTGAAGGTTGCAGCGCTCGCCGGCCTGTTCCTGGCTTCGCCTTTTGTGCTCTACCAGTTGTGGATGTTCATTTCTCCGGGTCTGTATCGCAACGAGAAGAAGTACGTCATTCCGTTCATGGTTTCAACCATCGCGCTATTTATGTCTGGCGGGTACTTCGGCTTCAAGATTGTGTACCCGCGCGCTCTCGATTTTCTGATCGGATTCGGCAAGCAGTTTCAGCCGATGATCACGATCGGGGAATACACGCAGCTTTTCCTGAGCATCGTTCTCGGCATGGGCCTGATTTTCGAGATGCCGATTCTCGTTTTTTTTCTGGCTTTGATGGGCATTATGAGCCCGAGCTTCATGGTCAAGAATTTCCGCTATTCGATTCTGGTGATTTTCATTATTGCGGCTATCGTTACGCCCACTCCTGACATCGTAAATATGTGCGTTTTTGCTGCCCCCATGCTGGTGTTGTACGGTCTGAGCATCGGAGTGGCCTACATGGTGTATCCCAAGAAGGACGAACCGAAAGAGGAAAAGGCGTAATGAACAGAGCGAAATCATCAAGGGGAGCGAGATTCCCCTTATGGATTCTGCTGGCATCGCTGGCGCTCGCGGGCCTGGCGTGTGATCCGAGCAAAGACGCTGCGCAGGAGAAAGCAAATGCCCAGACTCCGCCCGCCATCAGCGCCGCCGACACTCCTCTGCCTGCACTCTCGCTTCCGCCCGATGGCGGGGCGCTGCCGGCGTTCGACGCCAATCGCGCCATGCAATACGTGAAAGAGATCGTAGCGCTGGGCCCGCGCCCGATCGGCAGCGCGAATCATAAGAAGGTCGAAGACTACATCACGTCGCATCTGAAGGGCGATGCGGTCGAAGACGATGCTTTCACCGCGGACACGGTCGAAGGGAAGTTTCCGGTGCGCAACATCATCGCGAAATACCCGGGCACCAAAGACGGCATCATCGTCATCGCCAGCCACTACGACACGAATTATCCGTTGCGGAATACGTCGTTTATCGGAGCGAACGACGGCGCTGCCACCAGCGCCCTTCTGCTTGAGTTTGCGAACCAGTTGCGCGGCAAGAAACGCGATGGCTACAGCGTTTGGCTGCTCTGGACCGACGCCGAGGAAGCGGTGAAGACGTGGTCCGACACCGACAGCGTCTACGGCACGCGCCACCTCGCGAAAAAATGGCAGCAGGACGGTACCGCCAAGCAGATTAAAGCGTTTCTGCTGGCCGACATGATCGGAGACGCCGACCTCGACATTGACCGCGACACGAACTCCACTCCCTGGTTGGAAAGCGTGGTGTACGCAGCCGCTACCCGCACGGGCTACCAGTCGCATTTCTTCGCCCGCACCAACACCATCTCGGACGATCATCTGCCGTTCATGAGTATCGGCGTGCCCTGCGCCGACATCATCGACATCAACTACGGATACAACAACGTCTTTCATCACACGGTGCAGGACACGGTCGACAAACTCAGCACCAAGAGTCTGGAGATCAGCGGGATTGTGATCCTCGAAACGGTGCGCATCCTCGACAAGATGGAGCCGTTGCCGCCGAAGTGAGTGGATGCCGGTTCTTTTGCGCTTTTCCAGAAATTCATTTCTAATGCACCCCATATGCAAATTGTGAAGACCCTGTTCTGTGCCTGCGTGTTCAGCTTCACCTGCCTTGCCGCAACGACCCCAGCCGATACCAACGAAGCCAATCAAGTAATTCAAGCGGCGCTTCAGCCGTCGCCGCTGGAAAGTAATCTTCAGCGCTTAACCGACGAGATCGGTGGGCGCGTTCCGGGAACGCTGGGTATGCAGCACGCTGTGGCGTGGGGAGTGCAAGCCTTCACCGCTGCTGGAGCGGACAGCGTTCACACCGAGGGATTCACCATTCCGAATTCATGGGCTGAAGGCGCGACCGAGATGAATGCCACAACTGCTTATCAGGTCGATGCGTCGAAGGTAGGCGGAGGAACCGTGCTGTCGTCGTTTCGCGTCCGAGCTGTTTCCGTGGCTTGGGCTCCTGCGCTGGCTGCGGTGAAGCATATCCCGATGGTCGATGTGGGCGCTGGGACGGCCACGGATTTCACGAAGGCCGGCGACGTTAGCGGGAAGGTCGTTCTAGTTCACACGGTCGTTCTCAAGACCTGGGACGACTTGTTCGCCGAATATACGAACGCTCCGCCGGTGATTGATCTTGCGGTTAAGGGCAAGGCCCTGGCGGTTGCTTTCATGGCGACCCGCGAGCACGACATTCTCTACCGGCATACCAATGCAGGAGCCGGAGAAATCGACAAGCTCCCGATGGTGATCGTAGCGAGGGAAGACGGCGAGCGGATCGCGCGGCTGCTGGCGGCGGGAAGTTTGGTATGGGCCGACCTTTCTATTCCGAATCAGATTGGCGGGCCGATCAAGACTTCCAATGTCGTCGCCGAGATCCGAGGCAGCGAGAATCCGGACGAGTTCGTAATCCTGGGCGCGCATCTTGATTCATGGGAACTAGGCACGGGCGCGCTCGATAACGGCTGCAATGCAGCCCTGGTGGTCGACGCGCTCCGAGCCATCAAAGCCTCGGGCGTGAAGCCGCGCCGTACCATCCGCTTCATTCTTTTCTCGGGCGAAGAGCAGGGACTCATCGGTTCCCGCCTTTATGCCTACAGTCATCGCGCCGAACTCGACAAGGCCGTGGGAGTCATCATCTACGACTCAGGCACCGGGAAGACCACCGGCTTCTCCATCGGCGGGCGCAAAGATATCTACTACGCCGCGAAAGAGCTGATCGCGCCCCTGGCGCAATTTGACGTGAAAGAAGTGACGACCACGATGGAGTGGGGCACCGACCATTTTGATTTCATGCTCGAGGGCGTGCCCACTTTTGTCGCCGATCAGCAGGAGGCAAACTATCTGGAAAACTACCACGCCATTTCTGACACCTACGACAAGGTCGACTTTCCCCAGTTGAAAAAGCACGTGGCGGAAGCCGCCGCCTTGAGTGTTGAGTTGGCGGATTTGCCATCGAAGATTGGACCGCGCCTCACCCACGATCAGGTCGAGCAAACGATGCGCGATACCAATAGCGTAGAGATGTTCAAGGCCTTCGGCATTTGGGATGAGTGGGTCAGCGGCCAGCGGGGAAGACAGAAGTGACGAAGCATTGTTGATTGATGATTCTTGATTGTTGATTGAAACCCTCAGCTGGCCGCCTTCATTTTCAATCAGCAATCAGCAATCAACAATCAGCAGTCATCAATCAACAATCCGGTGGGGCCGCCAGGACTTCCAAATTGCTCTATTTCTGGATTCTGTTCAACGTTTTCGCGCTGGGCATGCTGGTGCTGGACCTGCGTGTCTTCCACCGCCCCGGCCACGTTGTCAGTTTCCGCGAATCGTTGGGCTGGACCGCGATGTACGTTGCGTTGGCCGCCGGGTTCGCGGTCCTTTTATTCTTCTGGCAAGGCCACCAGATCGCACTGGAATTCGTGACTGGTTACGTTCTGGAGCTTACGCTCAGCGTCGACAACCTCTTCGTCTTCCTGATGGTCTTCAACTACTTTGCGGTCCCCGACCAGCAGCAGCATCGCGTGCTGTTCTGGGGCATTGTGGGTGCGCTGATCATGCGCGGCATCTTTATCGGTACCGGGGTCGGCTTGATCTCCCGTTTCCACTGGGTGCTTTACATCTTCGGAGGTTTGTTGATCTACAGCGGCATCCGTTTCTGCGTGATGGGCGATCACAAAATCAATCCATCCGCCAATCCAGTAGTCAAGGCGCTACGCCGGTGGATGCCGGTGACCAAGGACTATCAAGCAGGGCGGTTTTTCGTTCGCAACGTACAGGACAACTCACGCCTCTATGCGACGCCACTGCTGGCGGTGCTGGTCGTCATTGAGACCACGGATATTTTGTTTGCAGTCGATTCCATCCCCGCGATCCTTGCCATTACGCTGAACGCTTTTGTCGTCTACACCTCGAACGTGTTTGCGATTCTAGGACTTCGCTCAATGTACTTCGCCATGTCCCGGCTCATGAAGGCCTTTCGCTTCCTGCACTATGGACTGGCGGTGGTGCTCATCATGGTGGGATTGAAAATGCTCATAGCGGATTATTACCGGGTGCCGACCACGGTAACGCTAGGGGTTGTGGCGGGAGTGTTGCTGACGTCGATCGCAATCTCGGTGGTGTTTCCCGGAACCAGCAAGGACTAACAGCCGCGCTCGACGAACAAAACTTCATCGACAGAAATCGAGCGACGAGGGCGAGGCAATTCTGCGAGCGCATACGCTATCATGGAACCGCATGCCGCAAGCCACCATCCACGTATTACCGCGGCCGTATCAGGCCTGGATCGAGAATGGACTGCTCACCCGAGCAGGGTCCGTTCTGAGTGAACTGCTGCCGCAGGCTAGCCGCATATTTGTCGTAACCGTTCCTCCGGTGCGCAAGCGCTGGGGATCGAAACTTGTTAGTTCGCTGAAGGCCGCCGGATTCACGCCGCAGGTGATTCCTATGCCAGATGGCGAGCCTACCAAGCGCCTGTCGACCGTAGAGACCCTGGCAGACAAACTAGTGCGGCTCGGTGCCGACCGCAAGGCTGTAATCATTGCTTTGGGCGGCGGCGTTGTGGGCGACGTCAGCGGGCTGCTGGCTTCGCTGTATATGCGCGGTGTCGAATTCGTGCAGATTCCTACGACCGTGCTCGCGCAGGTGGATGCTTCCATCGGCGGCAAGACGGGAGTCAATCTGGTTGCCGGAAAAAACATGGTGGGAACGTTCCACCATCCGCGGGTTGTGCTGATCGATCCCACGGTGCTGAAGACGCTGCCCGACCGTGAGTTTCGAGCGGGACTCTACGAGGCGCTGAAGTGCGGCATCATTGGCAACGTCGAACTGTTTCTGCGCTTTGAGCAGAATCGCGCGCGCATTCTGAAGCGTGACCCCGTCGAACTGGAATGGCTGATCGCGCAATCCGTACGACTGAAAGCGGAAGTCGTTTCCGCGGATGAGCGAGAGGACGGACTGCGCCGTGTTCTCAACCTGGGCCACACCATTGGCCACGCGCTCGAAGCCGAAACCGGCTACCGGCGACTGCTGCACGGCGAAGCCGTTGCCTGGGGCATGATCGCCGCGACGAACATTGCCCTCAGTGTGGGCCGCACCGACAGCGTGACTGCGGGCCGCATCGCCGACGCCGTGTTGAGTCTGGGCCGCCTTCCGGAAGTGAACGTTAATCCGCGCAAGATTCTCGCTCGGCTGCAGTCCGACAAAAAAACGCAAAACGGTGTGGTGCACTTCATTCTTCCGCGCGAAATCGGCAAAGTGGAAGTGGCCAGCGATGTGCCGGCGAATGCCGTGCTCGACGCCCTTGAGG
>PMUM01000458.1 GCA_003166855.1 Acidobacteriaceae bacterium | reverse complement strand
TTGTAAGTTTTCGCAGCTCAATTGCCCACCCCGCCTATACCCCTGTCTACGCTTCACTGAGTTCCTCGCGGTAGCAGCGCAAGACTCGGGGCCGAGCGGATCGCTAGTCCTTTCTCGTAAGAATTTTGCATTCTCTACTTCATACCGGTTTATCCCGGCGCACAAAAATCCCCATTTCACTCAAAACCCCTCAATGCATTATGAAAAAGCGCCCCGCTTCAGAAGGTCGAAGCCAGATGAGGCGCCGGCTCCGCTGCGCTGCGTTGTGCAGGGCTTCGCTGCGCTACGGCGGCGCTCGAGAGTAACAGCAGTAGTGTGCAGTGCGAAAGGACTACAGGAGAGCCTAGTCAAATTAGCTGGAGAATGGCATTTTACCTTGGGGGAAAGATCATTCGCGTTCAATGGAGTCTTTCCCTCAAGGTACAGTGCCATTCTTCAGCCGATTTGCCTACCTACTCCTCCTATTCTTCCCATACATCCCCGCGCTATAACCCCACTCACCAGGGCCCCTCTCTCATAATGCATTGGCTGGGGTTGTGAGCGTAAAGGTCCTGGTTTCGAACAACTGATATGGGGACTAGTTTACCGCCAGTCAGCTAAAGAGAATCCCGCCGCTGATTGCAATTTCAAGTTATCATTTCAGCGAACTGCCGCTGGCACCGCTGATTGCGACCTCGGGAACAGCGACAAATCATTTGGGGGTAGCATGGCGATCAATTCTGTGTGGACACGCGACGGAAGCGACGAATCCTTACGCTTTCAACCGATGGAGCGTCTAAAAGTATATTTGTTCGGGGCAACTGTATTGTTTGCTTCGTTTGGGATGGGTGAAGCGGTCTATCGACTCTTGTTTTCAGAGTTTGACGGCATGACCGATCGTATTCCGGTTGAGGCGCTGTTTGGTTTGATATTTGCCTGGCTCGCCACTAAGTTCGTCGGCGGCGTTTACAAGAATCGCAAGGAGAGAAGCGCAAGGCTCAACTTCATTTGGACTCGGAATCATCAAATACGAGGCGCTCTGGAAGGAATTACTCCGTTGGCCCACCCATCGAAAAACCAACAATCGATCAGAGTCATCCGCGAAGAAGTCGATAGGATTGAGTGGGCGCTTAAGGATATCTTGCCGCGCTAAACTTCTCGCGCAACTGGGGGCGGCGACGAATTCGTTGAACGGGTAACTGTCGTAAAATCGCGATTACGCTCAAAACCCCCAGGCTGACGGTCGAACAGACGGCGCAAGCTTGTGACCTCGCCCGGTTTCAACAATGCATTCCAGTTGCCCACGCCATTACCCGTGGGCGTGATCAATATTGGACAGACGGATGTTTAGCTCCGGGCCTACTCTGTCTATTCATACTTTTGACCTCGGATTACAACGTGGACCGGGTAGGGCGGGAAGAGTTGCGCCTGGAAGAGCGTCCCAAGATTTGTCGTATCGAGAGAAATCAGGACTATATGTCGAAAAACTTTGAGCGGTGGAAAGAATTAGCGGGCCGATGCCTTGGCGAACAAGATCCTGCGAAGTTGGCGGAACTGGCGGGCGAAATGAACCTCGTTCTGACCCAGAAAACACCGTACCTCGATCCTCCGCTGCACGCGGCGGGGTCGCACGAAGACAGCTAACGCCACGTTCTGAAGTCAAACGCTGAGGGTAAAGTATGTTTCACTTAATCTGGTATGTCCTGATTGGGCTAATCTCGGGGTTTATCGGGAAAACGGTGATGCACGTCCATATGACGATGTTCTGGACAGCCGTGCTCGGCATCATCGGATCGATCATCGGCGGCGGCGTTAGCCACATGTTTTCGCGACCGACGAACGAACGGTATCATCCTGCTGGCCTCATCCTCTCCACGCTGGGCGCGATCCTGATTCTCTTCATTTGCGATAGGCTGAAGATTCACTTTCCCCAGGTCAACCCGTTCTAAGGCTCATCGGGTCCAGCCCAGCGATACACACTTGAGGCTCACAGAGAAGAACAGCTCAAGCACGCGCTGTCCTACCACGGAGAACTCACATTCCAGATGGTCCAGTTTTCGGAGGCGAGGTCAGATGTTGATAAATCTCGATTACACTCAAAACCCCTCAATGAGCGATATGGCTGATTTCGTCAGTTGTACAATCTTGCAGTGAAAGACGCGGATCAACGCGGTATCCGTTCTACCCTGACAGGCCTAATTCGACACAAGCCGGCTAGCTATCTCCGCTTCGCGTATCATGCGCACCATTTGTGACATTCGGATTTCGCAAGAGGAATCCCATGGCTCATTCAAGAGCCGAGTTCTCTATGCCGTCTTGCCGGTACAACCCCTTCCCGCGTCACTCTCGTTCAACAGTCCGTGGACCTTGCGCACCAACTCAATTGGAAGAAACGGCTTTTCCAGGTAACCAGCGTCTTGCGGGAAGTGCTCTGTCCGGCCGATTGTGTCTTCCGCGTAGCCAGAGATGAACAAGAACCGCATCTCCGGCCGCAGCAAAGTTGCTTTTTTCCTCAACTCCAGCCCATTCAGCTTAGGCATCATGATATCGCTGACCACGAGGTCAATCTCGCCGGGATTGTTCTCCAAAATCCGGATCGCCTCAGTGCCGTCCTCCGCCGCAAGTACGGTGTAGCCGCGTTTCTCCAAAGACACGGAAATCAATCTGCGCAGGGCTGGTTCGTCCTCGACCACCAGCACCGTTTCGGTGCCGGCGAGGATCTCGATTTGCATCGGCGGCGTCTCATCTTCTACCTTCAGTTCGGTCACTGTCGTCGGAGGCAGGTAAATGCGGAACCTGGTGCCCTCTCGCAGGGCGCTCTCAACGGTGATGTGTCCCCCGCTCTGCCGCACGATGCCATAAACCGTCGACAGCCCCAGTCCCGTCCCTTTGCCCTCCTGTTTGGTGGTAAAGAAAGGCTCGAAGATTCGGGCCTTGGTTTGTGCATCTATGCCAGAGCCGTTGTCGCTCACCGCCAGCATCACGTAGCGTCCGGGCTGCACCTCGATGTGGTGACCGGCGTATTCGTCATCCAGTTCCACGTTGGCCGTTTCAATCAGCACTTTGCCGCCTTGCGGCATAGCATCACGAGCGTTCACCACCAGGTTGATGAGGATTTGCTGGATCTGCGCAGGGTCCACTTTGACCGGTGACAGGTTCGGCTCCAGAACCGGAACCAAGTCGATGTTCCCGGGGATGAGGCGGCGCAGGAGCTTGTGGGTCTCCCACACCACGGCATTGATGTCCAGAACTTTTGGCTCGAGCACCTGCCGCCGGCTGAGGGCCAGCAGTTGTCGCGTCACTGAAGCAGCCCTCTGAGTCGCCGCCTTGATCTCAGCCACGTTCCGGCGCAGGCCTTCAGTTGTACCGGCTTCTTCCAATAACAGTTCGCTGTATCCCAGGACGATTCCAAGATAATTGTTGAACTCGTGGGCCATCCCGCCAGCCAATTGCCCCACCGCTTCGATCTTCTGCGCCTGGCGCAACTGCTCTTCCAGTGCCCGCCGTTCGGTGATGTTCTCGGCGATCACCTCGACCCCAGCGGCCCTCTGGTTCTCGGTGCATAAGACCCGGCCGCTCAGCCGTACCGTAATCAAACGCTGATCCCGCCGCTTCCACTGCACTTCTTCTTCAATCTCCGTGGTCAGCTGCCATTTGCTTAACAGACGCAGCCCTTCTTCCGGTTCGGCGAAAACATCCTGAGACACGCCCAGTTTCAGAACCTCTTCCGCTGAGCTGTAACCCAGCATGGCCACCAGGGCAGGATTCACATCCAGGAAGCGACCGTCCAGAGTGCCTCGGTAGATGCCGTGGACCGCGCCTTCGAAGACCGACCGGTGGTGAGTTTCCGATATCTTCAGCGCTGCTTCGGCCCGCACGCGCTCGGTGATGTCGCGCACATTGCACTGAACCACCTGGGTTCCATCAACCGGGTAGACGTTGCTGACAAACTCTACGTTAATTCGGCGCCCGTCTTTGGTTTCAAGCGGCAAATCCTCGTACCGGATAACCCCCATCGTTTGGAGCTCACCAAACGCCGACCGGGAGGCGGGAATATCCTTAAACGGGCCGATTTCCCAGAGTTTCTTGCCCACGAACTCACTGTGCGTATAGCCCAACATCTCAATCAAAAATGGGTTTACGTCGGCGATCTGGCCAGTCTTGAAATCGAGAATCA
>PMUM01000365.1 GCA_003166855.1 Acidobacteriaceae bacterium | reverse complement strand
AGAACACCATCAATACGATGGTGGATCAGCTGAACGCATTCGCTGCCGAAGTAACCCGCGTAGCACGCGAAGTCGGCACCGACGGCAAGCTGGGCGGACAGGCGCAAGTGCCGGGCGTGGCCGGAACTTGGAAGGATCTGACTGACAACGTCAACGTCATGGCCGTGAACCTTACCGAGCAGGTGCGCGGCATCGTCAAAGTCGTGACGGCTGTTGCCAACGGAGACCTCACCCAGAAACTGACGGTGAACGCCAAGGGCGAAGTCGCAGCTCTAGCAGAAACTATCAATAATATGACAGGGACTCTCGCTACGTTTGCCGATCAGGTCACCACGGTCGCACGCGAAGTAGGTGTCGAAGGCCGACTCGGTGGTCAGGCAAACGTGCCGGGCGCCGCAGGTACGTGGAAGGATCTTACGGGCAACGTCAACCTCCTGGCTGACAACCTGACGAACCAGGTGCGCGCGATCGCTGAAGTCGCTACGGCCGTGACCAAGGGCGACTTGACCCGATCCATTCAGGTGGAGGCCAGCGGCGAAGTGGCGGAGTTGAAGGACAACATCAATACGATGATCGACAACCTCCGCCTCACCACGGACCGCAACACAGAGCAAGACTGGCTCAAGACCAATCTGGCTCGCTTTACCGGTATGTTGCAAGGACAGCGCGATCTCGCAACCGTTGGTCGCATGTTGCTTTCTGAGCTTGCACCGCTGGTGAACGCTCAGCAGGGTGTGATCTACCAGATGGAAACCGAAGAGTCGGCCGGCATGGTGCTGTTATCCGCATTCGCCGACGACGGCGAGAACGGGCACTTACGCCGGTTGAGAATCGGGGAGGGGCTAGTCGGTCAGGTTGCGGCGGAAAAACGCCGGATGTTGATTTCAAATCTGCCCGAAACAACAGTTCCGATTCGTTCCGGATTGTTTGAATCTGTACCACGGAATGTCATCGTCCTCCCGGTTCTCTTTGAAGACCGGGTCAAGGCAGTCATTGAACTGGCGTCTTTGAACGCATTTACCGCGTCGCACCTGGCGTTTCTCGAGCAACTCACTGCCAGCATCGGTATCGTGCTCAACAGCATTGAGGCGACAATGCAGACCGAAGGCCTGCTGAAGCAGTCACAGCAGCTTGCGGCCGAACTCCAGACTCAGCAAAAAGAACTGCAGCAGACCAACGAGCAGCTGGCACAAAAAGCACAGCAGCTTGCCGAACAGAACGTCGAAGTGGAACGCAAGAATCAGGAAATCGAGCAAGCCCGGCGTGCACTGGAAGAGAAGGCAAAAGAACTCGCACTCACGTCCAAGTACAAGTCAGAGTTCCTGGCCAACATGTCGCATGAGCTGCGGACACCTCTGAACAGCATTCTGGTTCTGGGCCAGCAACTCAGCGAAAATCCAGATCACAATCTGACGCCCAAGCAAGTGGAGTTCGCACGCACCATCCATGGCGCCGGCACAGACTTGCTGAACCTGATCAGCGATATTCTCGATCTATCTAAGATTGAGTCGGGAACCGTCTCGGTCGAAGCGCAGGAAGTCTTCTTCGCCAACCTCCTGGAAATGGTGGCCAGACCTTTCCGGCACGAAGCAGAGAACCGGAGACTGGCTTTCGAGGTCCAGCCCGATCCGCAACTGACCCGCAGTCTGGTCACGGACTCGAAGCGTCTGCAACAGGTGCTGAAAAATCTGCTCTCGAACGCCTTCAAGTTCACCGACCACGGGTCAGTACGCCTTGCGGTTTCGGTTGCTACCAAGGGGTGGAGCGAAGATCATCCGATTCTCAGCACTGCGGCGTCGGTTGTCGCTTTCGAGGTCACCGACTCCGGTATCGGAATCGCGCTTGATAAGCAGCGCATCATCTTCGAGGCGTTCCAGCAGGCCGATGCCAGCACCAGCCGCAAGTACGGCGGAACTGGACTGGGTCTGGCCATCAGCCGTGAACTCGCCAGCTTGTTAGGAGGCGAGATCCAGCTTCGCAGTACACCCGGCCAAGGGAGCACGTTCACGCTTTACCTGCCTCTTACGTATGTCGGCCCGTCTGCATCGAAGTTGACCGGATCCGAGTGGAGGGGAGCATCGCCTGCAATGCCCCTTCAGTTATCGAGTATGGTTGTCTCCGAGCGCCCGATCGAACGGATTGCGGACGATCGCGACAATCTGCAGCCTGACGATGCTGTGCTACTCATCGTGGAAGATGACCCGCACTACGCCCGCGTCCTCTGCGATTTGTCGCGAGACAGAGGATTCAAAGTTCTCGTGGCTTTGCGGGGCACAGACGCCCTCACCTTGGCTCGCGAATTTCATCCAACCGCTGTCTCTCTGGATGTTTTCTTGCCTGACATGCTCGGTTGGACGGTACTCAACCATTTGAAGCAGGATCCCGCCACCCGGCACATTCCGGTGCAAATGCTGACGCTGGACGAAGATCGACACCATGGTCTGGCTCGTGGCGCATTTGCTTTCGTGACCAAACCGTCCACTCCGGAGGATCTGGACTCGGCATTGTCCCGGATCAAGGAATACGCGGCGCCGCGCCGTAAGCGGTTGCTGATTGTCGAGGATAATCCAGCCGAGCAGATGAGCATCCGAGAGTTGCTGGGTCACGATGACATCGATGTCTCTGTTGCTTCCACGGGCGCAGAGGCGTTAGAGGTGGTCACCCGAGAAACCTTCGACTGCGTCGTGCTCGACCTGCGATTACCCGACATGACCGGCTTCGACATTCTGGAACGCATGCGTGACGTCCCCGCGGTAAGCGACTTGCCAGTTGTCGTATTTACCGGTAAGGAATTGTCTCCCGAGGAAGACGCGCGGTTGCACACGCTGGCGCGCAGCGTAGTCGTCAAAGGCGTGGAGTCACCCGAACGGTTACTCGATGAGACCGCACTCTTTCTCCACCGCGTGGTTGCGGATCTTCCACAGGAAAAACAGAAGATGCTCGACCGCTTGCATCGTTCGGATGAAGCGCTCGTGGGCAAGAAAGTTCTGGTCGTCGACGACGATATGCGCAACATCTTCGCCCTGAGTAGCGTTCTGGAACGCCGCGGCATGGCAGTATTGACTGCCGGAACAGGCCGAGAAGCGATATCCATGCTGGAATCCACTCCGGATGTCGCTATCGTTCTAATGGACATCATGATGCCCGAGATGGATGGATATGCGACGATGCAGGTGATCCGTCAGAATCCATCGTTCCGTAGACTGCCGATCATTGCCCTGACTGCCAAAGCCATGAAGGGCGATCGTGAAAAATGCCTGGAAGCGGGTGCATCGGAGTATCTGGCGAAACCAGTCAATACCGAGCAGCTACTTTCGGCATTGCGTATGTGGTTGCACAGGTAGGGCGAGTTGAAAGCAAAAGCGTATTGAGAGAGTGATGAGCGTCCACGAAAAAGTGAATATTCTCATGGTCGACGACCAGCCGGGCAAACTGCTCAGCTATGACGCCATTCTTGCCGACCTCGGAGAGAATCTGATCAAAGCGACCTCTGCCAAGGAGGCTCTTGAGAAGCTGCTCAAAACCGACGTCGCTGTCGTGTTGATGGATGTGAGCATGCCTGAGATCGACGGTTTCGAACTAGCCGAGATCATTCGCCAGCATCCACGCTTTCAGAAAACAGCCATCATCTTCGTATCTGCCGTGCATTTGACGGACCTGGACCGGCTGAAGGGATATCAGCATGGGGCGGTAGATTACCTTTCTGTTCCCATCGTCCCTGAAGTTCTGCGGGCGAAAGTGAAAGTGTTCGCCGAGTTGCACCGAAAGAAGCTGCAGCTGGAGCGGCTGAACAATGAACTCGAGGAACGCGTCGCGGATCGCACCCTGGAGTTAGAACGAAAAGCGCGAGCCCTGCAGCAACTCAATTTCGACCTCGCCCAGAAGAAGCAGGAGTTGGACGCGATCGTGCAGACTGTCCCTGATATTATTTTCAGCCGGCAAGCGGATGGGGCGAGGGACTACATCAGCAGCAGATTTTATGAATATACAGGCGCTGCACCGGGCTCGGCTATTGGTCTTGGCTGGATGGAGTATCTGCAGCCCGACGACAAAGAACAAAGTCTGGCGCACTGGATGCGATGCGTCCAGTCTGGTGATGCCTATGAATCCGAATACCGTATGCGCGGCGCCAAGGGGCAATACCGGTGGTTCCGGGCTCGGGCTGTTCCGCTTCGCGATCCGCAAGGAACAATTGTCAAGTGGTATGGGACTTGTTCCGATATTCACGACAGCAAGCTGCTCGAGCAATCGATTCGTGATAATACGATCGAATTGGAAAGAATGGTGGATCTCAGGACGACGGAGCTACGACGTCTCTCCAGCCGCCTGATGACTTTGCAGGATGAGGAGCGCCGCCGGATCGCTCGTGAGATCCACGACGGTTTGGGACAAGAGCTAGCTGCCGCCAAGATGATCCTGGACGGAATCCTCGCCAAAGATTCGTCGCCTGCCACGCGGCAGTCTGGGGCTGACGCGAGCGAATTGGTAGACCGCGCGATCAAGCAAGTTCGCACGATTTCGCATCTTCTGCACCCTCCTTTGCTGGACGAGGTTGGCCTGGTTTCCGCTCTTCGCTGGTATCTGGAAGGGCTTTCGGATCGTAGCGGGATCGAGATTCGACTCGAGCTTGAGCCTCCCGATCTCAGTCGGCTCAAGCCGGATATCGAAACCGCGATCTTCCGTATCATCCAGGAAGCGCTGACGAACATGTTCCGGCATTCCGGAGCGCGCAACGGGAGCGTGAGCTTGGTCGAAAGCGAAGGTCGAATCGTTGTCACTGTGAGTGACGATGGCAAAGGAATTGAGGAGCAGGTGATTCAATTGCGTCCTGACAGCGTTGGCGTTGGCATCGGCGGGATGCGGCAGCGCGTCAATGAGCTTGGAGGCAGCCTCCGATTGGCGAATGCCAATCCCGGCACGATTCTTCAGGTGGTCATTCCATCCAGGCGGCATGACCCTCTCGGCGTCCCTTTGACCGTCTGAACCCACATCACCTATACGCAGGTGCATCAGCTTAGGCAGCTTTGCGGCCGTCGACTTTCTGCTCGTCGGCCTTGATTTCGACCTGCTCATGCTTAATGTCGAGGCGCAGTCGGTTGTAAATGCTCATGTACTGGTTGGCCACCCAGACGAGGGCGAAGAAGGCAACGAAGTATCCTCGCCAATCCGTGTACAGCAGTTTGTACCGGGCGACGAGCAGCACTCCCGCCGCGACATAGTGGCTAAAACAATACTCACAAGTGAACAAGTAGAAGAATTTGCGGCGGATGAAAGACTGCGCTTGTACGCATTCTCTCTCGCAGTACTGGCGCGGCTCCCGAAACACTTCTTCGTGCGTCACGGTCCAGGCGATGCACGCGACCGGCATGCCGAGCACTAAAAGCCACGCGAATTGCAAGCCTAGCCCCATCGGGTTCTTAGATGCCCCGGTGAGAGCAATCGATGGCTGCCATCAGACTGATATAAGCGATGGAATCCTTTCTTGTACACACTTTCCCCGATTGTTGACAGCAGCACTCTTCCTATATTCTGAAGCTGGCAGGATGCTGGCGGCCACGTCCTTTCAAGGAGTGACTGCACACGGCGGCCCGAGTCGGGCCTTTGCAGTTTGACCGACTTGGAAGCCGTCCTTGGCCGCCGTGCATCCACCTTCTCCTCATCCTTTAGTCCCCTCTGTTACCAGAAGTCCTCCCTATATCTACGGGTTCCAGTTGATTCTGACGGACCGCAACAACAGGCACACTTAGAGGAGTTGGATGGAGTTGGATCTAGTTGCAAAGTCGAATCGGTGGCAGGTCGTTCGCCCTGAACGAAGGACAAAGGAGAACTATGAGATTACTGAAAACCATTTCAATCGTACTGGTGGCGTGCGCGATTGCGTTGACGCTGGCTTGCTCAGACAGGCCCCCGAAGGCTCCCGACATCGCTGGAGACATCCGGCACTCTCTCGATCAAGCTGGACTAAACGACGTAAGCGTGAGCCAGGATCGGGACAAAAGCGTGGTGACTCTCACGGGCAAAGTAGCGACGGACGACGACAAAGCGAGGGCGGAATCCATCGCCAGGTCCATCGCCGGAACTGAGGTCGTGTCGAACGAGATCGGCGTGCGGCCGGGCGGCGACGAGAGCACCGCGAAAAAGGTTGATTCCGACCTGGATTCTGGCATCGACAAGAACCTGGAAGCCATGCTGATTCAACACAGGCTCAAGCGGGACGTGAAGTACGACGTCACCAGCGGCGTGGTTACGTTGAAAGGTGACGTGTCTTGAAGGCCCTGTTGTTTTATGCGTTCAGTTCAGCGACCGGCGGCCGCTTCCGAGATGCACGACAATCGAAACCAGAAACAGCACCAGGAAAACAACAAACAACACTTTCGCGATCCCAGCAGCCGCGACGGCTACGCCCGTGAAGCCCAACACGCCAGCGATCAGCGCCACAACCAGAAACATCAAGGCCCAATAAAGCATACTCACCTCCGACGTTGAGATTTGCCTACCGATCGTAGGCAAGCCCAAACCTCTGAAGTATCCCCGCAAGACCGTACTTGGCGAGATCTGTTCACGTACCCGCTGCGGATCCAGAACCTTAGGAAGGAGCGGGTGCCGGTCCGTCCCAGAGGACCGGCACCCGCTTGGGGGGCGTTGTGTCGAGTAGAGATTGCAGACTAATGTGCCGCGTGGAAAGTCACAATACTGTAGAACCTGTATGTCCAGCCGAGGAAAGGCCTCACTCGGCAGTTGCGTCGCCCCCGCCGCTCCGTTGCTTCAGGAAAGTTCTTACCCGGTTTACTCCCTCTGCCGGATAGAAGCGGCTTCGCTCTCGGAATACCTTTGGTATCGCAGGACAATTAGCAGGTGCTCACGCGGAGCACAGAATGAGGACGAAGACGAATATGAGAAGAATTTCTTCAGTATTTTCCAAATGTCTCCTGGTGCTGAGCATTTGTTCCATCTTGATCGGCGTGAGCTGGTCCGCCGACAAAGACAAAGACGATTCCGATATCGCCAAGCGGATTGATGCGTCCGCCAAAGTTCTGAATGAAATCATGGCGACCCCTGACAAGGCAATTCCTGACAAGGTCATGCGCGATGCGAAGTGCATCGCCGTCATTCCTTCGATGGTAAAGATCGCGATTGGCTTCGGCGGGAACCATGGCAAGGGTATTGCCACCTGCCGGACGGCATCGGGTTGGAGTGCGCCTGCGCCCATCACCATCACCGGCGGAAGTTGGGGCCTGCAGGTCGGAGGCCAGGCAGTTGACCTGGTGATGATCGTGACGAACGACCAAGGCATGCAGCACTTGCTCTCGAGCAAGTTCAAGCTTGGTGCTGACGCGTCGGCAGCCGCTGGACCGGTAGGCCGTGATGCAGCGGCGGACACTGACGTCAAGATGCGGGCGGAAGTGCTGACCTATTCGCGCGCCCGAGGGCTTTTCGCCGGAATCGATCTGAGCGGCGCCGCGCTGACTCAAGACAAGGATGAGACTCGGTTGCTGTACGGCAGCTTTATGCCGTTTTCGGAGATCTTAAGCGGAAAGGTGCAGCCGACTGCTGTCAGCGAGCCATTCCTTGCGGCAGTTCGTAGGTATTCCGTCCAGAGCAAAGAATCAAGCAGGAATGATGCGGCCGGTGCAACCACACCTGCCGCGAACTAACCCGTTCGAGATGCAACGCAATGCCGGCTCGGCGTAAACCGGGCCGGCAAGAGTTGGCAAGTCTGGCAGAAATGAAACTCTAAACCTGAGAGGTCTTCATGTACACGATTCTTTTAGTGCTGCTGATCCTGATGTTGTTGGGTGCACTACCGGCGTGGCCTTACAGCCGGTCCTGGGGATATTACCCGAGCGGCGGATTAGGCCTCGTCGTGGTCGTAGTCCTCGTTCTCCTTCTCGCCGGTCGTTTGTGACGGCACGTTCGTTCTGGCGTCTTGCTGATCACCGCACGATGTGATCGGAACAAATGGTGGGAACTGGCTTTATCCCGCCATTTGCTTTTTGGGGTTGGGTTCACGTTTTTGAGGAGCAGTCATGTCGAGCCATCAGAATTCTGCCTTCCATGGCGAGTCCGCATTTGAGCTGGCACAGCCGCCGTTGGGCCGCTATCAATCCGGAGTGCGTGCGGCTCGCCCGCAAGTGAGGCCGAGCCCTCGGATTTCCCACGCGCCCGACGAGATATGGGGTCACTACAACAACTATCGCAGCAACGGTGTAGTGATGTCCGCGATCATTCACGTTGTTTTGCTGGGCGTGCTTTTGAGCGGCGCGCTTATCGGTCATGAAGTCGTGCAGAAAGTTGCGTCGCGGCAAAGCGTGATATTGATTGCGCCGTCGCCAGAGTCGTATGCCCTGCCCACTTCCAAGAAGGTCATCAGCGGTGGGGGCGGGGGTGGCGATCACGATCGCCTGCCTGCGCCGAAAGGGCAGTTGCCGAAAACCGCGATGCAGCAGATTACGCCGCCCGCAATCATTGTTCGCAACGAGAAGCCGAAACTCGCGGTAGAGCCTACCGTCGTGGTTCCGCCGCAAGTTCATCTCGCAGAAAACCACATGCCGAGTCTTGGAGTTTCTTCGGCCGCGCCAATGCCTGCTGCACCACCATCGAATGGGACGGGTTCCGGCGGTGGCATCGGTTCGGGTTCAGGCGGCGGCGTTGGTGTAGGACACGGACCTGGTGTAGGCGCCGGGAGCGGCGGTGGCATCGGCGGTGGCGTTTACAAGGTAGGCGGCGGCATTTCCGCGCCGCAAGCGATTTCTTCGCCTGATCCTGACTATACCGAAGAGGCGCGCCGAGCCAAAAAGCAAGGAACGTGCGTTCTGTGGTTGATCGTGGATGCGGCCGGACACCCGCGCGACATCAAGGTAGTTCGAGGCTTAGGCCTGGGACTCGACGCCAAAGCGCTTGAAGCAGTTCAGCAATGGCGTTTCCAGCCCGCTCTCAAAGACGGCAAACCGGTGGATGTGCAGATCAGTGTAGAAGTCGAATTCCACCTGTATTGATGTTGGGATGTCAATCCGTTTGTTGCCCTACCATCGGAATTAATTTCCCTTAATTTACTCGTAAGGCTTAGATCCGCGCCCGGCGCGGATCTAAGCCTTACAAGATCAGCAGCACGACTTACAGCGTCTCCTGCACTCGTTTACAGATGTGACCCGATACAAGGATTTCGATCCTTTTTCTACTCTCGATTCATGCTCGCGGAGGTATGGCGAGCGAACCGCCGAAAAGTAAGGAGATCAAACGTGGCAACTTGTGCGATTTCTGCGACAGAAGCGAACGTCATCCCCGCGACGAACATTAAGGGTCGCGATGACTCCCAGACCAACCTGGTAAAGCGCGCGCAGTCGGGCGATGAGCAAGCCTTTGCAACCCTGTTTCAACAACACAAGAACCGCGTCTATTCCGTGTGCCTGCTGATGACCAAAGATGTCGCAGAGGCAGAAGATCTGACTCAGGAAGCTTTCCTGCAGGTGTTTCGCACAGTCAGTTCGTTTCGCGGAGACGCTGCCTTTTCGACCTGGCTTTATCGCGTCGCTGTGAACACGGTGCTCATGAAGCTGCGCCGGCGCAAATCTCCACCGACGGTTTCCCTGGACGAGCCGGTAAATCCAGAGTCGCCTTCTTTGCATCGGGACTTCGGCAAAAGCGACCCGGAACTCACCGGTGTCGTCGATCGCATCGCCCTGCGTCGTGCTCTGCAGGAACTCCCCGAAGGCTGCCGCACGATTTTTGCTCTGCACGAGGTTGAGGGTTACCAGCACCACGAGATCGCGCAACTGCTCGACTGCTCCATCGGGAACTCCAAGTCGCAACTGCACAAAGCGAAGCTGAAAATGCGCGCTCTACTGTTTCCGAAAACAAAAATACGACGGCGTCCGGCGAAAACCCAATCCTCGAATGAAGGAACAGGATTGCTGAGCCTGGTCAAACTACCAGCAAGGTAGACGCATTCTCAAATCGAGCATGGGAAGGCAGTAACCCAGGACAAGGTGGAGTCGGAGTGCTAAACGCGATCGTTATCGTTGGACCAGAGAGTCAAGGTGAACTGGGAACTCCTCTTGTTTGCGTTGAGGTGTTGGGCCGCTCGGTAATAGAACGGTTGATCGACGAACTACGACGCGGCGATGTGGAGAACATTTCGGTGTACCGAGGCATTTCCGAGTCGCCATCGTGCGCCGAGATTCATTCTGCTTCCCCCATCGAGTTTTGTTCGACTGAAACGGCATGGGGCGGCGCGGCGCAAAGGCTGGCAACTTGCAAAGACAGCGGTGCCGAAGCGATCGTGGTCGCTCGCGTTGCCGGATATATGGATTTTGATTTGAAGGACGCCCTTCAGTTTCATAGCGAACAGGGACTGGCGGTGACGCGTGCCTTCGATGACGAAGGGCCGCTGGATCTGTGGATCGTTAGTCCAGCGGGGATCAAAGAGGGCGTTGATATTCTGTCAACCCAAAGCAAGGTCGAGCCCGCCCGCTATTTTGTGCGGGGCTATATCAATCGTCTGAAGGATCCCGGAGATCTGCGCCGGCTAGCCGTGGATGGCCTCACATCCCGCTGTGGGCTGCGGCCGCAAGGCACGGAATCCCGCCCCGGCGTGTGGATGGACGAGGGTGCACAGGTGAACCGCGATGCCCGCGTCGTTGCTCCAGCATTCATCGGACGTGGAACGAGGATTGCCGAACAGAGCCTCATTACCCGGTGCAGCAACATTGAGAGCAACAGTCAGGTCGATTATGGAACCGTGGTGGAGGACAGCTCCGTCTTGGCGAACAGCTATGTCGGCATTGGTCTCGATGTGGCTCACTCGATTGTAGATGGCAACAACCTGCTGAATCTTGAGCGTGGCGTGACTATGGAAATCGCTGATCCTTGCGTCTTCCGGCAGAACAAAGTGCCTCACCAAGGGAGAAGCTTCCAATCGCCAGTCTCTTTCGGGGTGGGAAGCGGGCCGTTTTGTGCGAGCTGAGTAAGACCCGCGCTACATGTTGCTGTGAATTCGAAAGCTGCAGATAAGTTGTAAATGCGTTTTTTACAAACTTAAAGGGGTGGAAAATGCTAACCAGTGGGCCCGTAGTCATCATGCAAATGCCAGAACGTCTGAACTTGGATGGAGTCCGTATATTCCTGCAGGAATTGGAGCCCCTGCTCGAGTGCCATCGTCCGCGAATTGTTCTGGATTGTTCCCAAGTCCGCTATATCGATAGCGCTGGCGTTGAGATGATGCTGCATTGCCTGGAAGAGGCGATGAAGCGTGACGGCGATTTGAAGCTGGCGGCGTTGTCCCCTGAATCGGAAGTGATTCTCGAACTGATGAGAGTGGCACGTGTGTTCGAGGCATTCGCAACTTCTGACGACGCGGTGCGCAGTTTCAACGCGATTCCGGCGGAAACCGTTCCACAGGATGTGCCTTGGTACGCCAATGTATTTGGCGAACTGGGTACCCTCAAGCAAGCCAGCTAGGGCTTTCGCTGGCAGACGGAGATGACGATGCGATCTTTGAGCATGAGCTTCGTGTACATCGCATTCTTGGCATTCGTACTGGGCCTCCCTAAAAACATTCTCGCCCAGGATAGCCAACCACCAGACCTGCGGTCGGTTGCAGTAAACCAGGCTGCGACTGCAACGGCGCGCCAAGTTGAGAGCATTGCGGCTTCGGTGCTTCCTGACAGCCCCGGGACGTTGAGGGCTCAGGAGCAAGATGCCTCGCCACAGCAGACCGCTTCGCCGCAGTCGGGAAGCACACCGCCCAATCAGACGGGATCTTCGCAAACTCCGGCCGATCAGGACCAAAGTCAAAAGCCTCAGCGGCCAGTCGGTACCGCGGCTGCGGAAGCACCGACTGTAAGCGGCGTGACTGCCGCGCAACCCGCGGGAGTTGCGATCGCTCCTGCCAAGCAGCGCCGCGTCCGGACCCTTGTCTTAAAAGTAGGCGCGATCGTGGGAGCAGGCGTAGCCGTGGGCAGCGTGATTGCCCTCACTGCGGCGACTTCAAGCAAGCCCCCGGGCGCACATTAATTCATTTTGTCAGAGGATAAGTCAGCGATTGCCAATTCGTCATGCGTTCAGACAATGTAAAAGTTATCAGCTTCTCGGGGATCGACGGAGCTGGCAAGAGTACGCAAATCGAAGCCCTGCAGGCCCACCTGCGGTCGCTGGGGTTCCGCTCTACCCTTTACACATTTTGGGACAACGTGGTGGTGTTCCCTCGTTTCCGGGAGCATATGAGTCTTGCAGCTTTCAAGGGAGACAAGGGCATCGGCAGCCCAGACAAGCCCATCAGCCGCCGCGACAAGAATGTTACCTCCTGGTACGTCACTGCGGCCCGTTTGTTACTTTACCTGCTCGACGCATACAGCCTTCGCGTTGCCGTCTCCGGAAGTGCCTGCGCGGATGCCGACTTCATTATCTTTGACCGATACATCTACGATGAACTTGCCAATCTGCCGATCACCCGTTCGGCAGTGCGTCTCTATGTAAGTTTGCTCTTGCGCCTCGTCCCCAAGCCCGATGTGGTCTATGTCGTGGACGCTGATCCGGAAGCTGCACACCTGCGCAAGCCCGAGTACCCTTTGGAATTTGTTCGCAAGAATCGCGACTCCTACATCGCGTTGAGCCGGCTCGTCCGGGGCATGACGGTTCTTGCCCCGCTTTCCGTCGAAGAAACAACCGCCAAGATTAGAGAATCGATTGCAAAAAAATATCTGCCAACGAAGCTTGGGACAATTGACTTTCCAATACCATGTCCGGCGGGTCCACGTGAAGCGAAAACTCCGCACGCTTGAATCTGTTTCTTTCTTGCCACGGCCTGCCAACATCTTCTCCTGAAAGCACATCGAATCCTGAGCGCTTACGAGGCGGGATACGAATGAAGATCTGTCTGGTCACCACGTTCCCCCCCAGCACCGGGGGACTAAGTGAATATGGGTTTCACATCGCAGAGGAGTTGCAGCGTAATCCGTTCCTCAACCTTACGGTTCTGGCCGACGAACTTCCGCCAAACCACGTCGAGCCTGAGGGGTTTTCGGTTCTGCGCTGCTGGTCGTTCGATGATCCGGGCAGTTCCATCCGCCTGCTCAGGACTCTGCACCGTCTGAAGCCGGATGTCGTCTGGTTCAATCTGTTGTTCAGCACCTTCGGCCGCAATCCCTTCATTGCCTTTTCAGGGCTCATGACACCTCTGCTCGCACGTCTCAGCGGCCGCTACACCCACGTTACTCTGCATCACCTAATGGACACCGTGGAGCTAAAGGACGTCGGAGTTCGTCACGAGGCGATCTATCGCCTCGCGGGCACGCTCGCAACGCGAATGCTCTTGCTGTCGAATTCCGTCTCCGTGCTCATGCCCGGCTATCGCAAGATCCTGAACGATAAGTACGGGCGGGACAACGTCCAATTGCGCGCTCACGGCATCCTGGCGCGAAGGCCGGAATTCCCCGACTTCTCGCGACGTGGTGCACCGATCCACCGCATTCTGGCTTTCGGAAAGTGGGGAACGTACAAGCGTCTCCAGCTCATGATTGAGGCCTTCAATGTGATTGCTGCGCAATTGCCCGAGGCGAAACTAGTGATTGCCGGCGGAGATCATCCCCAGGCCGCAGGCTACACGGAATCGATCCGGCGACAGTGTGCGGGAAATGCCCGCATCGAGTTCCGCGGCTACGTTCCAGAGGAGGCGCTGCCCGATCTGTTTCAGAGCGCCACGGTTGCGGTCATGCCCTACTCTTCGTCCACGGGATGCAGCGGGGTTGCGCATCTGGCCTGCGCTTATGGAGTGCCGATTATCTGCGCTGATCTGGCGGACTTCCGGCAAATGGCGCAAGGCGAAGAGTTGGCCATCGAATTCTATCCGCCGGGAAACGCGCAGGGGCTTGCGGACTGCGTTATTCAGTTGCTGCAAGACCCCAGGAAGCAGCGAGCCCTGGCGACGCAGAATTTCTCCGCGGGTCTTCGCATGACCATGCCCAATGTCGTGCAGAAGTATCTTCGCCATTTCGAGCTGCAACAGAGGGTTCAGACTCTGAAATATGTGGCTCAGATCCGGCGGCTGCCGCGCTGGCTTCCCTCCAAAACCTTGCTGCTGCGCTTAATGACGCGAAATTCCCTGGGTTGGGCCCGGCGATCCGCAGTTCTCCATGCGTCGTGGACCGACCGTGATGATCTACGGCTACTTCACGGTAACGGTAACGGTCGTGGAAAGCTGAACGGAATTGGAACTACCGTTGACGGTGACGGTGTAAATCGGGGTGTTGGAAGCCTTGACCGTGTTGCTGGCGGTGTTTCCCCCGCAGGAAGTGGCTCCGACAATCAGCGCGGCGAGAACGCAAGCGCCGAGAACAGTGACGATGCGCTTGCGCTGAATTCTTCCCACAAGCGTGAGGCCGAACAAACCGAAACTGAACAGCCAGGTGGCGAGCAGAGCATGGCTCCGCTCACGATGGTTCGCGGAAACAAAAGTAGCCGCGGAAACCGTGAGGACGGAGTTGACGGCTCCAGCACCGGGAGTAATGGCAGCGGGCGAGAACGAACAGGTCATGCCCTTGGGCAAGCCGGAACAGGACAAGGCAATAGCATTGTTGAAGGCGCCTGACTGAGCAGCAGCGGTCACCGTGACGTTTCCCGATCCTCCCGCAGCAATCGTCATCGACGACGGATTCGTTCCGAACGATACGGTTGTACTCGCCGTACAGTTTGACGTGAACTGAACCGCTCCCGACATCTGGTTGGTCATGCTCGGCTTTCCCACAGCTTGCACAAACAACGTATAGCTACCGTTGGGAATCGAATAGCTGCATAAGTTCACGGAATTTAAGCCTGCGTTGATGTCTCCCAGCGACATCAGATTCTGACCATCGGTGCTAATGTACGCGACGTAGTGATCGACCGTGGTTTCATCGCCCTTGATCGTCCACTGCAGCGAACTGCCAGACACCGTCGCCGAAACCGTGAGGCAGTTGCTGATTCCAGATTCGATCTCAGTCGCTTCCTCATAGTCATTCCAGGTCACCAACTGCAGCGCGGGTAATTGCTTTCCTGAGTTGTAAATGCCGTTGACTTCCGAAAACGTCCGCAGCCACGTTTGCCCGCATTGCTGGCCCATGACGCGGTTTAAGCCCCAAGATGCCAGCGAATCATTGAAGCCTTTGTAGGCAGCACCCACAGTTTGCTCGTTGGTGAAGGGCATTCCGGAGTTGTAAAAACTTGTCAGATACCCGATCCCGTAGTCGCTGGTAGTCGGCATTACCCATGAATAGCTGCCGTCACTTAACACGTGAGTGAAGCCATCGTTGTTCTCAAACAGAAAGACAGGTTGCGTGGAAAGTGCAGCGGTCACAGCCGTCCAATCAACGGTATACGAAAGGTCGATGTTGAAATTCGTGACCACCGGCCTACCCTGCTGCGTCAGGTATGCCCGTGAGGGGAAGTAGGTCTGTTCGATGTACTGCAACTGGCTGATCAGGGCCTGCTGCGGCGAACACCCTGAGCAGGAATCCCACTTAATTGCGCCCTGATCGATCATGATGGCGAAGGTGAAGCCCGGATGCGTCTCAGCCTCAGCCATGACTAGCTTTGCAGCCTGGTCGATGCTGTTGTTCGGGCCGTACCAAACGATAATGACGCCGTCGATTCCCCGGCTGATCATGTCCGTGATCTGATTGTGGATTTGCGCCGCGTCCGTGGAACTGTAGCCAACGCTGATGTGGCTCGACTCACCAAACCACATAACCAAATGAGCGTAAACCTTGGTGGTCGCGCCAGGATACAACAAGGAATGTACGTTCACTTTGCTGACGTTGCCCGCGCCGAAATTGCCATTGGTCTGGCTAACAAAATTCTTGGCGGCGCTGGTGTTGTTCGTTGTTTGCGCAGTCAGGGTTGTGGTTGGCACAACGTAGTCGCCAGCTACGCACATACCTGTTGCGGACAGCAGCAGAACTGCAGCACAGAGCGCTTTACGACACATCTTTCCTCAGGAGCGGAGGGACCGAGGTCTTGCGTAACGCTTTCGGCTAGTTCGCGAGGGAGGCACGCTGCGCCTGTAGATTCCTCTGAACTAACTTTCTTTCTGGGACAAGCTTTCTTGGGCCTTGCCGGAACGTCTTGCTAGAACAACTTTCTGGGACAAACTTTCTGGGAACGACAAGAGCTTAAGGGCGGAGCAATTTATTGGGAAGGTGCCGTTAGTCCCTGAACTTGTGGGCGAGGACCCTGCGTGCCATTGTCGTGGTGGATGGCTGCGGCTTTTCCTTAGCTCTTAGTCATTACCGGTCCTGTGACGATCCCAAGTTCGACTCTCCGCGAGCGACCTGAGCTGACCTTCGACGAGCAACGAGAATCGAAGCCGGGCGTCCGTTGTCCGCAATGCTAACCCCGGTCTTTTCAATAGCTTGACTCCGGGTAAAAGCGGTCATGGTTCGCCGATTGAAGCCAACATTCCACTCGCAAAGCTCATCCAAGCGTTCCGTTGGTTTGCTGAATTCTTGAAAACAGGTGAGGCGAATGACTGCGATGAAAAAGGTCCGCCCTTATTCAACGGTGGGAATCATTTCCTTGTTGCTGACTCTGTGCGGTTGTCAGGGATTGTCAAACTCAACGACCACGCCGCCAAATTCCGGCATTAATTCCATCAATCACATCGTCGTCATGGTGCAGGAGAATCGCTCGTTCGATACCTATTTCGGACAACTCCCGGCCTACTGGGCGGCGAACGGTTTCCCCGCGCAGCAGTTTGACGGCATGCCGCCGAATGCCTCCAACCCCGGGTACAACGGCGCGCCCGCGGTTCCGGCATACCATCTCGCGACCGAGTGCATTGAACTTCTTTCGCCGTCGTGGAATGAAAGCCACCTCGACTGGAACCTGCAAAACCCAAGTTCCAAAACTCCGACGTTAGATGGCTTTGTCTACAACGCCGCCAACTTCGCTATCAATCAGAATTCCAGTGGCTCGAATCCGCAGTACACCGATACAGCGGGGATCCGCGCCATGGGCTACTACGATGGGACCGATCTGAACTACTACTATTTCATGGCGTCGAACTTTGCCACGTCAGACCGCTGGTTCGCGCCCGCTCTGGACCGCACGCAGATCAATCGCATGTACCTCTACGCTGCAACCTCCCAGGGCTATGCCTTTCCTCCCGGCACCAATGCCGCCGACAATGCCCCTATCACCGCTCCCACAATCTTCGACGCATTGCAGAAAGCAGGGATCAGCTGGAAGGTCTACTACACCGACGATATCTGCTCCACCACTCCTCCAGACGCTCGTGCACCGAAAGGTGGCATCACTCGTGATGCCTCTTCATCCTCAAATAGCGGGGCGTGCACGTATCTAACCCAGTTTGCAAACTACACGCCTCCGAATCCCTTGCCCAGCAACGTTGTGCCGGTCTCGCAATACCTCACGGATGTTCAGGCAGGCACGCTGCCATCAGTCGCGTTCATCGAAGCCGGATATGAATCGGGGCGCGACGAACATCCGAGCTCCGGTACGAATCTACAGGTGGGCGCCGCTTATGTTCAAAGCCTGATCGATCCNNTTCCACCGCAGCCTGCCGTCAATCCGGATGGAATTGCACCGATCGACCTGGCGTCGACCGACATCTGTGGTAGTGCGAACGACCCGAATGGATTCAACTGCGATTTCAATTACACCGGGTATCGCTTGCCGCTAATTGTGGTCTCGCCGTTCACCAAGAAGAACTACGTGTCACACACGGTTGCCGACTACACCGCGATCCTGAAACTCATCGAGACACGATTCAACGTGCAGCCTCTGACCAAGCGGGATGCCGCACAGATCGATATGACTGAGTTCTTCGATTTCCAAAACGTACCATGGGCCACGCCCCCGACACCGCCGGCGCAGTCGCAAAGCGGAGTGTGCAACTCGAACGTTCTGCAATAACCGGGCGCAACCGGGCTTCGGAGCGAGATGACGGCGCGGGCCCGTTCCTATTCGTGCGCGCTTAGCCGAGCCGCCACGTGAGGGCTTGTTAGAAATCCGAGTATGCCGCAAACACCCCTTGGAGATGGGAGCTGGCGGATAGCTTTACTTACCTTGAGAATCAATCGTCAGGCTGCGAGCCACATAGCGTGATCCCTCGAAATTCGTCACTACGGTGACGACTGCGCCGGCATGAAGATTCTCGTCCGGTGCGACAGACGGGTCGAGGTAGACTTCGTAGGTCTTGCGGTCCGTCGCGGAATTGATGACAAGCAATCCAGTGCGCAGGTCGACATGGACGACCTGTCCCGCAAAGGTGTAACGGGTTCCGGGAAGAGCGAGGATCGAAATCTCGCGGGCGACCTCGTGGCCGTTCCCCTCTGAACTGAACTTCACGGCGACCAAACAACCTTCGGACAACTTGCTGGCGGGAACCCTGTGGTCGCCTTGCAAAAACTGAGTAGATGAATTGAACCGTACGCGGAGCGGCGTCGGAGAAATTGCATCCCTCACCGTAATCTCGCCCCGGTCGGTCCTGTATTTCAGCACGATTCCCTGGCTTTCACCGATGGCCTGCTCGCTCTTGAGGCGGATGCTGCGCGCGAATACCGTGTTTCCATCGAGGATGGTGTCCAGATAAATTCGCTCTCCTTCGCGCAAATCGGCCAGCGTGGCCTCTGCTCCACCGCGATACACGCGCGTGCGGGGATCAAACAGAATATTCATTCGACTGCCGCCGAAAACTCGAACTGTTAGCTGGTCACGCACCCGATCCAGCCGTTCGACAGTGCCACCAATTAACGTCGCCTTCGCTCGCGGGACAGGGGGAAGGTCAGGCAGCAGGCTGGCGGGATCGGCGACGATATCCGGATCGGTGTCCTTGGAGGCTTCCGGTGCAACCGGTCGCACAGGCTCGATGCTGCTCTCTACGGGTGAGACCACTGACGACGTCGCGGCGGATGCCGATGAACCCGGCTCCGAGGGCGCCTGAGCATAGGCAAGGCTACCAAGAAGCAAACTGCTGACGGCCACTTTCGCAATATGTTTCATGCAGATTCCCGATGGAGCGCAACTTTCCCCGCGCCGAATTGGATGCCCTTTGCCCATAGAAGGTAGTCTCAATTCAACTAGCGGAAACTCACAGATCCCCCCCCGATTTCCGGCAAACCAGACTCCTGGTAAGGCATCAAAATGTAGTCTCACGTTGAACTCTTGCGCTCAAGGAATCGGACCCCCAATGCACGCTAAACGGTGGCTTGTCATAGGCTTTGTTGGAATGCTCACTGGACTTGGATCCCGATCCGCACAGGCGGGCGATCTCAAAATCACGATCCCCAAGCGGAGCACACTCACGCCCGTACAGCGCTTGAACCGCGAGGGAGTGGAGGCTGTCCGCAAGCACAACTACGCAAAGGCGGAACAGCTGTTCTACAAAGCGTACTTGTTCGATCCGGACGATGCCTTCACGCTCAACAATCTCGGCTACATTTCGGAATTGCAAGGGCAGATCGACCGCGCTCAGCGGTTCTATTCGCTGGCGGCAGAGCAGTCGAGTGAAGCGGTCATCGACCGCGCCAGTGCGCGGAGAGTGGAAGGCCGTCCCATAAAGGATGCATTGGCACTCGCCGATCAGCCACTTCAGATCAACCACGCCAACGTGGAAGCGGTGCGCTTACTTTCTCAAGGGCGGGCGCCGGAAGCCGATCTGCTGTTGCAAGAGACGCTGAAAACGGATTCACAAAACGTCTTCACCTTGAACAACATGGGCGTCGCCAAAGAGATGGAAGGAGAGGCCCAGCAGGCCCTCAAGTATTACGACGAGGCTGCCAGCGTTCATTCCGATGCCACCGCCGTAGTAACCGCCGACCGAGTCTGGCGCGGACGCTCCGTGAGCGAGATGGCACAGCAAAACGCAAAGGCGCTGCGCGATCATCTGGCGCGAACGAAGGGTATGAGCGAACAAGTGTCGGAACTGAACCTGCGCGGCGTTTCCGCCGTAAACCGCAATGACTTACACGCAGCCAACGAAGACTTCCGCAATGCCTACAAACTCGACCCCAACAACGCATTCACGCTAAACAACATCGGCTATGTATCGGAACTCGAAGGGGACCGTGAGACGGCACAGTTCTTCTACGATCGCGCCCGCCAGGCGGGTGGAGCAAACGCGACCGTCGGCGTTGCGACCCGCCGCACCGAAGAGGGGCGGAAACTCTTTGCAGTTGCCGCCGACAGCAACGAGAAGGTAGAGGCCAAAGTTACTCAAGACCGCAATGCCCTCCGCCGGCAAAATGAGCCAGTCGTTCTGCGGCGCCGGGACGACAGCATCGTGGACGAATCAGTTCAGCCGCCGGCACCCACTGACAGCATTCAGCCGCTACACTAAGAACGGCTTACGAATCGCTTTCCTGGAAGCGCCCAATGTCCGTCTCGGGATCGTAAAAGACATGGCGCAGAAGGTTTGTCAGGTAGCGCGAGAGCGTATTCACGTTCGTGCGGTACCAGCAGCATCGCGTCATGGCGGGAGAGAGCCCGCAGATGAACTGAAAGCTTTCCAGCTCAGCCGGGGGCTGCGCCAACATGGCGGCCGCCATGCGGCGATTGCCGTCAAGAATCGTCAACGGACTGCGATCGTCCACGCCGATCAACAGGACAGTCGGATTCACAAGGCTGTCCTGGACAGAATTCGTGATCCGGTCAAGTTTGCGGAAGAACTCATCGTCGGGAGCTTCTTCCCATTTTATGCGCAAGCACTCGATCATGTCCGTCATATAGAAGCTCCCCTCGGCCACCCGCCGCCACTGTGCTCGCGGAAAAAAGCGAATGCGGTTGAGATCGCTGCGACGAAGTTCGACCTGAAACCATCGCGTGTCCTCGGGCAATTCTCTCCACATGGCGCCGCGGCGCAGGAACAATAAGGCCCGCCGCAAGGCATTCTCGCGAGGGCTCTTCAGATCGGGCTTGCGGACAAGGTGCCCGAACTCCTGACGGTATTCCGCAAACTCCGGGTGATGAAATTCGCTTCGCAGAAACTCCGCGATGACTTCCTGCTCATTCAAAGATCGGACGATCGATAACCCGGCGTACGTCCGGACATCTTCGGGCGGAGCGATTTCACGCCGCAGAAGAGGCAACGCAACCGTCACCAGCAAGATCACCATGAGCACGAGCTGCACGAAAATGACCTGTCGCAAAGTCTGATGAAACACGCAAATGCCCAGAACGAGTGCGCCGCTGAACGCCAACTGGGCCCAACTGGTGTTCGCGATCTTGCGCGACATTTCGTAGGTGATCATCACCGAACTCAGTGAGTAAATTCCGGTGGTGACTGCATAGAGAATAAGTAGCGCGGCCAGCCCTCCATAATTCCCCAATTCAAAGTGGCTGCCAAACAAGACTCTCCACAGGAAGCTCGGAATCGCCCAGAGTCCCAGAATCAATACCGACAGAATCAGAAACACCATGCCCAGCGACAGGAACAGCACGGGCCGGGCTTCGCGATCACTTGAGCGAGCGGCGGCTGACACAGGAAACATGGTGTTGACCACCGACCACGCACACATATTCACCAAACGTCCGACGAGCGAAACCGCGGCATAGATTCCCGCTTCGTCAGATGCGAAGAAATGCTTGACTAATACGATATCGAAGTTGTTGATGACGACCTGGCCGGAGAAAAACACAATCGCCTGCAACCCTTCCCCGAAAGAGATCGGGATGAATTGAGGCCCCAGGGACCGCAGGCCGGGACTGGGTTTCGCCGCGAAGTACGATGCGATCACAGCAATCACGCTGGCCAGCACTGCCCCCTTCACGCCCAGACCGAGTTGGATGAGCAAGTAAGCTCCACCAAGGCGGACTACTCCTTCCAGCATGAAGTTAATGGCCAGCGCACCAAATGCGTGCATCCCCTGGATGTACCCGCGGCGCACTCCAAGAGGAATGTAAAAAGCGGTTCCCAGCGCCAGCAGCGAAATCAATACCTGATCGGGCAGATTCAGGTATGCCATCAGCACGCGATTGAAGACAAACAACAGCAATCCCAAGGCGATCCCGGCGACCCATGCGCGCAGATGCAGCGCGGCGAAAATGGCAGCTTTCTCATCTGCTGTTTCGTGACTTGCGACATATTTCGCGCAAACCACCTGAAAAGAGAGCGTGATCGCCGACGCCAGCATCAATAAGGTATAGACAGCGGTAGCGTGAGCAAACCCGGTAGGGCCCAGCAGGCGCGCCGTCACGACGTTATAAACCAGATTGGTGACTCCCACCAGTCCAGATCCAGCCAATAGCGTTAGGCTTCCACCCAGAAGTTTGTGACGAAGCTTTTTCGCCTGCGTCTGAGTGGTGCTGCGAGAGAAGGCTTGTGAAGAATCCGTGAGTCGCGTTTTTCCTGTGAGGGTCATCAAGCGGCCAAGGTCAAACTAGAACAGCGTGAAGTGCACGACCGGAAGCACCGTGGTTCTGCTGGATCCCGGGAAGTCGTAGAACGTCTGCTGCTGGACGCCGAACGAGAAACGCATGGGATACGAAACGGGAACTTCGCCGATGCCATCCTTCAACTTTCCGTGGATCGGTCGGACGTACGAGACCAGAAACTCACTTTGGGCATTGTCGTAGGCGTGATACCCGGAGCCGCGGGACAGAATGAATGAACCCTGAAGGCTCCACCGCGGATTCGCGCGGAACTCGAATCGCCCTCCCGGCAGCAAAGCCTGGGCAGTTGCGTACTGCGTGGACTGTACGCGCCAAGAGCGCACGTACCCCGCGAGCACGGCCGCAGTCAGGCGGTTGCCGAACTTGTGCTGCAGCCCGACATAGCTCGACGTATTGAAGTACTCCTCGACCAGCGGACGGAACAGAAGGTCCCGCACGGAGTATCCGGCGATTAGGGAAGTGCTGCCCCACGGACGCCCCACGGTAAATTCAATGTTCGCCGCGGCGTCGCGGGAATGCAGGTTCTGATCCGTGAACGGCCCCGTTTCGTGAATCGCGCTACCAGTCACCGACACCCAATTAAAAAAGGAACTGGTTGAGAGGTAGAGAAACTGCCGGAACAAGTTTTGATTCATGAACACCGGCGAGATGGTGTCACGACGAACCGTAAACTGCAGTCCACCGTTGAAGGTAATTGAGTTCGTGCCCAAGTGCAGAACAGGCGCGATTCCGCCATTCAAAATCGTGTCGTACGTGTTGCGGTCCTGAACTACTCCGGTACTGGGATACAACAACTGTCCAGCGGTCATGGATTGGCCCACAAAGCCGGTGATCGCGGGGAAGTTCCCCAAGGGGATGCCGTAGTGAGACTCGCCCAGGCTCTGGTAAGAGTGGCGCGGCGGAGGCAGAAGCGCCGGATTCGTCACTCTGAGTATCTTCGCATCCAGAGTGTAAACGTTGATGTCTTCCAGCGAAGCAGCAAACGACGCTTCAGGAACAATGCTCACCCTCTCGTTCAGGATCTGCCGGCCCTCCTGATCCGCCGCCGTGTACTGTGAACTCTCCGCGATGCCGTGATCCTGCTCGCCTGCCACTGTGCTCGCCTGCGCAAAAGCCGAGAGCGCGTGCAGCGGATCCTGGCGCTGGCGAGATAAATTCGCCGCCGCCATCATATAGTCGTAGTCGTCGTGATAATCGTTCGCCGGTCCGAGACTGGCCAGAGTTGATTCCGCCTTGCGAGTATTTCCCTCGGCCAGATAAGTGTTCGTCAGTCCGATCTCCACCGTGCGGTTGTTGGCTCCCGCCATTTTGGCCTTGGCGTAATAGTTCTCCGCGAGATCGAAGTCATGCATCGCCAGAAAGAGGCCGGCCGCCTGGGACAGATCCTCTGGCGTGACTGGAGAATCGGTGTCGAGACGCGCTTCCGCGAAGCCCAGGGCGATCTGGCGATGGGCCTCATCCAGATGTCCCTGCCGCAAAAAGATCTCAGCGATTGCCAGACGGACGCCAATGCGATCTCCGCCCGGGACGTCGAGGGCGCGAGAGAAACGCTGCATGGCGGCGTTCCTATCGCCGAGCGTTAGCAGGGCATCTCCCGTGGCCGTAAGAGTGGCGACGGTGTTGCCGCCCAATCGCTCTGCCGATTCGATGTCACGAAGAGCCTGTTCGCGGTTCCCCTGCTTTGCGTGAACCTGTGCCATCAACGCGTAGATCGCTGGATCGGACGGCGACAGATTCTCGGCCGTGTTGAGGGCGGCGACCGCCTCCGCATAGTGCCGCATACGATAGAGGACGTCAGCATAGGCGAGCTGGGTCGTAAGATCATTCGGCGTTTCCGATAGAGCGCTGCGGTATTCTGTCGCGGCGTGAGCATAATCCTGCTCCTGCCGGAATCCTTCTGCTCGTGCCAGATGCCACGCGTGCGACTTGCCGAGGACTTTTTGGGCAGCGTCCAGTTGCTTGAGCGCCGGCTTGGGACGATGAAGCTGGAGATCAGCAAAGGCCAGGCCGAGGTGGGCTTCGCCATAATTATCCTGTAGTTTCAGGGCAGTCTCAAAGTCCGCGGTAGCCTTGCCCGGCTCACAGAGATCGTTCAACACGAAGCCGCGATTCACGTAGCCAGTGGCCATCTTAGGATCGCGTTCGAGCGCCAGAGTGAAATCCTTCAGCGCGGTATTCAAGTCTCCGTTGTGTGCATGCACGTTGCCGGCAATCAGCGGAAGATCTTTATCCTTGGCGAGGATCGGCTCGTACTTATTCACCAACGCCAGAGCTTCGTCATAGCGGCCAAGGTAATACAGATCGTAGGCAAGGTAGACCACGCGTTCGCGGTCGTTCGGAAGCTTTGCGATCACCTCGTACCCCAGCTTCGCGGACTCCGCGTATTCGCCCTTGAATGTGAGATAGCGCTCCCGCTCGCGCTTAACCTGTGGGCTCGTGTTCGCCTTGGCCGAGGCACGATCGAGCCAGCGCTGGGCGAGATTGATATTGTGGGCTTCGATTGCAGTGTTCGCCCCTCCAGCGATCACCAGAGCGTTGTCTGGCATGTGCTGGTAAGCGCTTTCGTAATTTGCTTCCGCAGGCTGGAACTTGCGCTCCGCTGTGTACAGATCGCCCAACGCCAGGTATGGAGCGAAGTCCTTCGGGTGCGCCGCAATCGCGCGGGCAAAGTAAGTCTCCGCTAGCTTGGTGTCGCCTACATCGCGTGCAAGATACCCCAGCGACGAAAGAGCCTGCCGGTTGTTGTGGTCGAGTTCCAGAATCTTCGTGAAAGTATCGCGCGCTGCATCCTTCTGTCCCATCTTCCACAGCAGGGAGCCGAGGTTCATTAACGAATTCACGTTGCCCGGGGCCAGCGAAAGTGCCTCTTTCAGATCACGGTTGGCGGCCTCAAAATCACCCGAAGCAGATTCGACGACTGCTCGCAGCCTCAGCATTTCGGGGCGTGCCTGCTCGGGGACCTGAATTTGCTGAAGTGAAGCCGCGGCGGTCTTCAGTTCCTGCTGGACGCCGGCGGAATCGTCCTGCCGGACATCGATTTCATACAGATTCAGCCGTAGTTCTATCGGGTAGAGCGGTCCCTCCTGCACACGCGCGGGCAGATGATTCAGCGCGAGCTTGTACTCGTCCCGAGCTTCCGGCAAGCGAACTTCCGACTCCGCAATGCTGCCGAGAATGGCGTGCAGCCGGTAATTGTTGCTGTCAATCCGCGTGGCCGCTTCGAGAAACGGACGGGCAGAGTCCGGCTGCCCAGCGTTGATCCAGGCTTGCGCCGCCCTCAATTCCAACCCAATATTCCCTTTCGCGGCTTTTGCCAAACGCGTATAGAGTGTTGCCGCTTCCTGCTGTTTGCCCGCGAGTTGATACGTATAAGCCATCTCGGCCATCACATCAGCCGTCTTGGTCGGAATCGCCTGCAACGTTGTGATCGCTTCGTCATATTTCCCCTGATCACGATATTGTCCGGCCGCTGCGCGCAATACTTCAGGATCACGCGGAGCGCGACTCTTCGCGCGATTGAGATAGCGCGTGGAATCATCGGGCTGCCCCAATCGCTGATAGGCGTGCGCGATCAGCAAGTCGCTATGCGCCGAAGGCTGTACAGTCTCCGCACGCTGAAGAAAACCCACAGCGGCTTTCGGATCCGTATTGAGCATCAACTCACCCGCGAGCTGAAGACTGTTGGCATTCTTCGGGTTGGCTTCGACTACCCTGCGCAACAACTGCTCCGCTTCCTGATCGCGGCCCATCTTGGCGTATGTCTGCGCCAGCCCAGCCAGTCCGCGCACCGAATTCGGCTGCAGCTTCAGTCCATGATCGAAGGAATCTACAGAAAGTGGATAACGCTCTGCGAGACGCGCGGAATATCCCAACAAGAACCAAAGCTCGGCGTTTTGAGGGGCAGACTTTGCTGCCTGCTCCGAATAAGAGACCGCGGCCGCATAGTCATTCCGCTTGAGAGCGTCCAGCGCGGCACGCGCCTGGCGCGCCACGTCGATGCCCGATCCCCAACTGAAGTCGGGGCCACTCTGGGGCGCATCACTCTGCGGCTTCTTGTTGGTTTGTTTGTTGGCGGCTGGGGGAGATCCCCCACCACCGACGTCATAGGTCTGGCCGAAGGACCTTCCAAGCAGTCCCAGCACCATGACAATGCAAAAGCTCGTGAGCGGATACCGGCTTTTCACGTAGTCACCACGCTTTAGAAAATCGTCTGGAGACCTCCAACAAGTCTCCCGCACAGGATGTCCTGCGGTCCTTCTCAGATGCCACCTGAGCAAGTAGGTTTGCCTTCCAAGAAAGGGATCGAGTGAGGTCGGTTTCTCGAAAGCCTCGAACGACTTTCTCTCAGGCTGACGCCAAGAAATCGGCGTAAACCCCTAGGAGCATTCCTGAATCAAAATGGACGCTAAGGGTACTGGAGTTCGTCAACCGCTATGAACGAAAACTACTCTCGTCCCATTCCGCTATTGGCAATTGTGTTGGTCGCTCTGGCAGTGCACGGGCCTCTATTGCTCATGCAGCTTCCTGCTGGGTCGTTCGATACGAACTTCCATATCTTTCTTGCTTCCCATTACGCTCACCACTGGTTTAATCCGTGGAACAACAAGTGGTTCGCGGGCTTCTCGCAAACCACATATCCTCCGCTCACGCATCAGTGGATCGCGCTGCTTTCGAACGTGGCGGGCTTGAAGATGGGATACATGCTGGTGCAGTTGATTGCCGTCCTGCTGCTGCCGGTGGGGGTATTCCGGTTCGCCAAGATCTGGGTGGATGAGCGCGCGGCCAGCTATGCAGCATTAGGCAGCATCTTTCTTGGCGCCCTCGCCTTTCTGGTGTACCAGGCTGGACAGTTGGCCACCGTTTCTTCGGCCGCCTTGTATCTAAATGCGATTCCTTATTTCTATGAATGGGCGACGCAGGCCTCTGGTCGATCACTGATCAAAGGGGTCGCCCTCAGTTTGACGGCCGCCGCCGCTCACCATGTCACGCTGATTTTCGGCATTGTGTTTTTCGCTGGACCTGTTCTGTGGATAGCCTGTGTTGATGCGCGAGAGGAACAACGAAATACCTCGCTAGCAGGAGTGGTCTCGCGAGCTTTAGTGTTTGCGGTTCTGGTCGGCGTCGGAGTGGGTATCGTATTGCTGCCCTACTGGATGGCCTTGATTCAGCATCCGATTCACCAGATCCCCATCCCACACGACAGCCGCTCGAACTTCTTGCTGAATTCGATTACCGCGATCAACTACTTCGTGATTCCTTACGGAGCGTTGATTCTGGCTCTACCGTTCATCATTATTCGCGGTTCATCGGTGCCGCGCCTGCGGCCGCTGCTCATCGGTTTCTGGCTGAGCCTCATCTTCGGATTGGGTGGCACGACCCCGCTTCCCCGATGGTTGCTCGGCCGCGCCTACGACATTCTTACCTTTGAGCGCTTTACCTTCTGGGCGACCCTAATGGCGATGCCGATCGTTGGGCTGCTCGCGATTGAGTTGCTCGATCGCTTCCGTGCCAAGGCTGCGGTCGCACTATCGTTGGCTGCGGTTGCCACCATTGGCGCAGCGTTGGCATGGCTTACGGCCAATCCGTACCGTCCAACGATCACGATGGACGTCAATCCTGTGATCTCGTTTCTCAACCGCGACGGGCATGATTCCTATCGTTATCTCACGCTGGGCTTTGGCAGCGAACTGGCGCAAGTGTCGACTTACACGGACGCCAGCAGCGTCGACGGAGACTACAATTCCGCCCGCCTCCTTCCGGAAATGACGCAGTACGGTTCCGCACAGCTCACGAATGCCAAGTTCTACGGTTCGGCGGGCATGGCATCGCTGCGCGCCATGCTCGAGCATGCGAACCGCTACGGCTTGAAGTATGTGTTCGTCCATGATTCGTACTACGAACCGCTCCTAACGTTCGTGGGATGGCGCAAAACCGAGACCTTTAACAACGGTGAAATCACAGCCTGGTCGAAAGACGATGTCTCGCCCGCCCACCGAATTGATTCCGACGCCATCCCCCCCGCGTGGATGGGCTTGCTTTGGGGAACGCTTCCGATCGGAGTGAGTGTGTTGGCGATGCTCCTGGAGTTGTTGTTGCCGGCCCGCCAGCGGCTGCGAACGGTCATCGCAACACCGGTCCGTGTGGATGAACGCGAAGGACACTACGTAGCCTGAGAGCCCAGAGATTCGATATGAAACATATTCTGCCAATCGTTCTTGTCGCCGTCACCGTGCTTCTGATGGCAGTTGGTTTGACCGGAGCAGGCCGCTCCAGCGGAACCGTTGGCATCGCCGCCGGTTCGGCGCTGCCCGGGTTCAGTACGAATGCGACCACTCCCGAGCAAGCCCTCTCCAACTTTCTAATCGACGTGCAAAGACGCAATTGGGACCGCGCATTCTCCAGCGTGGAGCGCACCAACGACAGCATGAACGAGCAGGCCTTCATCCAGGAATGGATCGGCTCCAACGGTGGGCTGCGTTCATTCTCTAGCTTGGAACGTTATGACGCGCGTCCTCTCCATGCCACCGATTCCGAAGCGCAGATGCGCGTGCGCTTACATTGGTCGACTCCCGTAGGTCCCGTCGAAGATGTGCGCGACTTTCACCTTGTGCGCCGCGATCAATGGAAAGTGGTGTGGGACGAAGTCCCTATACCAAACGTGCCCTCGCAGATCATCCCGGTGAATTATCTGCGCTGGGAGCTTGTGACTGGAAGCGCTGGCGAGGAATGGGGTTCTCACAATGTCGATGCGCCTCACGTGCGCATCGTGTCCATGAATGCCGTTGACTCGGCCGAAGGTTCGGTGGTGATGGGAGAGGTCGTCAACGAAGACACGATCCCGGCCTTCGTGAATGTCAACGCAACCTTGGTGGACGCGGCCGGGAGCGCGATCGACGACGAGACCAGCTTCGACAAGATTCTTCACGTGCTGTTGCCGAAGCAAGTCTCTCCGTATCGCATTGATTTTCCGCATATCAACCTGAGCAAGGTGAAGAACGTGCACATGGATGTGAAGGCGACTCTGGTTCCCGCCTCGTCTGATCCCGTAATTGGCGTCATGAACCAGAAGCTGGATACGGACGCGCAGGGTCGATCCGTGCTGCACGGAGAACTCCTGAATCAGAGCGGCGAAACGGTGAACATTTCCCACGTGATCGCCAGCTTCTACGACAACAATGGCAAGGTGGTGTGGGTCTCCGATGGCTACGTAGAGCGCGCTTTGCAGCCTCAAGAATCAGAGCCGTTCGCCGTCGAGATCCCGAAATCCCTGGCAGGAAAGGTCCAGAACTTTCATGTCGTCGTCAATCAATACAGTCTGCAGAGGTCATAGACTGCAGCGAGCTGCGGTCGCGCTGTTGTTGGCCATAGCCTGCACGGCAGGTCTGAGTTCCGCGCAGGATGCAGACCTTCGGGCCCCGTCGGCGGCAGTCGCTGGAAGTGCGGCTTCGATTGCCACCACGGGCAGTGGCGCTGCCACGTTCTATCTTGTTGGCCCGAGCGTCACGTTGAAGCGTGACGTGCATCTGGGCGAGGCAATATCGCTCTCGGCAAGAGAAATGCAATCTGCGGGAAAGTATGTGGCGATCGTGTGCGCCAGCGGTTGCCGCAGCGTGGGATTCTTTGTGGCGCCGGCCAAGCCTGTGAACCTGACCTTCCTTGTGCACCCATCGCGGGCTCCAGTAGGACAAAACGATGTTGTCAGCGGAGTGGCCCTGCCATTCGACGAGTTCCACAATCTAGTCCTCGCACCGGCCACGGTGGATTTTCAGCTGACCACCAAGGGATCGGCCCCGGCCTCACATCAAGTCTCCACGCAGAATGGCATCGCCTGGTTTCACACGAACTCAGGGCGAACCGCAGGCACGTTGCAGCTGACGGCATCCATCAATGATGTCTCTGCCCGGCGGGTCGTGCAGCAGGTGGCCTCCGATCCATGCAGTCTGCGCATCAAAGGTCAGCGCACACCGAAAGGCATCATCGTCGAGACCGATCCCGTTCGCGATTGTTCGGGCAATCCGGTCCCCGATGGCACTGTTGTAACTTTCACAGCGAAAGACGCGAAAGATTCAAGCACGGTGGACGCGCCCATCAAGCAAGGAGTCGCGCGTGCTCAGATAACCGCGACTGGCCCGGTCGTGATCTCGGCCGCTTCAGGAGTTGTCATGGGAAATGCGCTGCATCTGGGGTCGCAATAGCAGCAGCAAGATTGGAGAATGCGGAGCATGATGCGTAGAATTCAATCCGGCCAACTGGCGAAGGTGATCGCGCTTGCGCTCCTCGCCTTGTTTGCCCCACGCTATTCCACCGGCGCGGACTCTACTGCGCAAGTGGTTCTGAACACGAGCAAAGCGGCGCCGCGAACGGTCGAGAGTCTGACTGAGCGTGCCATCCTTCGCGATTACAAGTTCGCATGGGTGAACCTTGAGCAAGCCCTGGAATCCAACTCGACCGCACCGCTTAGCGGTCTCTTTGCAGGCACCGCCAGCGCATGGCTCAACGAAGCGGTCGCCAGCCAGGGGCGCAGCGGCGTTACCTCCCGCTACCTCGATCAAAATCACAAAGTGGAAGCTGTCTTCTATGCTCCCGAAGGCGACATGATCGAACTCCACGACACCGCGGACTATCGATTGCAGATTCTGGATGGGAGCAAGACCATCCACGACGAACATGTAGTCGTGCACTATGTTGTATTGATGACTCCCGGCGCCGACCGCTGGGTCATTCGCCAACTCCAATCCGTTCCAGAGTTCTGAAGATCGACTCCCACGCCAACCACTCGCGCGCCGTCAGCATCCAATTTTCATTCCAAACGGTGGAAGACATGGAGTCCTCTTTTGTCGACGCGGCTGCTAGTTCTGGCGATTGTGTGTTTCATGGCGGGCAGCGGTTGCACCACGCCCGGCATGCACCGCGCCGTGCAGCAAAATCTGCAGGCTCCTAACTCCTGGCCCAAAGTACTCTCCGTCTACATGCCATGGTTCGGTGACCACGTCCACATGGATGTGGGCTACTCCAGCGACGATCCCGCAGTTCTCCGTCGCCAGATTCAACAGGCACGCCACAGCGGAATTTCTGCGTTCGTCGTGGATTGGTACGGGCCTGCCGTGCCTTTCTCTGACCACAACTTCGCGCTCATGCAAGAAGCTGCGGACGAGAATCATTTCCAGGTTGCGCTCTTATACAACGAGGCCGAAGATGACGACGGGCAGGCCACGGATGCTGCCATCGGTGCTTTCGACAAGGCCTACCAGGCATACATTGGTCCTGCGGCTCCGCATCGCGGTGCTTACCTCACTTACAACGGCCGTCCGATCATTTTCGTTTTCCCCAAACATGGCCACGTGGATTGGAACCGTGTCACCGAACATTGCAGCGCATGGGAAGCTCCGCCGCTTCTCCTCTACAAAGATGAGCCGCCCGCGCAGTTTGCCGCCGATTTCGCTGGGCTATACGCATGGGTGCAGCCCGGGCAAAAGGGATGGACACCCGATGGCAGCAATTGGGGTGAGCAATATTTGGACGATTTCTACAAAAGCATGAGGAACAAGCATCCCGACAAGATTGCGGTCGGCGCCGCATGGCCGGGCTTTGACGATTCCGCCGCAAAATGGGGACTCAATCGCCACATGGGCCCCCGCTGTGGGCAAACGTTTGAAGACACACTGCACCTCTACAACCGTTATTTCGATGCGGCGAATCCGCTCCCGTTTGTGATGATCGAAACCTGGAACGACTACGAGGAAGGCACTGCGATTGAGCACCTCAACTTTGCCAAGTGCGGCCAGAACGCCAAGTCCGGCGCTGGTTCCAGCTGATCCCGCCCGCAGTGCGCCAACCAACATGCACTTTCTCTCATCCAACCTGCGGCCGTTTCAGCCATTTTCGATGGAGTTCCACCCAATGGAGCATGTTCGCGATTCGACGAAAAACCTCCGACTATTATCCGAGCTTTTACTAGCTTCTCCGTTTTCCTCGGAGGCAAGCAGCCGCACGCCATCAATCGAAACCCGGGAAATGGTTTCCGAGCTGGACCCGGGAGATCTCGAAAATCTCCAAGCACTGGCCAGCACAAACCATGTCATCATGCGCGCGTGTTCGCCTCTGCAAGAGCTTCTGGCGGCCGATGAAAACAATCAGGGTGCTGAGTGGACTGCGGCCGCGATTCAGCGGGAGACCACGCGTATCAACCACGCTCTGACCTTTCTTCAGCAGATCTGTGGTGCCCTGGAAGAATGTGGCTGTCCGGTCACGGTCATCAAGTCCTTGGATCATTGGCCCGATCTCGGCAGCGATCTGGACCTGTACACGGACGCTGACGCCGCGAATGTCGTCCAAGCCATGCACACGCGCTTCAATGCCACCCTCGCGGACCGCAGCTGGGGAGACCGCCTGGCAAACAAGTGGAACTTTGTTGTGCCGGGACTGCGAGAACTCGTCGAAGTTCACGCTGGACGTCTGGGTCAGACCGGAGAGCAGACCGCCGTCACCCGTTCGCTTTCCGCGCGTACTTGCATGGCCCAGATCGCGGGATATGTATTCCGCGTGCCGGCGCCCGAAGACCGCATCGTCATCAGCACGCTTCAGCGCATGTACCGGCATTTCTACATCCGCTTGTGCGACATCGTAGATAACGCGCGCCTCCTCGACCAACACCTGGTTGATTTTGGATACCTGCACTCGCTGGGCTCGGCGGCGGGCCTGTGGGAAGGAATTGCAACGTACCTAAGGATCATCTCGGAATACGTGCAGTCCTATCGCGGAACCGGTGTTCCCCTGGATTCGATTGTGACTGGGTCGGCGAAGTTCGGCACCGATCAGGTTCGTTTCCGTCGCGATTTCCTTCGCGTCTCGATTCTTCCGCACTCACTGAATCTGTATGCTTCCGAGCTGATGACTCTCTTGCTCAAGGGTGATCTGCGAAACAGCTTCCGTCTCAGCTTGCTGCCGGGGCTTGCAACTGCGGCGGCACTCGAGCAGAAGATGACCGGCAGCGACAAGGGAATTTGGTAAATGTCGCGACAATACTGAATTAGTAAACCTACAGGCTTCGCTGGATTGCGACGATCCCACGCCGCCCTTAACGTTTAACGGTAGCTAACAGGGGAGAAGGATGTCCATGCCAGGAAAAAAGCATTTACGCGGCGTAGGCGCAAAAGAACAACGCGAATATGAGCACATCAAAGAGAGCGCAGAGCGATCCGGGCGCTACGGCAGCAGAGCGAAGGAAGTGGCAGCGCGCACGGTAATGAAACAGCATAAAGACAAGGGTCACCGCACAGGCCACTAAGAGATCAGGCTTCGGTGACAGCTCGATCGGATCAAAACTTGGCAACCGGTATCTCGCTAGCGAGGAGGCTCTTCGATTGGTCCGTATTCTTCTGGTCGACGACAATCCCGCGGTCCGGCACTACCTGCGAGCCATTCTCGAGCAACAGAGCTCATGGCGAGTGTGCGGCGAAGCGCGCACCGGCGCGGAAGCTCTCAGCATGGTGCTGGAGGCTCCTCCCGATCTGGTTCTTCTCGACTATCAAATGCCCGATCTGAACGGAGTTGATGTCGCCCGGCAGATCTCAGAACTCTTTCCCAAGATGCCGATCCTCATGGTGACCCTTCACCTTTCCAGACAATTAACCGAGGCCGCCCGCCTGGCGGGCGTCCGCGGAGCGTGCGCAAAACAAGATATCGGATCGGTCGTTGAGGCGGTCGAGGTGCTGTTGCGCGATCAAACGTACTTTCCGGTAGTTCCTGCTGGGTAGCGACTGTCAGGCGCCGGTTGGCGGCGCTCAACTTGCGCTTGAAATGAAAGACTTCCAGTTGAATACAGGATTTCCTGTATTGGAGCCTGCCCGGCTCGACCGTAGTCTCGATAGGTGCTCAAAAGTTTCGCTGCATCGCTAGACCAGCGGTGTCCAGTGATCGGAATCGGTCGGGCATATCACACGGGCTGAGGTAAAATGTGGCGAATCGTCTGGTCGGTCTCCCCCCAGAGGAACGGAACGGCATGACAATTCGCATATTGTTGGTGGATGACCATCCCGTGGTGCGGCAGGGTTTGAAGACTCTTTTGGAAGGGCGTTCCGGTTGGGAAGTCATCGGAGAGGCTTCGGACGGGGCTGAGGCGGTCGAGAAAGCCAAGGATTTGAATCCCGACGTCATGGTACTCGACGTGACCATGCCGAAAATGAACGGCCTGGAAGCATGCCGAGTGCTGCGGAGACAAGCGCCACAGCTGGAGATCTTATTCGTTACCCAGCACGATTCTCCGCAAATGATGCGCGAAGCTCTGGAGGCTGGGGCCAGGGGTTATGTTGTGAAGTCCAATGCCGCCCGTGATCTGTTGGCCGCGGTGGAAGCGGTAAGCCAACATCGCGTGTTTACGGCGCTCAATGGACGAGATGCTGCGGGGTTGCGTTAGGGGTTGCCTTAAGGGTTCGGCACGAATTTGAAACTGCGGTCCACCTTTTCTGTGGGGGTGAATCATGAAGTTGAGAATCTTGTTGGCTGACGATCACGAAATTGTGCGGCGTGGATTGCGCGCACTCCTGGAAAAACATGAAGGCTGGGAAGTCTGCGGCGAAGCCAGCGACGGCCGCGAGGCCATCGAGAAAGCCTTGCAGTTGAACCCTGATGTCGTCATTGTCGATATTGGGATGCCCAATCTGAATGGCTTGGATACGACGCGCCAGCTGCTTCAACATGACCCTCATTTCAAGGTCATCGTGCTCACGATTACCGACTCTGATCAGGTTATTCGTGAAGCTTTGGATGCCGGTGCTCGCGGCTTCGTCCTGAAGTCTGACGCTGCGCGGGATCTCGTGTCTGCCGTCGAGGCTCTTCAAAACAAGCGAATGTTCTTCACGCCCCGAGTGAACGACCTGGTGCTGGCGGGCTTTCTCGAGAAGGGGCACACCGTTTCGAGAAACGAGGCTCCCAAGTTGCCAACGTTGACGGCGCGTGAGCGTGAGATCACGCAGTTGCTGGCGGAAGGCAACAGCTCGAAAGAAGTCGCATGCCTGCTGAACCTGAGCACCAAGACCGTCGAAACTCACCGCAGCAACATCATGCGGAAGCTGAGTTTTCACTCCATTCGCGATCTTGTTGTTTATGCCATTAAGAACAATCTGATACAGATTGAGTTACCGCCGCCGCCGCCCAAGACCCCTGCGGGTCCGACGGCGGCATAGTGAATCGTAGTTAATAAAGTCAGTTAGCGAACGGTCTCACCGGGATAGTAACCGCTTCGTGTGCGTACGGTCAGTCGGCTGTGGCCTTGGCCTTTCGCTTCCACTCGAATTGCCTGGTATCCCTTCCGCGCAGCGCCGTTTCCCGGCTTGAATGCAAGTGTGTACTGACTGCGGATGTCGCGCGCCACGGTCCGCGTGATGGCGTCAACTTCATTCAAGCTCTGCGGGAAAAACGCTACTCCGCCCGTGCTGGTCGCCAGATTCTGAAGTGCATCCCGCCCGGTGCGCGTTAATCCTTCATCGGTCAGTCCAATGGCGTAGAGCGTAGCGCCCTTGTTCGGCTGCAACTTCCGGATCGCTTCCTGCAAAGTCTCCCGGCTCATATTGTCCTGGCCGTCTGTGATCACTAATAGCACCTTCTTAGTAAGGCGAGGATTGTTTTGCAGATGGACGGCGGATGCCACCACCGCGTCGTAAAGAGCGGTACTGCCGCGGGTTGAAACCTGATGTAATGCTGTCTGAAGCAGATTGACATCAGAAGTGAAATCCTGATCCAGATAAGGAGTCTGGCTGAAGTTGACNNATTGCTGGTGCGAATGAGATTGAGGACCGCCTGATTCACCTTCTCTCGCTTGTCCCGCATCGAGCCGGAGTTGTCTATGACGACTCCCATCGCCACCGGCACATCCTCGCGGTGGTAGGAAGTAATCGGTTCTGGGGTGCCATTCACGTAGATTGAGAAAGCGCTGCGGTCGAGCCCGGTAACGAGTCGCCCCGTTTCGTCTACAACCGTGGCATGCAATACCACCTCCTGCACTTGCTTCCTGAAAACAAACCTGCCCGAATCGTCCGCACTGGCGTTGGGTGTGATTGGCTGTTGCTGATCGGGCGTTGGGTCCGCCTGCGCGGGATCCTGGCCAGACGGTTGCTGAACAGAGGCCGGCGGCGTCGCGGTTCGCGGTGGACTAGAGTCGGGATTTTGCCCAGCGGCTGCTGGCTTCGATGGACTGTTTTCGACGGGCTGGGTGGTCTGCGCAAGTGTTGTCGCGCAGAGAGCTATTGCAATCACTAAGGCTCCGATTCCTGATCGGAAAATGAAAGTCGAGCGAACACGCATTTGGGCAAGCCTCCGTGCAGCGTTTTGATGCTGGCCCGAGGAAAACCGCACTGGTGTTTTCGTAACGCCTGAAGAAAATAAACCATGGGGGACTGTTGATCCTGACGCTACGGGAAACACTGTATCTCCCTGCATAAATCACCGGTTTCTCTCCTCGACGATTTGTTGGCTTCGGTGCCATTCGGAAAAACTTACACGAACAATAGCGTCACACGCCCGCATGAAGGTATTTAGATGCAAGCGATTACGAGTTTGGCAAGCATTGTGCTTCCCAACTCAACGTTGCGGCCGTCTCCCCGGCAATCGAAAGGGTGACGGTTCCGCGTGCCTGCGAAACTTTCAACAACACTTCGACTGTCTGGAGGTAGGGAATGCTTCGAATCCTGATTGCAGATGATCATGAGGTGGCAAGGCGTGGCATTCGCGCAATGCTTGAGAGTCATCCGAGTTGGGAAGTTTGCGGCGAAGCAAAAGACGGGCGTGAAGCCGTCGAACTCGCCAGCAAAGAGAAACCTGATCTCATTTTGCTCGACATTGGCATGCCGAACCTGAACGGACTGGAGGCTGCTCGCCAAATCCTGGCGGTCTCCCCTGACATCGCAATCCTGATTCTTACGATGCACGATTCGGATCAAGTCGTACGAGAAGTGCTTCGCGCCGGCGCGCGCGGCTTCCTGCTCAAGTCTGATGCGGGCCGCGATCTGGTCGCTGCGGTCGAAGCTTTGCAACTTCAAAGAACGTTCTTCACAACCAGGGTTAGCCAGATGGTGTTGGACGGATTCCTCGATCGCGACAATCGACTGGACGGAACCGAGAGAAACCAGGAAGACTTCGACGATGTGTTGACCGGACGCGAGCGCGAAGTCATTCAGTTGCTGGCCGAAGGCAAGACGAGCAAGGAAGTCGCAGTTACTCTTAATCTCAGCGTCAAAACAGCTGAAACGCATCGCACCAACCTGATGCGCAAACTCGGTCTGCATTCCGTCGCCGACCTGACCCGATATGCTGTGCGCAATGGAATTGTCCAGGTCTTTTGAGCCTTGACCTGGCCTGATTGGCGAACTGCACTCGGCGGTCTCCACCCCATCCTGCATAAAGGGGATCGCCTCGCTAAATAAGGCCTTCACTGGATTCACCCTCCTTTCGATCCTGCGTAGGCTCAAGATATCGACTCCGCGGGTAGTTCCGTCTGTGAGAAAGGGATGGTTTCCGAATGCTCTGGACTATCGTTGCCTTGCTGTTAATTCTCTGGCTGCTGGGAATGGTCAGTTCCACACCTTGGGCGGATTGATCCACATATTGCTGGTCGTAGCAGTGATCGTGGTCCTCGTGCGCATCATCCAGGGTCGAAGCCCAGTAGTGTAGCGTTTGGGAAATGCTCTCCAAACGCAGCCCGTGAAACGGAATCAAAAAACAGTATCATCTGGAAGGAGAACGGCATGAATAAGGATCGCGTTGAAGGTAAAGTGAAAGACATAGCAGGACGCGTCGAACGTCAGGCGGGTGAATGGACCGGCGACACGAACGCCCAAGTCAAAGGTGCAGCAAAACAAGTCGAGGGCAAGGTTCAGAATGCCTGGGACCAGGCCAAGGATGCCACCAAAAAGACCGCCGCCGATGACAAGGCCTCGAAACGTCCGCGGTCTGTTCCCGACGATGTTGAGTCAAGAGAATCAATTGAAGAAAAGCGTCGCAACAGAGGTTAGCCACTGGCAGGGAGGCTCGACCACTCTTGGCTCAGTCGCCCTGCTGTGCTTCCGATATTCCCCGATACACTCGTCCCCAAGATCACTCCCCAGGCTGAACTCGCCGACGGCAGTTGCTCTGACTAGAGCCGCCGCCTTTCCACGTTTCATACAACGACGGCGAACAGGAACCAAGTAGCACCCGTCCTAAGATTGAGTGCATCGCTGTATTCAAACCGCGCAGGCGTTGCTCTTAAATGTTGTTACGAGGACGCGACTGTGGCATGTCTCCCTCACTCTGGCTTGCTGAGGAGGTTCGATGATGTTACCGGCATTGGGCTTGTTCTTACTCGTCTTCTCGCTGCTCAGTCTGGTCGTTCATTTCGATGGCCTGGGGCAATTGTTTGGCACGGCAGCCCTGTGTCTGTTCGCTATCGAATTGGTCACAGAGCACTCGGCCAAAGGCACTCGTCCGAATCGAATGCGGGACGAGCCTCTGCTCTAGACGACGAGACTCTACAGAGAACACTCGATTGATCTAGCGCGTGAACGCAGGTAAAAGTGGTATAGACGGTGTAGAAGCTTCGCGTGCCACCTGCTATCAGATTGCGCAAGTGCTGCGCTATCAATGACTGTCCTGGCAATCGAATTGCGCAAGGCTTACCAGCGACTTCGTCTTTCGTAGAGGTGTACTTATGAATCGAACGACGAATTGCTTCGCAGGTTTTCTTTTGGCGATTGCGCCTCTGGTGTTTGGACAAGAGCCGCAGCTCACCCAGCAGTTTCCTGAGGACGCCCTGGCAACGAGGCAGCTCGTTGCGTGGTCCCGGTTGCAGAAACCACAACCAGCGCCACAACCTCTTCCGCCGCGGGACACGCCCCTCCCGCAGCCCGATCCGCAGGACCAGCAAGCGAAACCGCCGGCAGATCCCCACAACCAACAGACGCCCACCCAGTCATTCACCGGGAAAATCGTGAAGGTTGGCGGCCGGTATGTCCTCAAAGTATCGATCAACAGCACCTACCAACTGGACTCACAGGGCGATGTGAAGCAATACGAGAACCAGGACGTAAAGGTGATTGGGAATCTCGACAGCACCAGCAACACGATCCGCGTTGTGAAGATCGAGTTGCTCTCTTAAACGGTTATTCCCAAACCGAGTGGAAGATGTTCGAGTGCCAACCCGCTCTTAGACCCGTAAAAGAATTCCTTCCAGTTCCGACCCAGGGATCTCTCAGAAGAGCCATCAAATATTAGTCCTCCGGCACGTCGTTGCCTTTTTTCCTTTTTCAATGGCTGGTCAGGAGTCGACGTCCTCGTGCGCTCCTTCCCATCAACTCTTCCAGGGCAGCTATTGTTGCCAAGGGGGCCTTGTTATCAGGAGCAATAAAAAGCCCGCTGTGTGATTTTCACAGCGGGCCAAAGTCGAGATACCACTCACCGCAACCGGTTAAAAGGTTATCGATTCTCGGAGGGAGTGATGTCAACCACGTGCAGGGTGTTTGTGCTGGCGTCCACTGTCGCCATCACTTTGACGTTCTTGCCTTCGAACTGCTTCGCTTTTTCCTGGTCGTCGATCTTATAAGCAGTCTGCGTGGAGCTTTCCTGCAGAACGAGCTGGTCGCCCGACTTCGCGATCTTGCCTTCGAAACTGCGAGCGGACTGCTGCTGGCTAGCATCTGTCTGCTGTTGCGGTGCAGAGCCCGCCTGAGCCGGCGTCGATGGCGTTTGCTGCGCCGACAGATTGATTCCAAGCCCGGACAGTCCAACCAATGCGACGACTGAGAGAAGTTTCTTCATGATTTTTCCTACCTCCGAAATTTAAAGTTTGTGAGTCGCCAAAGTGTTTGTGATCTCACATCACCCAATCGTGCACGCCCACTGCCAACTGACGCGAGTCCGCGAAAACCGTGAGTTTTCAGCGCTCTGGGCGAAGCATGGGGGAGCATCAAGTGTGCAATGACTGCTCGCCTCCTCGAAGTTTTGTCCTAACGGAATTTGTTGGGACTTCTACAGTGAAGACTCGATGACACGATACTTACCGCTGGCGCGAAGACCACCGATGCTGCGGGCGATCGGCAGCACAAACGCTTCCCGGATGCGGGCTCGCCTTCTTCTCTGTCTACACGATTTACCCTAGTGCCTCTTCAGATCAAACTTTATAGGGTGTAGTAACGCCTCGCAGTCGTGCTGTAGAAGGAATCTTACCCTTCCTCTCGCGATCCCGGCCCGGAGATCAACATGATGGCCAATGGAACCGCCGCATACGGGATGTATCCTCGCAACGTTGCTCTGCCCGAGGTCGTTTACGCGTTGAACCGTGCGGGGTTCGGGAACGAAGACATCTGCATGGTGCTTTCGCCCGCCCATCCCGTAGCCACCGTCGTGCGCGATGCCCAGCTCCTTGACGCCAAACCAGAAGAGAGCGCAACCAGCGCCCGCATGATCGGCTGGTTTTCAGAGTTTGGAGCGGTTGTAATTCCGACGGTGGGACTCTTCATCCGTTCGCAGGCATTTTTCCACGCGTTGCTGCTTGAACAAAACCTTCCCGCGATGTCTCGAGGATCGCGGACCTTGGTGGGTCTCGGTTTCTCCGAGGACGAGGCGAAGCGGCTCGGCCACCAGTTGTGCGATGTGGGAGCGATGGTATACGTGTCGTGCCCGGAAAACTCCAAGGCCAACTCTGCCATCGAATTGTTGCGCCGTGCAGGGGCACGAGAAGCCGCCAGCCTCGGAATGCCGAAGGCAGCCGAAGCGGCGGCGTGACGACTGCTCAATGTGCCAGCCACTCTCCTTCTCGGGCTTCGGTAATTTCTTCCCTCTTGGCTGAATCGTCGCAGTCTGGCATTTACGCTCCTGAGCCCTTTGTATCACGGACTTAGACCGCCTCGCCTGCTGAGCCATGCGACTGGCACATCAGTTGCACTTCCCGCTGTAGCCAACTGTTCGAGGCCGGAGAGCATCCATTTGCTGCCTCGTCGGACAGGGAGGCTAGGTCGCTATGAAAAGAAACCGTGTGTGGATCGAGATCGTGATGCTGGGCACTGCGATCGCCTGCGCCCTTGCGCTTTTGTTCGCAACCCTAGGGGCAGCTGCCGGCGTTGCGGTGGGTGAAGTATCTACTCAGCAACCAACTCCAACTCAGCAACCGACTCCAACAACGACGGAGCGGCCCTATGAAGGCATGGTGACTTGCTCCCGCTGCGGTGCAAAGCATTCCGCCACCCTCGGTCAAACCGCCACAACTTGTATCCGAGTATGTGTGCACGGCGGCGCGCAATTCGCACTCGTCGGTGCCGATATGACCTACCTCCTTGATGGCGACTTGAATGAATTGAAAAAGCTGGCCGGGCAGCGCGCTCACGTCGTAGGCGAACTCCATGGAAAAACAATCACGATCTCGTCGGTGAGCGCGGAGACATAAACCGGTTACATCGTAGTACCGCTGACCTGGCTTGAGATCTTAGGGAGATGGTTGCATGAAGAACTTTTTAGTGCGGATTTTACTGGCTGCAGCTGTAACGCTGGTCGCGTTTGCACTTTCATCATCTGCTCACGCGCAGCAGCCGGATGAGGATCGGGCGCCCGCCACTCCTCGTCAGGCGCAATCCCCGGCTACGCCGCAGTCGCCCCAACAGAACGATGCCTCAGCGCCCTCTTCTGGCGATACTCAAACCCGGGAGGCGCTGGCTTTCACCGGCCTCGTGATGAAAGAACAGGGTCAACTGGTGCTGAAGGACCCCATTACCAAGATGAGTTACCAGCTGGACGACCAGGCAAAAGCGAAACCCTTCGTCGGAAAACAGGTTAAGGTTACCGGCAAGCTTGAGATGAAGAGCAACACGATTCACATCGAGGGCATCGAACCGCTGTCATGATCGCGTAATTTCTGCCTCAGCCCGCGCCGTTCGTCTTGCCACAAAGTTAAATCAATTATGCCGACTAAAAACACAATTCGTCCCTACTACGATCTTCCTACCGCGGTGACATTTCTCTTCGCGGGATTGGCGCTCGGCTGGATGCTGACGCAACTGTTGTCGCCGCTTCCTGAAGGCTCCGCGCGCCGTTGGTCGGTATCGAGGCCCATCCCGATCGCAGATGAGGTTTTGTTCGAATAGCTGCCAACGCCTAGCTCGCCCTGCTCCTACTGTGTCAGGCAGCTTGCCATACAGAATTCTCCGTATTGTGCTTTGGTCCGGAATCCCGCTTAATGACTCTTGGGATCCTCGGTACCGAAACGGAGGTTGGGCGCAGGTGCATGGCCGCCAATGGATACTGAACTCACCACCGTTACCTCCGCTATGCCTGAAGATCTAGTGAATTCACAGCGCTCACTCTTCAGGCGCACCATCGAATTGTGGGCTTACTTGTTCATCGCTATTTCCGTGACAGGGCTGGCTTATGTCGCCCTGGCCGCTGCTCGCTGACCTTGACGGGTTGAAGCGAGAAATCGATGAGCCTATCCACCTTTCACTTGTGGCTTGCCTGTAGGGGCGGGTCGGTTGTCTCGGTGATTTGATATGCCGTATCTACGGCATGTGCCGGATATTCCCGTGGCTCCCGGCTTCGCATACTGAGCCTGGATCGTAGGCCGTCAGGTTAATCGTCATTAACACTGGGGCCGGAAGGACTTAAATCTTATGTTGAAATCGAGACTTGCATTGCTATCCGTTGTACTGTGTTGCGCGACTTGGGCGGTAGCGCAGACTGCCCCTTCAGGAGGAGCGCCTCCGGCGAGTGGTTCTGGAAGCGCAGGACAATCCTCAACGCCCGGATCACCGGCGACTCCGCCAGCGGGAACCGCTACACCGCCCGCCAGCACGGCGACGCCACCGGCCAGCACCGCAACACCGCCGGCTGGAACCGCGACTCCGCAAACTACTCCTGGATCCACATCGCCCAGCGGAACTCCGAAGACAACGGTGCCCGGCTCGAACACGCCGGCAAGCCCAACTCCGGGAAGCACTACGCAACCATCCACCATCAATCCCAACACGCCGAATAACCCTGGCAGTTCGCCCAGCGGCTCTCCCTGCGGAACTCTGCCGGGCGCGACGAATTCGACGCCGGGATCTACGCCGAACTCCGGGTCGTCGAGTTCGAATCCATCGACACCTGGCAGCACTAGCCAAGGCAATAATGGAACGTCGCCTAGCAGTCCTGGGATGAGCCCCACGCCGGGCACTCCGTGCCCGCCGGTCGCTTCGCCCAGCGGAAGCGGCACTTCGCCCCATGCGTGAGCGGGTAAACGGTCAGGAGATAGCAGAAAGTTTTGCGGGCCCTATGGGCCCGCTTTTTTGTCGCAGCCTCACACAAGACAAGTGGCATCTGACTGTCATGCACCCGAATACAGATCATTTCCTCGAATACAGTTTGCGCATCCCGGCAGGGCCGGAGCCTTTCCCCGTACAAGAGCCCCCGGATCCTCCGGAGAACCCCGATATGCCTGTGCGCGAACCTGACCCGGAAGATCCCGGTCAGATTTGACGTCCATCCATCGAGGTCCCTCTACCGGGAACGGGGAATTGTTCCTTGGGTGCTCTGCCCCAATACTTATCGCTGAATCACACGGACCAATCCATAGGAGGTAGAAATGTCACATTACGGCACTCTGAAAGAAACCCGCTTCGCAAACGCGAGTGAGGATATTCGCGGCTCTCATCTTTATGGTCTCAATGATGAAAAATTAGGCAAGATCGACGATGTCATCTTCGACCATTCCACTGGAGTCATCCGCTACGTCGTTGTCGATACGGGTGGCTGGCTCACAACCAAAGAGTTCCTCGTTCCTGCGGACGGCCTGCGCGCCTCGGCGAAGCATACCGACGATTTCGAGGTGAGCCTGACCAAGAGCCAGATCGAAAGCTTTCCGCCTTATGACGAGTCTGTTCTCGACTCCGAACGCAAATGGGCCGACTATGAAGGGCGCTACCGTTCGAAGTGGGTAGCCGATCCTGTGATGCATCGCGCGGAAACCGACCGCATTATTACTCCCACGACCCAGCAGACACTCGGAAATTCCGCGTCGAAACAGGCCGCGGCCGAGGAGCATGGGTACGCGCCTAGGTCCGAAGTTCCCCTGAGCAGCGCGGCACAGAGAGCCGATCTTGAGGCGGCCTCGTCAGGGACCGGAAGAGTTGTGCCGGCGGGAACCGATTCCGTCGTGATCAGCAACAGCGCGGTTGGAATTGGTGGGCGCTGGGATACTTTTCAGAGCCTCTTGCGCGAACGCCGCAAAGAAGCGGTGACGCACTGCGATACTTGCGGCGGTGAGTCAGCCGTAAAGCGTGGTTCAGAGAGCGTGGATACTCTGCGCAAGGCAGTCTAGAAATCCAGGCGAAATCGACGTGTGGACCACGCGTTGGAAAGCGCCACCTTCGCCGTCAGCACCCTTAATCGAATCGATGATTGAGGGTGCTTTTGTTTTCTCCCAACAAAAAGGCCCGGTTGGGCCGGGATTATGGAAAACAAAAGGTGCCAGTTCGGCATCTCAGTTTCCTCAATGATCGTGGGTAATCCAAAGGCAGGACGAGCGATGGCAACCATTGCAATCGCTCTCTTTTTCCTAATCCTGCTGACCGCCGCATTTGTATGTTGGCGCAAAAGGACAGACCCTGAAAAGGAGCCGCCCTTGCATCCCTCCACCTTGATCGCGGCGCTACGCTACCGGCTGGAACTCGGCGAGATTTTCCACAATTGCGCCAGTGCCTTCGCAGCGTCCGACAGTGCGCGTTTCTCTGCGTCGACGTGAGACCCTGAAGCGCTCGTCCCCGAGCGCTGCACGATCCAGCGACTGCATCGGCTGTCTCCCCAGCGGGCCCGGAACCACCTGGGCCATGTACCAAGACGTCAAGTCCCCAACGATGTCGGGGAACTCGACGCAATTCAACATTGGCGGGACGATGGATTATTCGGACGTCCTCTGGAATAACCACCTGATCGGAGACCTGTCCTCCCAGGGCCTTCCCGATACCAACCACACGCTCGTGCCCACGCTGCACAACTTCACCTACGACGTATGGTTCTACAGCAGCAATATCGGATCGTCGGAGGCGCTTGAGTTTGATATCAATCAATTCTTCGACGGCATGGGATTCACCTGGGGACACGAATGCCGCGTCGAGGGCGGGAACGAATGGGACATCTGGGACACGGCGACCTTGAAGTGGCTTCCTACGGGCATCCCGTGTTACCCGATGCAGAACGCCTGGAATCACCTGATCCTTCAGGTGCAACGAACCTCCAACAATCAGGAGCTTTACCAGTCGATTACCCTGAACGGGCAGACCTCCACTCTGAATTGGCAGTACGCGCCGTTCTCCGCGCCGGGGTGGTGGGGAATTACCGTCAACTACCAGATGGACGGCGACTACAAACAGACTCCCTACACCGTCTACCTCGACGAGCTGAACTTCACTTACCAGTGAGAAGCTCGCCGTCGTCCCAGACCGAATCGGGTGATCTCATTGCCCTGGATGCGATCATCCGATCGCCGGTTCAGCAGAGAATAGGTGCAGCGCTATCCCATCTCGGTCGTCATGATGAAGAGCGGCTTCATTTCAAAGCTCTTGTAATGGGGGCGAAGACGGTCGACGTTGTACTGCGCTTTTACGTCGACGACCTTCTTGGTCGCAGTTACGGTGTCGATGGGCATGTTGTCGTAACGGCCATTTCTTAGAACAACCAGCCGTCCGTGGATCTTGCTCAGCAGCAAGTCGAGAGCAAGGTTGCCATAGGCCATCGGGACAATGGAATCAATGGCGTCGGGATCTCCGCAGCGGACCAGGTAGCCCAGCTTCTGAGTGATCGTGTCGATCGCCTTGCCATTGTTGTACTTGGGGGAGAGTTCCTTCAGCTTCTCCGAAACCAAGTCTCCGATGCCGCCAAGTTTCTTGTGGCCAAAGGCGTCGGTGGTCTCGGCCTCGAAGATCATCTCTCCACCTTCGAACATCGCTCCTTCCGAAACCAGGACGACGGAATAGCGACTCGGATTCTTCCGTCGGTCGGCGACCAGTAATTCGGTGAGGCGCTCGATGTCGAATTTGTGCTCCGGAATCACGCAGCGATTCGCGGCCCCGGCCATGGTGGGCAGCATGGCCGTAAATCCCGCGTAACGTCCGAAGACTTCCAAAACCATGAATCGTTCGTGCGAGCCGGCGCTGGTCCGCAAGCTGTTGGTCATCGAGATGGTCCGCGTTACGCACGTGCTGAAGCCGATGCAGTAATCGGTACCAGGGACGTCATTGTCCATCGTTTTGGGAATGGCGACGACCTTCACGCCCTCCTGATAAAGCCGCACGCCATAGCTAAGCGTGTCGTCGCCACCAATCGGGATGAGGTAGTCGATGCCAAGCCAGTCCAGGTTCTTCAATACTTCCGGTGTCAAGTCGTTCTTCTCGGCGTTATAGGCGGATTGCAGATGGGGCGGAACGCTGGCCTTCTTCACCTTGCTGGGATTCGTGCGCGAGGAGTGCAGAAACGTCCCGCCCGTGCGGCCGGTGCGGTTGACCAGATCCTCCGACAATGTCTGAAAGTTCTCGGTGTTGTCGTAATCCTTTTCGCGGACCATGTCGACCAGCCCGGCCCACCCGCGACGGATGCCGATGACTTCACAACCCTCGCGCAGCGCGCGAATGGTTACGGCGCGAATCGCGGGATTGAGGCCCGGTACGTCGCCTCCGCCGGTGAGAATTCCAATGACGCCCTTCTTTGTTTTCACGATAATGCCTCGTTTTCTTTTGAATGTGGGTCGTCTCCACTTACTGAGCCGACCCGTTATTGACGCAACATTCGATTCTCTCGCGAGGGAACGAATGGGTCTGTGACTTGAATCACCCGCGGGATTGTGACCCTTGGTACATTGACCTGCTACCTGCCGAAATGAGCTTCGTTGCTTCGGTTAGAACAAACCGGCGTGTGCTCAGCGGAGGGACGACGCGTTCAGTCAATGTTGGCGCCACCCGATGTGGCGCCCGCATCGACGTCAAATCATTTCGTTGGTTGCATAACTGCCCGATTTCAGTGCACTGCATTGCCGTCGGCGTCGATCTTGTGAACCTCGCCCAGATTCAGTTCCCGCACGCCGGCCTCGACTTTACTCATGTCACCCACGACCACCCATATCAGATGGTCCGGCAAGATGTATTTCTTCGCGACCTCATTGGCGCTCTCCGGCGTGAGGGCCAGCGCTTTCTGAGTGAAGGTGTTGTAGTAGTCCTCCGGCAAACTGTACTGAATGATGTTGCCGTAGGCGCCGCTGAGTTGCTGGACGGTTTCAAAATTCCCCGGCAGCGCAAGAGTGGTGTTGTTCTGCTCGTCCTTGAGTTCCTCCGGGGTGATTGGTTTGTCGCCCGCGATGCCCTTGTATTCCTTGACCAACTCAACCATCGATTCTTTGGTTTTGTCGGTCTGCACCGCTGAGATGCTTATGTAAGGTCGTTGGCCCTTGGCGGGCGGCAGCACGGCGCGGACGCCGTACGACCAGTGCTTGTCCTCGCGCAGGTTCATGTTGATCCGGGCGCTGAATTTTCCGCCGAAAATGCCATTCACCAGTTGCAGTGCGATCGCATCCGGATCGTTCTGCGGAGGCGCCAGCTGCGCACCGAAAATCACGCTCTGGCCCGAGCCCGGACGATCGATGAGATAAACCACATCCTTCTCCGGCTCACTTACCTTCGGCACCTCTCTCTTCGGAACGTCGCCCGGCTTCCATGACGCCAGCAACTTTTCCAGCTTGGGTTTGATTTCCTCCAGAGTCGTGTCACCGACGACCAGCAGCGTCGCATTGTTGGGCTTGAACCAAGTGTCGTGGAACTTCGCCAAGTCCTCGCGGGTCATTTTCTTGACGGCTTCTTCGCTGCCTGAGCCCGTGAACGGCACCGCGTAGGGATGTCCCTTGCCGTAGAGCAAAGTCGGAACTACCCGCAACGCCATCGGTTGAGGCGTCACCTTTTCACGCTGAATGCCAGCGATGCGTTCTTTCTGCAGCCTCTGGAACTCTTTCTGCGGAAACGCGGGATGCAGAATGAGATCCGCATAAATATCCAGCGACGGATCCATCGTGCTCTTGAGCGTATTGAGGCTGACCAGCGAATAGTCGAGACTCGCTCCCGCATTGAAGTTGGCGCTGAGCGATTCCAACTCCTCTCCAATCTTCAGAGAATCGCGCGTCGGCGTGCCTTCTTCCAGCATGCGCTGCGCGAAGCTGGCGGTACCGGTCGCGTTGGCGGGATCAGCAGAGTAGCCGCTTTCCACCATCAAAGTGAAGTTCACCACGGGAGCGGTGTGGCGCTCTGCAAGCACAACCTTCAACCCGTTGCTGAGAGTGGCCTTCTGCAAAGGAGGAAGTTTGAGCGACATGGGATCGCCCGCTGCCGGCTCCTTGGAGCGGTCGAGTTTGGCATCGGTCTTGAACGTGGTCGGGTACGGATGCACTTCGAGCACGTAGTCGCCGTCGCTCAGCCACTCATCGGCGGCCTTCTTCACCGTGGCGGGGGTCGCGGCCTTCACCCATTTCAGGTAGTCCTTGTAACAGTCGGGATTGCCGCGGAACGACTGGCAGCGCGCGAGCAGATCGCTCTTGCCTCCGAAGCCGCCGATCCGTTCCACGATCCGCGCATACCGGCCGAGGATCTGTGTCTTGGCCAGTTGCAACTCGCTGGCGGTCGGGCCATTCTTCAGAAAACCCTGCAACTCTTCGTCGGCCGCCTTCTCCACCTTGCCAAGGTCCTCGCCCGGATTCGCCGTGAGCGTGAAGTCGAACTGCCCGCCGATCTCGTTCGTGTCATTCGATGAGGTTGCGCTGGTTGCAATCTGATCTTTGTAGACCAGGCGCTTGTAGAGGCGCGAGGTCTTGCCCCCGCCAAGCACTTGCGCTGCTATATCGAGCAGCGCTTCTTCGGGTGACCCAAATTCTGGCACGTTCCAGATGCGGTAGAGGCGAGCCTGCGGGACACGGTCCTGCACCCAGCCGCGGTGCGTTCCGGTACGCTTCGCGATCCACACTTCCTGCTTGGCAATCGGCGGGCCCGGGGGAATGTCGCCGTAATACTTCTCGACTTTCTCTTTCGCTACTTCCGGTGTGATGTCGCCCGCGATCACTACGGTGACGTTGTTTGGGCCGTAATAAGTCTTGAACCACTCCTGCACGTCGCTCATGGAAGCGGCGTCCAGGTCTTTCATGGAGCCAATCACGGTCCATGAATAAGGATGGCCGACCGGATAAGTGTTCTCGGTGATGATTTCTTCGGTTACTCCATAGGGCTGATTTTCCCCTTGGCGCTTTTCGTTTTGCACCACACCGCGCTGCAGGTCGAGCTTCTTCTGGTCGAGCACGCCCAGCAGGTGACCCATGCGATCGCTCTCCGCAAATAGCGCGTAATCGAGCATAGACGTGGGCACGTTTTCGAAGTAATTGGTGCGATCGTTATTCGTGGTGCCGTTCAGATTCGTGGCCCCCACCTTCTCCATAGCATTGATGTAAGTGTGGTTGAAGTCATCGCTGCCGCTGAACATCAAATGCTCGAATAGATGAGCGAAGCCTGTCTTGCCCGGCTTCTCATTCTTCGATCCCACGTGGTACCAGGTGTTCACGGCCACGATCGGGGCTTTGTGGTCCTCATGCACCAGAACGGTCAGACCGTTGGCGAGCACGAACTTCGTGTACTTGATGTCGGGAATCGGGATGTCAACACTCGCGACTGCAGCCGGCGCTTTGTGGGCCGGAGCGGGTTCCTGTGCGAACACGGAAATTGAAGTAGCGATTAGAGACGCCAACACTGCAAGCAAAATCACTGCAGATGATGTCAGTCTATTTCTCAAGTAGTGCCTCCAGATAGTCCAGATCAAGCTAGAAAGTACCGCACAACACTCTACACAAGGAGCATGCCGGTCGTCACGCATCCATCCTGCCACGGACGGACGTGTTCCGCTCTGCCGTTCGCGAGGGATGGATTGGTCTTCAGTGCTGCGCCGGTTCCGCTTTCAAGTAATGGTCGAACCACCCAACGAGCCGCTCCATGATGTCGCGCTGATGCTCCGGCTTGCGAATGGAGTGGCCTTCGCCCTCATAGACCACGAACTGCGTTTCCACACCCAGAGTCTTCAATGCATGCCAGAATTCGCGGGACTGCGGCTCCGGTACTTCGCCGTCCCGCTCTCCGACCAGGATCAGAGTCGGCGTTTTGACATTCTTGATGAACGTCATGGGCGAGCTTTTCGCATACACGGCGGGGTCATCGTAGACCGACGCGCCAAAATAAGGAATCATCCACTCGTCAATGTCATTCTCACCGTAATAACTCTGCCAATTCGACAATCCGGCGCCGGCCACCGCCGCACGAAAACGGTGAGTCTGCGTCACGGCCCACATCGTCATGTACCCGCCATAGCTCCAGCCGAAAATTCCGACCCGTTGGTCGTCAACCGGCAAGGTCTTCACCACTTCGTCGACTCCCGCCAGAATGTCGCGGAAGTCTCCATAACCGAAGTCTTTGACGTTCCCCTCGGTAAACTTCTCCCCCTGCCCAAAGCTTCCCCGAGGATTGGGATATAGCACGAAGTATCCCTTGGTGGAAAGGCTGTCGATATTGAAACCGCGGCCGGGCCAGCTAGGGCGGACCGCCGCCGCGGGGCCACCGTGCACCACAACTACCATCGGATATCGGTGGCCCGGGTCGTAATCCTTCGGGTAGAGCAGCCAGCCCTGAATCCGCATTCCGTCGCTGGTCCAATGCAGGCTCTTCATTTCGCCCCACTCCGGGCGAACCGCGTCGTTGTAGTGCGTCAGCTGTTTCCAACTGCTGATGGAGCCCACCCATATCTCGCCGGGATGTTCGGCCGAGCTTCTGATTACCGCCGACTTCGCCTGATCCGCTGACAACGAAATAGACAGGCCTTCCGCTCCCGACCAGAGTTGCGCAATCTTTCCGTTCGCGAGATCCACCGTTGCAATGCCCGACAGACCATCAATGTTCTCGGTGAACAGAATCTTATCGGCAGCCGCCCAGAAAATTCGATTGGGCGATGCCGCGATTCCAGGGGTGACATTGCGAGCATTCCCCCCGCCCGCCGGCACAACATAAATGTCGCCGCCGGTAGACCCTTCGTCGCTCATCAGCCCTTCAATGAAGGCAATGTTCTTCCCATCAGGGGACCAGCGTGGCTCCGCGATCTGCAAACGCGGCTTGTAAACCGGGTGCGGTTCTCCGCCCGTCGCGCCCAGCGTGTAGATCTGCGCGACGTACCAATTCGAATCCCCTTCACCGTGGGCCGCAATCAGGGCGAAGCTCTTACTGTCCGGCGACCAATCGTATTCGTAAACGTACATGTCCGCCGGAGACAGTTGCTGGACATTGCCCGATGCAACTTCAACCGTGGCGAGACGCTGCTCGTAAACCTTGCTATCAACCACGCCAGTCTCGGGCGTCATGGGCATCAAGGGACCGGCGGCTCGAGGCGCATTCTCCGTGAACAGGATCGCGACCGCCTTCCCATCGGGTGCCCAGGCCGGATCAGCCAGGAACCCCTTCAGGCTCGTCAGCTTGCGGGCCGTGCCGCCGCCCAAATCCGCCACATAAAGCTCTGACTGGTCGTCGCCGCCCGCATCGGAAAGAAACGCCAGCCGCTTGCTGTCCGGCGACCAGCAGGCATCCCCCTCATGTGCCGCGGCGTCCTCGCCCGCCGCCGAAATGCGCTGCGGCCGCAAACTGGGGGACTTCAGATCCTGAACATAAATAGCCGAGCCCCCGCCTCCAGTAGCGACTGGTTCCACCCACGCGACATGCGTTCCATCCGGAGAAATCACCGCTTGCCGAATGTTCTTGACCGACGGACCTGCGCCCTGTCCTACCGCGAAAGCGACCGCTGCAAGGTAGATCGCGCATCCGAAAGCGACTCGCATCAGGAGTGGTTTGCCTCGTTTGGCCGGTTTCATGCGGGAATGTATCTCCATGGTTTATTAGGGAAACAGCCGCCATCCTACACCGATTCGCCCTCCTCGCGCAGGTACGGGGTGCCGGGGCCATCGGCCCTTTGGAGTGACTCCCCGCGCTTGGACCAAAAAAAGTTCAGATCGGCTGAAACGGTCGGGGATTCCCCTGCACTATCCCTATACGTGGAGGACATCGGCTTGTAACCGATCAGCCACAGTTCACGAACTCCGGCCTGGCAAACCACAGGCTGAGGTTCTCGTAAGTGCCGGAGTCGATCCGGGGGGAAGCGGCTCCGGCGCTTTTGAATTCAGACTTCCCCAAGGACCCTAACGTTCGATTCAAGCTTCAGGAGTAGATTCCTCCCAGTGCAACGTGCCCGAACTAACCCGCCCACCGTTTGCCGCCGCGGCAGTCTCACGCTTGTGAAACGCCCCGTCGCGCCCGCCGCCCCAGCCCCGGAAAACGTCAGCGATGCCCCAGCCCCGGTGCTACACTTTCTGACACTTCAGAATGTGCGGGGCAAGTACTTGCAGTTCCAATCCTTTGATGAGTCCTATCTCAGTCGGCTGCGGTCCGGAGACTACCGGACCCAGGAGCATTTTTCGGCCTACTTCGGCGCCCTGATTAAGATCAAGCTCGGTTCTCGCCTCAAGTCGCCCGAGGCCATTGAGGACGTGCGTCAGGAGACCTTTGCCCGCTTTTTCATGGCCTTGCGGGACGGGAAGATTCTTCAGCCCGACCGCCTGGGATCGTTCGTAAACTCCATTTGCAATAACGTCCTGCTCGAGCACTACCGGTCGGCCGCCCGCAGTACTTCCCTCGACGAGGAGGAGGAGAAGAATTTTCCTGCCCTCAATGTCGATCTGCTGGGCGCGCTCAGCGCGAAAGAAAGAGAAAAAAAAGTCCGCGAAATCCTGGAGAAACTTTCCGAGCGTGATCGCCGTCTGCTCCGGGAAGTTTTCCTGGAAGAACGCGACAAGGATCAGGTCTGCCGTGATTTCGGCGTCGATCGTGAATATTTACGCGTATTGTTGCACCGTGCCAAGCAAGCATTCAAGGCATCGTATCTGAAGCACTCGGGAGAGAATCCCCCGGATTTTGTTACAGCTTGAGAACGGTGCCAATGCTGGCGAGCACGCACTTCGTCTGAGGGGGAAATAAATCATGGACCACACAGCGGTGGTTCGAGACAAAATGACGGAAAGATACTTACTCAACGAGCTCGAGTCCGAGATGCGGGACGAGTTCGAAGAGCACTATTTTGACTGTCCGGAATGCGCTCTCGACGTGCGCGCGGGCTCCCAGTTCGTGGAGGAGAGCAAAGGTGTTCTGGCGGAGGAGGCCCAGCCGGTGTTTGTCCGCGCGACCTCTCGCCCAGAACCCGCTCGCCATGGGTGGCTTGCCTGGCTTCGTCCCGCATTTGCCGCGCCCGTTTTCGCTCTTTTGCTGGCCGTGATCGTATATCAAGGACGGACCAATTCTCGATTGCAGCATGCCCTCAATAGTCCGCAAATTATGGCGTCGGCTGTAGTTAACCTCAATGTCAGAGGTACGGAACCAATCCTGGTGCCGGCTCACCCTGGACAGGCCTTCGGACTCTCCCTGAACGTACCGCCCGACAGCGGCTATTCTTCCTACAAATTGGACTTGTATAGCTCTCAGGGAGCGCTAGAATGGTCGCGCCTAATCCCGGCTTCGGGGAACGACGCCTTGTCGCTCTATATGCCGGGAGCCGGTCCTGAGCCCGGCACGCTCGCAGTGTATGGCGTCACGGCTGGCGGCGAAAGCGTAAGTCTTGGCCGATTCCAGATTGAACTGCAGAGTCAGAAATAAGCTCAGCGGAACGGAGCAAAAGATATGGCAGCGCTAGTCAACGAATTACCCATAGTCGAACCAGTCCACGACTATTTTGCGGAAGCCAATGTTCTGAGTGCGGAGCTGGAGCAACCGCTGCGAGATGAGATCAAGGCCCGCGCGCATGTGAAGTTGCCCAAAGATGGGCACTATCAGTTCAAGCAGGCGGATCCCTTCCGCTTCGAAGGCATTCTGTCCTATCGGTCTGGCTACACGCAGGTGGCGGGACATCCGAGTTCGAAGATTGCCGGCGTCACTACGCTGGCAACATCCGTCCTCGAGGGCTTGAATGTGCTCGACGTCATCACGGCCGATCGCGTGGTGGCACAGATCTCCACCGTGCATCCCATCTACGGCTCTGGCCAAGTGCCTTCGGTTACATTCCTGGGCACGCGCTTCGACAATCTGCGGATTGGTGGACACAAGGTTGAGGTGGAGCGCAGTTTGGACATCCTTGGCCCTCGAAGCGAAGACGACCGGTCGTATTTTGACAATCGCGAAGTTCTCGACCGGATTTCGCAGCAATACGAGACGATTGCCAAGGCGGAGAATCTCCCAGGCTGGGCTGCCAGCGAGTATCCCAAAGGACGGCCCGCGTTGAACGGGAGCGGCCAACTGGAATGCTCCGTAGTCAGCGGCGTGAAAGGCGCTCCCGGAACCCCATTCGGCCACGTGATCGACCTGCCGCACTTCGGGAAAATCTTCCTGGGTGAATTGAAAGTAGAACGCGAGCCGGGTAACCCCAGCAAGGGCGTGTACGACAAGTACAAGTTCCGCCTCACCATGATCCGGTTGGAGATGGGATGCCTCGCCAAGGGAACGGCCAAGATCGCGGCGCTGGATACGAACGGCAGCGGTGGCAAGGGCAGCGGCGGCTAGTTCCGAGGGCGAAAAGATTCCGGCCTAGCCAATTCCATGCGAGAGTTCGACTGGTCTACGGACAGGCGAATCCTCGCGTATGCCAGATTGATGTTTCTTGTCGACTTCTTGATGGAGATGGCCAAAGCGAGCGCTCGTCGACAGTACGAGATTGCCGCAAAGTAGCCTCGCCGATGTAAATACACATTACCAATGTTGGCCAGCACGACCTGATAATTGTGAATCGCTCACGCCTCGTAGTTTACCTGTGCTGCCTCCCGGAATAAGTTATCGCCCCGTCGTCGTCTCCGAAGCCTAAGCAGCACACAGCCAACTCACTCCAAACCATCGCGATCGACGACATAGCGAAATCCTCGTTGGGGCGGGATTCTATGTGAACATTGCGGCCCTTCAAGTTAGAATTCATCAAATTCACGAAAACCGGAAAACCAATGGACCCGAGACGCCAACCGCTGGGTCGCAGTCGGAGAGGAGGGTGAATGCGCAGTCGAGCGCAGATGCTAGGAATCATCCCGCTCGTCCTCGGGATTGTTCTGTTACCGGGCTGCTCACGACAACGCGACCCTCAGGCTGCTTTCGATCACGCGAGAGAAGCCTCGCGACGCGGCGACATGGTGGCCGCGACTAATGAAGCTGAACGCGGCTATGGGACATTCCATAGCCTAAGCGCTGAGTGGGCCTGGAAGTTCACGATCCTAAGAGCCTCCGCTCTGCACGGTCGTGGAATGGATGAAGAGGCACTGAAGATCCTCTCTTCCGAGCCGACACCAATTCCTCCCGGAGAGTTGGCGATAAAGAAGCGGAGACTAGAAGGCCAGGCATACACCTCCCTGCACAAGTTCGACGAGGCGGAGCATGAGTTCGACGAGGCCGAACACCTCTGCGCAGTTGCGGACCTTCCGGCCTGCGCAGATGTAGTCGCAGCGCGAGGCGCGATGGAAATGCACCGGGGCCGCTATTCGCAAGCTCAGAGCCTTTTCGCGCGGGTACTCCCTAAGGCCCATGCCAGCGGTAACTCATTCTGGGAGGCCAGCGCACTTTTGGATCTGAGTTGGTCCGCTGACGAGCAAACGCACTTTGACGAGGCGCTTGACTGGGCCAATGCGGCTCGCCAGATTTCTGTGGCGCATGGTTATGCCGACATCTCGCAAACCGCGCTTGGAAACATGGGCTGGGCTTATTACAAACTCGGCGACTCCGAAAAGGCTCAGGTGGCGCTTATCGAGGCCCGAAAAGAGGCCGAGAAGCTTGGCGATGGCGGTGACCAAGCGCAGTGGCTCCAAGCCCTCGGCTACATCTATCTCGACGCCCGCGAGTTTAAAGATGCAGAAACTTCGTATCAAGCCTCGCTGCAACTCGCGAAGAAAATGAGGAGCCGGGAACACACTGTTAATTCTCTGATCGTCCTCGCCTTCCTCTCCGAGCAAACCAACAAGCTCGACGACGCGAAGCGCTACGCGGACGACGCCCTCGCCAAGGCGCGCGAAGATAAGAACGGCCGAGACCAGGTGTATCCACTCCTGGTTCAAGGACGGGTTGCTGCCCGCCTCCACGACAACACCACTGCCGAAAATGCCTTCCACGAAGTCGAGCAATCTGCAGACTGTCCGGTTTTCTTGAAGTGGGAAGCCGAGCGTTCGCTCGCCCGTCTCTACGAAGATGAAAAGCAAGCCGACTCCGCCAACCGCGAATATCGAACCGCACTCGCCACCTTTGAAACCGCCCGCTCCGAACTTCAGCACGAAGATTCTCGGCTGCCGTTTCTAACCAACGCTTCCCGTATCTACGACGACTACCTCAACTTCCTCCTGGCCCAGGGCAAGACGGCAGAGGCCTTGCAGGTCGCCGACTTCAGCCGCGGCCGAACTCTGTCCGAAGGACTCGGATTCTTGTCCAAAGGAACATCATTCGCCCCCGACGTGCTCAATGCTCAGCAAATCGCACGCGGGGCCGGCGGCACTGTCCTCTTCTACTGGCTGGGGGAGACGCAGTCCTACCTCTGGGCAATCACTCCACAGAAGATTGGCCTGTTTCGACTCCCTCCGGCGGAAGAAATCAAGACCCGTGTCGAGCGCTATCGAAAGGCCATCATCGACCAACGGGAGTCCTCGCAAACTGCCAATGACGACGGCACGGCCCTCTATCGCATCCTGGTGGAACCGGCAAAAGACTTTTTGCCGAAAGACCTGGCAAAGAATGGAAAAGTGTTCATCATCCCTGACGGATCGCTGAACAGCATAAATTTCGAAACGCTCCTGGTCCCTGAACCCCAGCAGCATTACTGGATCGAGGATGTCACGCTCTCCAGCGCCAGTTCTCTGCGCATGCTGCAGGCCTTTCACGCCGGACACAGCAAAGGTGCGGGCAACCTGCTCCTTTTCGGCGACGCCATTGCGCCCAACGACGATTTTCCTCCGTTGCCGAAAGCCGCCGTCGAGATGGAGCGCATCGAGAAGCACTTCCAACCGGGCCGGGAACGGGTGTTCTCACGCGATCAGGCGAACCCTCCCGTGTATCTCGCCAGCAAGCCCGAGCGCTTCTTCTATATTCATTTTGTCGCCCATGGCACCGCCAGCCGCCTTAGTCCACTGGATTCCGCCATTGTGCTCTCCAAGACAAATGCGGATGATGATTCATCGAAGCTCTACGCCCGCGACATCATCAAGCACCCTTTGCGGGCTGAACTCGTTACCGTCTCCACTTGTCGCAGCGCAGGCGCGCGCGCCTATTCGGGCGAAGGCCTGGTAGGGCTTTCCTGGGCGTTCGTTCGCGCCGGAGCGCACAACGTCATCGGGGCCTTGTGGGATGTGAGTGATGCCTCGACTCCCGAGCTGATGGATCAACTTTACAGCGGGTTGAAAAAAGGAGAGACTCCGGACTCAGCTCTTCGCAACGCCAAGCTTAGCTTGATTCACTCCAGCCCTTCGCTCCGCAAGCCTTTCTACTGGGCTCCCTTTCAGCTCTATACCGGCTCATGAGTCAACGCAAAAAAGAGGGGACGCCCCAGCAACAGGCGTCCCCGGTAAGGCAACCGAGCCTTACTCCTTCATGAAATTTGAAAGCAGAATTTGCCTCCGAGTGTAGGTCGTCCCCGGGACTGATATAAGCTCGTATGTATGTGTTCTGGCGGTCTGGCATCCGCCAGAGATGTCTGAACAAGATTGGCGGATGACGCAGGACCCGCACCCTTTATGCACATTCTGCACGTAGTCGGAGCTCGTCCAAACTTCATGAAGGCAGCGCCGGTGCTGTACGCCCTGCGGGCGCGGCCCGGAATGCGGCAGACGCTCGTGCATACCGGCCAGCACTACGACAGGAATCTGTCGGAGGTGTTCTTTTCCCAGCTGGAAATTCCGCCTCCGGACGTCAACCTCGGCGTCGGCTCCGGCACACATGCCCGCCAGACCGCAGACATCATGAGCGGTTTCGAGCCCGTCCTGCTGGAGCGCAAGCCGGACATGGTACTCGTCTACGGAGATGTAAATTCGACGGTTGCAGCTGCGTTGGTGTGTGCCAAATTGCTCGTTCCGGTCGCGCACGTCGAGGCGGGGCTTCGCTCCTTCGACCGCACCATGCCGGAGGAAGTCAACCGCATCGTGACCGACCGGCTGGCGGATGTTCTCTTCACGCCCTCGGAAGACGGAGACGAGAATCTTCTACGTGAAGGCGTCTCGCCAAAGAAGATTCACCTCGTCGGCAACGTCATGATTGATTCGCTGGTGCGCCTGCTTCCGGCCGCGCTCCAAAGCCCTGTGAACGGACTGCCAGACCGTTTCGCGCTGGTGACTCTCCACCGGCCCTCCAACGTCGACGACAGTGAGACATTAAAGCGCATTCTGGATTCCCTGTTTGCTGCCAGCCAACAACTGCATGTTGTGTTTCCCGTTCATCCCCGTACCCGCGCCAGAATCTCGCAGTTCGGAATCAGCACTGAGAAACTGCATCTTCTCGAACCACTTCCTTACATCGAATTCCTTGCGCTCCAGAAACGCGCCACGGCCGTCATCACCGACTCAGGGGGGATTCAGGAGGAGACAACCTATCTGCAAGTGCCTTGTCTGACCCTACGCAGCAACACCGAGCGGCCGATCACGGTCACCCTGGGAACGAACACGCTGGTGGGTCAGGATAGAGAAAGACTTGCGTTGGAACTGTCAGCCATTCTCGACGGCCGCGCCAAACGAGGAAGCATTCCGCCGCTTTGGGACGGCCACGCTGGCGAGCGCATCGCCGACGTGCTGCAGCACCTCTAGGGAATCTCTGATTAAGCTTCTATTTGTCATCCCGAGCGGAGCAGAATTGCCGTCTTTCGGCAATTCTGCGCAGTCGAGGGACCCTGCGTTTTCTCTTACGATACTGAATCAGAGCTTCCCTAAGGTCACGCCAGCTTCTTGACTCGCGTGCGGACCTTTTCGAACTGATACGTGCCCAGCCCGCGACTGGCGGCCATCTTCAAATACGGGAGAGCGTCGACATCCATGTTCCAGTAAGCCTTCGCCACATAAGCGTCGAGCGCTACCGGGTCGGTTCCTGCAACTAGCGTCTTCTTCAGGAGAACATCCTCGAGATTCCCTCCGGTCGGCCCGTTGCGCACGAGGATCCGATAGCAATCGATGAGGGTCAGTGTGGGACGCACGAAGTCGGCAAGGTCCACCAGGCTCTCATGGATCTTCTGGTGCAACTGATTGCGTTGCCCGCCCAGCATCCCGTACCAGTTCTTCATCCCGAGTGTTGTGCCTGTGAGTCCGTGGTGTTTCGCGATTGGGATGTTGATGACCTTATCGACATTCAGAAACGGATCGAACACCGGCCAGGCGTGCAGCACCTCGCCCTGCAAATCGACTTCTTTGAATCTGGAAGGCTCGGGAAGAATCACGTCTGCCCCTGCGAGTTTTGCGGCCTCTGCGATCCCGGAGCGCTGGAAGCAGCGGCGCGCGTCGTTGCAGCTCACGTCCGTCACAATCACGCGCTTGGCCCCAGCGTTCGAGCACTGCCGGACATTTTCCGCGACCACATCGGGATTTGTATTCGCTGCCTGCTCCGGCGTGCGGTCCCACCCGATATTCGGTTTTACCAGCACCACGTCTCCACGGGAGATGAAGCGCCGCATGCCCCCCAACTC